>CAMATH010000041.1 GCA_945860955.1 Planctomicrobium piriforme
AAGCGACTGCGACCCCCGCACCCGAGACCGGATAATGGCAGCGGCCTGAGGCAACTTCTCCACCTCCGTAAACTCGCGCACTCAATCGACGCCTGCGACGAGCGCCGCCGGACCGCGCGCCGACCGCGGGGTTATTGAGCAGTTACGTCACCAACAAATCCCGTTCCGCCGCCGCCACCACTTTCGGATCGCGCTGCCGAAGCTGCTGCAAGTGCTTGCGGGCCACAATCACATGAGGCGGAGGATTCGTCGGGTTGTCGGCGGGTTGGTCCAGCGTCGCGCTCACCAGAAACTTCGCGATCGCCTTTTTCATCGTTGAGTCGTTGAACCCGGGTGTCCCGTACTTTGAGACCAGCTCGTCCTGCAACTCCCAGTCTTTCCAGCGAGCCAGCGTCTGAAGCACGGTGACGCCATGCAGCGGGTGCGTGTAGAGCGGCCGCAAGGCTCTTCGCAGATCTTCGCGGGAGACTTTGCCGTTGCCATTGTTCCAGCACCACGACACCGCCTTGATTGCGTCCCCAGTCTCCCCCGATTCATCCGTCTCAGTCGCCGTCGCGAAGTACCGTTCATTCACAACCTGCAACCCCCGCTCGCCGCTCAATTGCAGGTATCCGAAGATCAGTCCCGATAAACCGAGCCGCAACGTCTTCCCCTCGGCCCGGACCAGCGTCTCCAGTTGCCGCTCGTCCGCCTCGGTTCCACAGTAGCCCAGCAGCACCCAATAGGCGCTCCTTCGGATCGCGGGCGTTTTGGGCGAAGAGAGCCAGCCCCGGAGTTTCTCGGGCCCAATGAGCCGGGCGGCGTTCGCGATCTCCATCGTCGGGGCGTTGACCACCTCGGCATGGGCATCGTTCGCGAGGATCACATCGCCGTGTTCCAGAAACTTGAGGTAATACGCCAGCCGGTCGGACCACGGACTTTGGGGATCGGGAGCCTCAGTCGCATACCGCCAGCCCGCTTCCGTCATTTCCAACGGTTCATCCCAATGGATCGACTGGTCGTCGTTGAGATTTCCCGTCAACAGCCGCAATGCGCCAGGGGTGCCCGCGTGATAACCCCGCACACTCAATCGGTCCCCTTTCGCCACGGAAGCCCCCTCTCCCCGAACTTCAGCAACGTCAAACAGACTGGCGGCGGGTTTCGCCTGTTTGTCCGACTTCGCAGAGACCCATTTGCCCAACACCACAACCTCCGACCGCGCGATCCGGTCGGCGAGTGTCAACGTCGGCTGGCCGCAAATCTCGCAGGCCGCCGCCGGCCGGGACGCCATCCACGGCACCAGCAACAACCCCAGAGCCAGACAGATACCGATCAGGCGATGCCCAAAACCAGCTGTCGCGGAGCGACGCCCCCACACCCGCCCTGACCGCGTAGGCACCGGTCGTGTGTCCGTCACGTGAACGCAATTCGAAGTCGTGTTCAAGAATCACCTTCCTTGGTGCCCCCGGTTCTGTTGGATCTTCGTGACGAACCGTTCGTCACGCGACCGACTACTGCGGAAAGAAAAATCGCTCGACCTCGGCGACCCGTTTCGGATCCCGTTCGCGAAGCGCGTCGACGTTCTTCTGCCCCGCCACCGCATGCGCCGGCAGTTCGCCAGCCTCTTCAGTCGGGACATCTTTCGTGCTGGCGACCATATAGCGGATGATCGCCCGTTTGATCGAGGGGAGGTCGTAGTCTTTGGTGCCATACAGTCTCATCAGCTTCTCCTGCTGACTCCAGTCCTTCCAGCGCGCCAGGTCGTTGATGACGATGTCACAGACCGCGGCACGGTCGACCAAGCGGCGCATCGCCGACAGGATCCGCTCGCGCGGCACCCGGTCGGAACCGTACGTCCAGAGGAATCGCAATGCCTGCATGGCGGAATACGTCTCGGAAAACGGCGTGGCGGGATCGATGATCTTCGTCCGCTCAACGAACTCCATCCCCTTTTCCCCCGCCAAGTACAAATATCCCCCGATCACGCCGTCGATTCCGATTCGGATCTCGTCGGTGTTCGACTCAATCTGCTGACGGAAGAACTCCTCATCGTCAGCAGAACCGGTCAGACCCAACATCAGTCCGTACAAGCCACGACGATTCACAGGGAGGTTCTCGTTGGCCAGCCAGCTCCGTACCTTCTTGGAATCGAACGACTGGACCGCCCCCTGAACATCCTCAAACCGGGCCGACGCGAACTCTTGAAAGGCGTCGTCGGCGATCGCCGGGTCGTCGTGTTCCAGGAATTGCAGGTAGAATTGCAATCGCTTTCGTTCCGCCACGTCGCGGGGAGGGGCTTTCTTCAGATAGGCCACCGCCTCCGCCGACACCGGGACGCGATACGTCCACTCCAAATCACCGTTCGAAGTCGCGCCGAACCAAAGTTCCAGCGTCCCCTTGGAGCCGGGACGCTCAACCGGCACGACAACGTCCGAGCCTTTGGCCGGCCCTTTGGGATTTGACTTCAGCAATTCCGTGATTTCGAACGTCGTCTCGGCACCTCGTTCTCCTTTGGCGGGAACCATCTTCTTCCAGGAGGCGACAGCGATCACTTCCGCCAGCGCCTGCTGCTCACCGAGCGTGGGCCGCTGCGATTTGGCACAGAACGGACACGCTTCGACCGCGCCCGCCACAATCGCAGCCAGCAACAGGGCGGCTATCACCATCCGCCGCAGCGCGCTGAGACTTTCGCTGAAACAGGCTTTCGTGTTCACATGGTCTCCCGTCGTCGCGAGGGCAGCGGATTCCGTGAAACTAATTCAGGAAGAAGAACTTCTCCGCTTCCGTGACCAGTTTCGGATCGCGCTTCCGGAGAGTTTCAATATGTTTCTGGCCGCTCTCGGCGTGCGGGGGGAGTTTCTCATTCCCGCCCATCGGCACATCCTTCGTGCTTGCCAGCATGTAGCGGATGATCGATCGTTTGACTGCGGGAACATCGAACGCCTCGGTCCCATACAGTTCCATCAGCCGGTCCTGAATCGCCCAGTCTTTCAACCGGGCGAGGTCGGCGATGGTCAGGTCGGCCATTTCGGGCCGGGCTTCGAGCAGCTTTTCGAGAGCGCTCAACAACCGCTTGGTGGGAATCTTCCCCGCTCCGTAAGACGACAGAAAGAGAATCGCCTGCCGCGCCGCGTAGGTTTCGCTGAACGTTGCCTTGGGGTCGGCGATCTTCGTCTTTTCGATCACATCCAGCCCCTTCTCACCCGTCAGAAGAAGATACCCTCCCATCACGCCGTCGATGCCCAGTCGGTAATCGTCTGACTTTTCGACGATCTTTTCTTCCATGATCTTGGCATCTTCCGCCGTGCCGCAGAGGCCGAGCATCAGGCCGTACAGCCCCAGCCGGCCGGCCGAGATCTTCGGGTCGGCGACCCATTTGCGAAGTTTATCCCGCGGGAACTTCTCGGTGAGGGCGACGATGTCTTTGTAGGGGGCGTTGGCGAATTCCTGGTAGGCGTCACCGGCGATCACCGGGTCACCGGTCTCCAGAAACTTCACAAAGTAGGCGAGCCGCTTTTCGGGTGCCGTCTCGGGGGAGGGGGCCTGGATCATGTACTGGTACATGCTTTCCGTCACTTCCAGCGGGTTGCCCCATTCGACCCCGCCCGACTGTGTGGCGCTTCCCAGCAGAATCGAGAGATCGCCCGCTTTCCCTTCGCGATAGCGGTCGATCGTGATCTTCTTCCCTTTTTCCAGAGCTTTGGGGAGAGCGGGCTTGTCACCGGCAAGGGCTTTCTCGGTGAACTTCGACTTCGGTTTGTCAGTGGGAGCGGCGACCGGTTTC
The DNA here is from genome assembly GCA_945860955.1 of Planctomicrobium piriforme. Classification (GTDB taxonomy): domain Bacteria; phylum Planctomycetota; class Planctomycetia; order Planctomycetales; family Planctomycetaceae; genus UBA10511. The sequence goes on from CAMATH010000041.1 coordinate 3,764, forward strand.
CCCGGGGCACGGGCGACATCGACGATCGCGTAGGTCGTCGAGCCGATCGACTCTTTGTCGGGCATTTCCGCCGACACCCACTGCACCAGCACCGCCGCGTCGGACTTGGCGAGCTGTTCGGCCAGAGTCAACGAGGGGGAAGCGCAAAACGGACAGGCAGTGGCGGCCTGGAGGGACGCGAACAACAGGCCCGCGAACAGGAGCAGTGTCGACAGGGCGACTCGGCACACACCGCTCACTCGAAAACGTGGCGAGGCAAGGTCGAACATGATGGAACTCCACAGAATCTAAAGGCGAACATCGAACCCCGTAGCCAGCAGTATACCCGATTTCGGACCGACACCAACCCGAAGGTCGATATGCGATCGAATGTCCGATGCGAGACAGGCTGGACGATTCGGAAATCCCCCGACGACGGTCTCAGGCATCGAGAGGAAAGATTCGGGCTTGACGTTCCTGAAATCTGAGTGAATAATTGCCTGCAACTGAGACTCATTCTCAACAATCCCGCCGGCGACGTGCCGGGTTCGATGAGACCGGTCGATGCAGATTCCCGAACATTCCCATGACCCCTTCACCGACCACGATCAAATCGTGTGTCGTTGCCTGAAGGTGCGGCTGAGTACAATCGCCGAGGCGATCGAAGTGTGCGGGCTAACTTCTGTTCGCGAAATCAAGTGCGCCACCGGGGCTGGCGACGGCTGCACTTGCTGCCACGCCCGAATTCGCCAACTGCTCCGCCAGCATGTAGTGGAACACGACGGCGCGGTCTTGGTGCCGTAGGACAGGCCTCGGCCCCATCCGTGAGGCGGCGGCATCTGAAACGGACCACAATCGGCCAAACAAACGTTTCGTTTTCTAAAGACAGGATGAAACGGATGAAGAGGATGGACAGGATTGGCGAGCAACTCCATCCTGTTCATCCCTTTCATCCTCTTCATCCTGTCAAATTCTTTCCGTCGGTCATACGCACTCTCAGAGCCGCTCAATTACATTCTAAACCCGAGTCGGAGGGGCGGGTGAATTGGGTCTTGGGCAAGACAGATGGCCGCCGGTGCATGGAACGCGAATCGTCTGATTTGACGCCGTGCGGAGTATAACCTCACCCGCCACAGGCGCTCACTTCGCACATCCGCTTTCGCCGTGCCGACGTTTTCCAACCCGACCCCGATTTTCCGCGCCATACCCTTGAAAAAAACACAACCGCCGACATCCCCAATTCAGGAATGCCGGCGGTTCGTGTGAGACTTCGATTCCGCTCGTTGTCGACTGGTTACAGTTCGACGCCCAGCAGTTCTTCCTCTTCTTCCTGAATGATGATGCGGGGGGTGACCATCATCATCACGCTTTGGGCTTCGCGGCCGACGCCGGTGTTCTTAAACAGTCGACTGATGTACGGAATCTTGTTCAGAATCGGCACACCTGCCATCGAGCGTCCTTCCTTCAATCGCTTCACACCACCCATCAGCACCGTTCCGCCATCCGGAACGCTGACCGTGGTTTGAATCTGTGTGAACTGGAAGACCGGTTGCTGCACGGTAATTGCACCACCGCCGCCACCCGCCTGTCCTTGCTGGCCCTGCTGGCCTTGTTGGCCTTGCTGGCCACCCTGACCACCCTGGCCACCTTGACCACCAGAGACACCACCGATCCCGCCGAAGCCTTGCTGGGCACCACCGCCACCAAAGCCACCCTGGCCTTGCTGGCCACCCGCTTGGCCACCCCCCTGACCCTGTTGTTGACCACCGCCGTTCGCCGACAGGAAGGAGAAGGTCTGAACGTCGGTGATCGTGCTGAACAGTGGCGACAGACTCAAGCGGACATAGCGACGGTCGGCGGAGATGACCGCCAGCACCGTGAGGCTGATGCCGTCAGGCAGGGTGGTGATCACCGGCTGGAATCCGACGGAACCGAACCCAACCGTGGGGATCACACTCGTCACGAACGGGCGTTGCACCTGGTCACTGATGGTGGCGATCTGGCCATTGAACAGCGTGACTTTCGGGGCGAACATCAAGTTCGACCGCTGATCACCCTGGGCCGCGTTGATCAGAAAGAACGTTTCGATGTCACTCAGAATCGCCAGACCAACCTGCAAACCGGCTTCTGGTTGGAATCCACCAAACTGGGGGACACCGATCGGGAACGACCCCTGTCGGAAGGGAATATCGAGATTGTTGGGGAACTGGTTGTTGGGGCTAAGTCCGACGATGCTGCCGTAACGTTGGAATTGATTCCCGTTGATCAAGTCACGCGGCGGTCCCTGACTGAACGGCGTGTCTCCTCCCGCCTGGCCTTGCTGACCAGCCTGTCCGGCCTGTCCCGCCTGACCGGCTTGCTGGCCTCCCTGGCCCGCCTGGCCCTGCTGGTTCGTGGTGACGGAGGTTCCGATGCCGTTCGGCGGAAGAGGCTGGCCGAACGTGTTGGGAAGGTTGCCGTTACCGACGTTGTCCTGCAAGTTGAAGTCAAAGTCGATCCCGATCCGTTCGAAGAACGCGTCGGAGACGGTGATGAATCGCACTTCCACCGTGACTTGCAGATCCTGCAGACGGCGGAGCTGCTTGAGCAGGTCGGCGATGTCCTCATGCACCGACTGAGTCTGTCGAATCACCAGACTCAACGTCGTGGTGTATTGCCGGAGTGAACCGGGGCCACCCAACGCTTCCCAACTGCTGGGATCGACGGTCGATTGGATCAGATCAATCAACTCGGTGAAGTCGGCGACCTGAGCGCCTCCCAGCTGACCCGAGCGGTCCTTCGTTCCGGGGACGCCGCCAAACCCACCCATTTCACCCCGATCGTCGATCTGGGCGAATGCCTGGCCTCCCTTGTTTCCGCGGTTCGCGACGCTCATCTGGCCGCGGTTTCCACCCGCCCCGGCGCCGGCGATCCCGGCATTCGTGGCCCGGTCGTTGAAGTGATCGGGGGCGGCGTTGTTGCGCACCGGCACCACCAGGTCGGCGACCGAATAGGTGCGAGTCTGCAATTCACCCTGCTGCCGAGAGCGGCTGGTGATCTTCAGAACGTCATCTTTCACGGTGTGCGCGAGTCGCAACGGTTCGAGCAGGAACCGCAACGCGGTTTTCATTTTGACCCCGTCGAGGTCGATCGAAACCGGGGTACTCAACGTCACCCCTTCTTCGTCGAGACCTGCCGGGTCGAGGATGATGTTGATGTCGGCGAGTGTCTGCAGGTGCTTGACGACCGTCGACAAGGGCGCGTCTTCAAAGTGCAGCGACACATCGCGAGAGAGACTCTGCTGAATTTTCTTCTCTTCCGAGGACGGTTCGTAACTGCTGGGGTTCTTGTACTTCTCCCGCCGATCCGAAAGATCCTTCCACGTCTTGGCGCTGGGGTAGCCGATATCGGGGGTGAAGGGGTGGTCGGCGATCGTCCGTTCGACATCGTCGAGCTGCTTGCCGAACTCATCCGCCTTCCGTTCCTTCAACCATTCATTGAAGTGATTGCGGGAGGCGAATCGGGCTTTCAGCACCATCAGCTCGGCGACCTCGTCTCCGGGCCGCAACTGCTGCGCCTGCTTGGCGACGACTTCCGCCTCTTCGAAGCGTTTTTCCCGAATCAGCACGTTGAATTCGTCGACTTTCTCGGCGAATTCCTTTTCCACCATGATTTTCGAATCCCGCTCGCGACGGATGCCACTGAGAACCTCCTGGTTGCGCGATTCGAGATCGAGTTTGGGGCCGTTGATTTTGCGGGCGTAGTCAATCGCCTGCCGCGAGGCCGCGAGTGCCTTCAGCATCGGAGCTGTGACGCTCGATTCCAGCCCCGAGTTGTTGACGCTTTCTTGCGCCTTATTCAGCACGACGAGGCCGGCGTTGGGGTCGGTTTCGGCGAGCTTCTCGGCCTTGTATTTGGCATTACGCACTTCGGTGCGCAGTTTGTCGATGGAGGCGATGCGCCGGTCATCGGCCGCGTCGATGGGCGCGATCTTTGAGGGGGTTTCCTGGTCAGATTCCGATGTTGCCTCTTCTTCGGCCGAGACGAGCTGAATCTTCTTTTTCTTGGTGACCACCCGATTGGAGGCGTGCGAAGCCAGGAATTCCCGGACTTCGGTCGCCTGCCGCGAGGGGAGGCGTTCGCCCGACTTGAAAGCCTTGAGATACAGGTCGTAGGCGGCTTCGTGATCGCCACCGCGGAGGGCTTCTTTTCCCTGACGATAGAGATCGGCGGCGGACTCCTTGGAGTTGGCGATCTCGGGATCTTCGAACGCCGGCACCGACGACAGATCGTCTGCGCTGGCATCTGAAGATTCGTCCTCCCCAGCCGAGTTCTTCGACGCTGGCTGTTTCGTTCCCTGCGAACTCTTGGTCGCCTTGGCGATCTGGCTCAGCAGGAGTTCGGGGTCGAGGTCGAGCTTGTCGAAGGCGACATCGCAATCATTGGCCTCTTCGGCCAGTTGGCGGGCGTCGTCCAGATCGCCCGCTTCGAACGCCGCCTGAGCGGCCGCCAGAAGTCGGCGGGCACGGGCGACAGCTTCGGCCTTGCCCGCAGAGTCGGGAGAGGCCGACTGGCCGCGCACGACCGTTCGGGGAGTCTGCTTACTCTTCGCAGTCGCCGCGCCGGTCGGTCGACCGGCTTTTGGCGAAGGTCCAGAGGCCTCGACACCACCCAAGGCGGTGGCGGCCCAAAGCACGCTGGTGGATAACACACCGGTCCAGGCGGTAAACCCAAAGATGGGATGCAATGAACGGTTCTCCTTGGGTGACGTTGGGAGACAGTCTGGCGCGAAACGCGGCTGTGTTCGCTCGGCCGACGGGAACATAGAAACCTCGTACTATGAACCGGGGAGTTGGGGACTGGGAATTATGCGAATCGGAGGGGAGTCGTAGAGGGAACAGAACGTCCCCGGTTGTAGACCGATCCGCAGGTGGCGAATGGTCCGAGGTGGGGCCGGTGAAAACCGGCGACGAACGGAAGCTAGGAAGGGGCAGTGACGGGAGGAAGTGAGGAGAGGTGCGGTTGATACTCAGAACTCATGGTTGAGGTCAATACGAGTTTTGAATTTTTCTTGAGCCCCGGCGATTACCAAAATTCGCCGATCCAAAGCGCTAACGGATCTTTTACACAAAGGACAGCCGCCGGCGACCCCTTGGTGCCCTGGGGTTAATAAGAACTGAAGGCCCGCAACGGCCTGCGAGAAGGCAAAGAAAAAGAGTAGCCGACTGGTAAGAGAGGCGCTCGCCCGGGATGGTTGCATTCCAACCCGGCTCCCTTTCCAGTCGGCATACTCTTCAAAGGCTCGAATCAATCTCGCTCTGGTTTCTCCGGCAGAGCGAGGCTGATTCTCACCGCTTCGCGAAAAAAGTAAAAAGCAATCGGCGTGCCATTCATCGCATTCCTGTTCCAAAAATCTCTCAACCCGTGATTTCTCGCAGATTTTCCAGGGTTTTTTGAATAACGACTGTTTGGGAATGCCGGCCAGTGCCGGCGGGTTGCCCCATTCAATGGCACTTCGCCCCGTTGTCTGCTCAAATCGAGGGCTACCTGGATTCCTCTGCCGAATTGCCCCCCCCCGGCGCAATGACGGCAATCTTCTTCGATCACCGCACTCCCTCTTCATTTTGGTTCGCCATGACAATTCGCTCATTCGCCTGGGTCGTTCTGTTCAGCCTGTCGGCGACCCCACTCTGCGCCGCCCCCCCCATCCCCCACGCACAGGACAAACCCCCTGGTCCCGCCCTCTCTCCGACCGAAGCGCTCGCCCATATGAAAGTCCCTCCGGGCTTTTCGGTTGAGCTGGTCGCCAGTGAACCCGATTTGGTCAACCCGGTTGCGATGTGCTTTGATGAGCAGGGACGCATCTGGGTTTGCGAGAGTGTCGAATACCCCCGCCGATCACCCGGCAAGGGAAAGGATCGCATCAAGGTCTTCGAAGACACCGATCACGATGGCAAGGCCGACAAGGTCACGCTGTTCGCTGACGGTCTCAACATCCCTTCAGGAATCGCCGTTGGACATGGCGGGGTCTGGGTCGCGAATTCTCCCGACATACTGTTCATGCAGGATTTCGACGGAGATTTGAAAGTCGACAAGACAGAGGTTGTTGTCACCGGTTTCGGTCGTTCCGATACGCATGAGTTGCCCAATTCGCTGGTTTGGGGCCCCGATGGCTGGCTCTACGGTTTGAATGGCGTCTTTAACGAAAGCCGGGTGAAATACCGAGGCAAAGAACACGTCTTCACGTGCGCGATGTTCCGCATTCATCCCCGCACGCGGGATTTTGAACTCTTCGCCGAGGGAACCAGCAATCCCTGGGGGATCGCGTTCGATCACGAAGGGAGCGCCTTCGTGTCGGCCTGCGTGATTGACCATTTCTGGCATATCGTGCAGTCGGGGTATTACCATCGGCAGGGTGGCCCCTATCCGCCCCACACCTGGAAAATCGAATCGATCGTCAAACACAAACACCAGAAAGCCGCCTACTGCGGATTGACCTTCTTTGACAGCGACGCATATCCCCCAGCGTATCGAGGCAAGATGTACATGGGGAACATTCACGGCAACTGCGTGAATGTCGACGCGATTCGCCGGGAAGGATCCACCTATTTCGCGACCGGTGAGCCCGACTTCCTGACCGCAGACGACGCGTGGTTCATGCCGGTGTCACAGAAGACCGGACCAGACGGATGCCTGTATGTTCTCGACTGGTACGACCAGTATCACTGCTATCAGGACGCGAACCGCGATCCCGAGGGGATTGAGCGGGCCAAGGGGCGGTTGTACCGGGTGCGTTACAAAGAGACCCCCAGGGCACCTGAATTCAATCTGGCGAAGGAAACGGATCAGCAACTGATCGAACGGCTCGGTTCCCCAAACATCTACTTCCGTGAGACCGCCCATCGGATATTGGTCGAACGCAACAGCGCCGCCAGCCGAGCCGAACTGGAGACGCTGGTACTCAATGGCAAGACTCCCGCAAAGACCCGGGCACACGCGCAATGGGCGCTCGGTTCGAACGGACTGCCGGAGGCGACCCACGCGAAACTGCTGAGCCATTCGGAACCGTCGGTGCGTGCGTTCGCGGTGCGTGTGGCGGGAAATCAGAAAGAGGTCTCTCCCGCCATCGCGAAGCAGATCGCGGCGCTCGCGACCGATCCGTCCCCCGATGTACGTTTGCAGGTGGCGATCGCGTCGGTGCGGGTGAAGGGACTGGATCCGATCACGATCCTCGTCGCTGTTCTCGACGCCTCTTCGGGCGACGTGCTGATTCCCAATGTGGTCTGGCAGAATCTGCATCCCCTGCTGCCGACGCGGGGTGCGGAGTTTGTGAAAACGTGGAACGCGGGAACGAAGCGCAGCAAGGATTTGACCGAGGCGATCGCGCCGCGCGCGTTTGAGCGGTTACTGTCGGCCCCCGAAGTGTCGGCTCAGGTACCGGTCGATCTGGTGGCGTCGCTGCGCGACGCGGCTCCCGTCGCCGCCCAGCAATGTCTGGCGCGACTCGCGGCGCGCGTGCAGACGGGCGAACTGCGCGACAAACGACTCGAAGAGTTCAAACAGGCGCTGGAACCGACACTAAAACCATTGTTGCAGTCGACCGTTTCGCATCCCGCGGAGCTTGACGCCGCGCTGCTGGCGGTTTCGTGGAAAGATCCGCGCGGACTGCCCGCGGTGCGGCAGACATTTCGCACTGCCGGACTCGACCCGGAACTGCGGCTCAGGGCATTGCAGGCGCTGGTCGCGACAGGAGACACGGGAATCCTGGAGTCAGCCGGTGCGGCACTCACCACTCCCATCGTACGCGGTCCACGCACGTCGCCTGAAACGGCTGCCGCGTTTCCTGGACAGGTGCTGGCGGCCTTAGGACGTCTTGAAGACCCAAAGGTGGCCGAGGTCGTATTGGAGGCGTTTCCGAAACTCCCCCCCGAAATCCAGCCGCGGGCTGTCGAATTGCTGACGCAACGGGCGGTCTGGGCGAAGCAACTTCTCGTCGCCATTGGCGAAAAGAAGCTCCCGGCGGAATCGTTGAATCAGAACCAGGTGCGTAAGTTGCTGGCGACGCGCGACAAGGAATTGATCGCGGCGGTCTCGCGGCACTGGGGGACGATTCGCGAGGGACGTAATCCCGACCGAGACGCCCAGATCGCTGAGTTCCGCGCCGAGTTCCGCAAGAACCCGGGTGACCCGCATCGTGGGCAGGAGGCGTTCAAAAAGGTGTGTGGTCAGTGCCATAAGATGTATGGCCAAGGGGAGGAAGTTGGACCGGATATCACCTCCAACGGCCGATCGAGTTTTGATCAGTTGGTGTCCAACGTGTTTGATCCCTCACTGGTGATTGGAGCCGCTTTCCAGGCGCGCACGATTCTCACCAAGAGTGGTCGAGTGGTAACCGGGCTCGTGGTTGAAGATACCCCGGAGCGCGTGGTGTTGAAGCTGCAAGGAGGCAAGCTGGAAGCGATTCCCCGCGATGAAATCGAGGAGGAAAAAAACAGTGAGTTGTCGTTGATGCCTGAGGATCTGGAGCGGACGTTGAAGCCGCAGGAACTGTTGGATCTGTTCGCGTTCATCACACTCGATCGACCGCCGACCGATTCCGAGGCGAAACCGATTCCGGGCCTGAGGGACACTTCGCCCCGCGACGTGACGGAACCGGCGTTGTTCGGTTCCATCCTGGTTGAAGTCGCCCCGGGATTCACCACCAGCGCAGTGGGTGAGCGGGGACTGGGGCTGCTCCGGTCGTACGCCGGCCGCGAGCGGGTCATGCGGACGCATCCCGTCGATGAGAAAACGCCGTGCGTACTGACGCGGAATGTCACGGTTCCCTCCGAAGGGGAGACCCGACTCAAGGTGTCGGCCTCTCATGATCGGACGGGAGATTGGCGATTGCTCGTGAAAGCGAATGACGACACGCTTGTGGACCAGATCATTGGTCCTGAATCGTCGAAAGGTGGCTGGACAGAATTGGAGGTCGATCTGTCGAAGTACGCCGGCCAGAAAGTGAAGCTGTCGCTGCACAACGTGGCGAACAACTGGTCGAATGAATTCGCCTATTGGGGGCGTGTGGAGGTCGTGACGGGGAAGTGACGCCGGCCGACGCCGCTGGGCGGGGATTCGACCCGAGTCCTGCGCCAACATGTCAATTCGCCGCGCAGCCTACCCTCGTCATGGCCTTGAACGAGGCGTTGGCCACGGGCCGTGGCGAGTATAAATCGACACGCCCCGCCCTGCGCTGTAGAATCAAGGAACCATGATGTGTTCCTTTTCGAGACGTGTCGGCTCGACCGGAGTTGCGTGAACAATGCGGTCTTCCTGCCTGATTCTGGCCTCCGCCCTGCTGCTGGGTGGATTCCCTGTCCCCGTCGCGCTGGCTGACGACGAGGTCGAGTTCACCCGTGACGTCGCCCCACTGTTTCAGCGCTACTGTGCCGATTGTCATGGTGCCGAGAAACAAAGGGGAGGGCTGCGGCTCGATAGAACGTCGGCGATTCGCGCGGGGGGAGACAGTGGAGAGGCGCTCGTCGCGGGGAAGAGTGCCGAGAGCATGCTGTTTCGCGTCCTGTCGGCGGCGGACGGTGCCCCTTTGATGCCGCCGGAAGGGAAACCCCGACCGACCGAAGCCGAGCGCATCCTGATCCAGCGCTGGATCGACCAGGGAGCCAAACTCCCGGACGCCGAGCCGGCCGCGACTCCCAGGAAGGGGGCCGACCATTGGGCGTTCCAACCGATCCGTCGCAAGCTCCCCCCGGTGGTGAATAGCGGTGTGACGGTGCGGAATCCCATCGACGCGTTCGTCAACGCGGGTCTGGAATCGCAGGGACTCACTCCGTCTCCCGAAGCCGACAAAGTCACGTTGATCCGTCGTGTGAGTTTCGACCTGCTCGGCCTCCCCCCCAGTCCCGAAGAGGTCGCGGCGTTCATCCAGGATACCCGTCCCAACGCGTATGAACTGCTGGTGGAACGCCTGCTCCAGTCGCCCCACTTTGGAGAACGCTGGGGTCGGCATTGGCTCGATCTTTCGCGGTACGCCGACTCGAACGGCTTCACTCGCGATACCGCCCGTTCCATTTGGATGTACCGCGAGTGGGTGATCGAGGCGCTCAATCGCGATCTCCCGTTTGACCAGTTCACCGTGGAACAGATTGCGGGGGACATGCTGCCCAACGCGACCCGGGCTCAGCGCGTCGCCACCGGTTTCCATCGCAATACTTTGGTCAACGAAGAAGGGGGGACCGACCCCGAACAGTTCCGCGTGGAATCGGTGGTCGACCGGGTGAACACGACCGGCCTGGTGTTTCTGGGCCTGACCGTCGGATGCGCCCAGTGCCACGAACACAAATACGACCCGCTCAGCCAGCGCGAGTATTATCAGCTCTACGCCTTCCTGAATAACGCCGACGAGCCCAAACTCGAAGCCCCCTCTGCGGAACAAGTTGCCCAGGGACTCCCTGAAAAGCGGACGCAGCTTCAGAAACAGATCGCCGACCTAGAGCAGAAATTCTCTGCTAAAAAAGAGGAGTTCCTGGCGGCGATCGAGGCGTTGGAAAAGACGATTCCCGACGAGGAACGCAAAAAGCTCCCGATGGAAGTGCTGAACGCGCTCAACCTGTCCCCCATCATGCGGACCGACCAGAACCGTGCCGATCTGGCGGCGTATTACCGCAAGCTCCCGGAAGCGCAACAGAAGTTTCCCGAACTCGCCGAGATTGTCGGACTGCTGGCGCAGATTCCGCAATTTGTTTCCACTCTGGTCATGCAGGAACGTCCGAAACCCCGAGAGACACACATCCATATCCGGGGAGACTTTCTGCGACATGGCGCTGTGGTGGAACCGGCCGTCCCCGCCGCCCTGCCCCCCCTCTCACTGCAATCCGACCGACCAAACCGGCTCGACTTCGCCCGCTGGCTGGTGGATTCACGGAACCCGCTGACGGCTCGCGTCACCATCAACCGCGTGTGGCTCAAGTTCTTCGGACGCGGAATTGTCGAAACCGAAAACGACTTTGGCATGCAGGGAACACCTCCCACTCATCCCGAACTGCTCGACTGGCTGGCCGCCGAGTTCATGCAACCAACCGTGTCGACCGCCGTCGGAGTAACCTCCGCTCCCGGTGCCCCGTCCCCCCCGGCTGAGATTCCCTGGAGCCTGAAACGGATGGTGAAGCTGATTGTCAATTCAGCGACCTATCGCCAGTCGTCCCGATTCCGTCCGGAACTTGCCGAGGTCGACCCGGCGAATCGTTTGTACTCCCGCCAGTCGCGCGTTCGCCTGGATGCCGAGAATATCCGTGACACGGCCTTGGCGGCGAGTGGATTGCTGACCCGCACGATCGGTGGTCCCAGTGTCAACCCGCCGCAACCGGAGGGGGTGTTTGACTTCACCCAGGACAAAAAGCCCTGGAACACCGCGACCGGACCCGATCGGTACCGCCGCGGAATGTATACTTACCTCTGGCGCTCCAGCCCCTACCCGGCGATGACGGTGTTTGACTTCCCCGACGCCAACGTCACCTGCACACGACGCAATCGTTCCAACACTCCGCTCCAGTCGCTGACCCTCGCGAACGACCTGCAATTCGTTGAGTTCGCGCAGGCGCTCGCAAGGCGAGTCTTAAAAGAAGCCTCCACCGACGACTCCAGCCGGCTCGGGATGGCGTTTCGCCTGTGCGTCGCGCGGGAACCCAACGCGATCGAACAACAGCGGCTGTCGACTTTGCTGACGGAACAACGAAACGAGTTCGCCGCGAATCCCCAAGAGGCAGAACTGCTGCTCCCTGCGAAAACGGAAGTGGGTGTCCCCGCCCCCGAATTCGCCGCTTGGGCCGCCGTCTGCCGCGTGCTGATGAATTTGGACGAATTCATTACACGCGAATAAGCCACACGTCGCGACGTTGGACGAGTGACTCGTCTCCGTCGCGACAGTCAACCGTCGGCGATTGCGACCGACGGTTTTTATACCAAGGGTCAAACCTGTGACTCCCATGAACCCGAATCAGAACAGTCCTGAGCTCCGCGAGATCACCCGCCGGCATTTCTTCCAGAATTGCCAGGTCGGTCTCGGTGCCGCCGCTTTGGGTTCGATGTTACTGTCGGACCGCGTACTGTCGGCTCCCGTCGACGCGCGGGAGACCAACCCGTTCGCCACCCGGCAGGGACACTTTCCCGCCAAAGCCAAGAACGTGATCTTCCTGTTCATGGCGGGGGGGCCCAGTCAGTTGGAGCTGTTCGACTACAAGCCGAAGCTGCAGGAACTTGACGGCCAGGTCATTCCCGAATCGTACGTCAAAAACAAACGGTTCGCGTTCATCAAGCGGGACGCGAAGCTGCTTGGGGGAAAACGCAAGTTCGCCAAACACGGTCAAAGTGGTGCGGAGATCAGCGAACTGTTGCCCCATCTGGCGACGGTGGCTGACGATTTGTGTATCGTCCGCGGGATGGCGACCGACGTCTTCAACCACGGACCGGCGAAGTTGTTCGTCAACACTGGTTCGCCGCAGTTCATGGGCCGGCCCAGTATGGGAGCGTGGGTCACCTACGGCATTGGCAGCGAATCGACCGACTTGCCCGGCTTCGTCGTACTGCAATCCGGTCCGCGCGGACCGCGTGGCGGTTCCCCCTTATGGGCCAGCGGTTTCCTCCCCACCACGTACCAGGGGGTTCCGTTTCGATCGGGGGCCGAGCCAATCCTGAATCTGTCGAGCCCCAAAGGGATCGATTCGAACCGCCAGAAGCAATTCGTCGACGCGGTGAACGATCTGAACCGGGCTCGTTTGACCGAGACGGGAGACCCCGAGATCGCCACGCGAATCGCCGCCTATGAAATGGCGTATCGCATGCAGACGAGCGCTCCTGATCTGATGAACGTCGCGGGAGAGACGGCGGCGACGCTCGAGTCGTATGGTGCCGAGCCGGGAAAACCATCTTTCGCCAACAACTGCCTGCTCGCCCGCCGGCTCGTGGAACGGGGGGTCCGCTTCGTCCAGTTGTATCACACCGACTGGGATCATCACGGCAACGTCGGAACCGAATTGGGCAAATCGCTGGACGAGCGCTGCAAGGAAGTCGACCAGGCGTGTGCCGCCTTGATCAAAGATCTGAAGCAGCGCGGATTGCTCGACAGCACGCTGATCGTCTGGGGGGGAGAGTTTGGGCGGACACCGCAGGGCGAGCCGCGCGACATGCTGGGACGCGATCACCACATCGACGGCTACACTATGTGGCTCGCGGGAGGCGGGACGAAAGCGGGAGTCACCGTGGGAGAGACCGACGAGATCGGCTACTACGTGGTGAAAGACAAGGTGCATGTCCACGACCTGCAGGCGACCATTCTGCATCTGCTGGGTCTCGACCACCTGAAGCTCACGTTCCGTTTCCAGGGGCGCGACTATCGGTTGACCGACGTGGCGGGAAATGTCTGCCCACTGCTGCTGGCGTAAATCAAGTCATCGTCGGCGTCCCCCAACGCGACCTTAGCGGGTGTTGTCGGCAGTTCAATACACAACCAATGCGGACATCGAATCGCGCAGAATCGAGTCACAGCCTCCGGGCGCTGCCGCACTTCACGCCCGCCAGGAAGCGCTATCAAGTTCCCGCTTCCTGACGGCCGTGGCTCCGTCAAAATGTTTCAACGCGGACCGTGCGGAGTATATCCAGTAAGCGGGCCGTTGAATTTTTAGACAGGATGAAAGGGATGAAGAGGATGGCTGACTCGACTGTCGATTGTGGGGATTGGAAGTTTTTCGATTTCAGCCGCTGATCCAGTGAGCAGGAATGGCGAGCAACTCCATCCTGTTCATCCCTTTCATCCTCTTCATCCTGTCAAATTCTTTCCGTCCGTCGTACGCACTCTCATAGCTGCACAACCACTTTCCGCAGTTCCGCTTCACGGCCCACTCGCGGCGTTCGCTGGCCGTGGCACCCAACTTAGCCTCCAAGCGGGCCGTTGTATAAAATAGGGTCGGCCCAGAAGCGGGCTGTAAAAAAAATTCGCATGCCCGGCCAAGAAGAAAGCGGCATCCATGCCAAACAAGCCGTCCATGGTGCGTGAACGCTTGACACAGCGAGGATGAACTACACCGAGTGAGGGGGCTTTCTTCTCTGGGCCGGGCATGCGGGGGTGTACGCGTTGCCCGAAGTGATTCGAGATTGTTGTGGGATTCGAGGGGGGTCGTTATCGGCGGCGGATCGAGCGGTTCCCATGGGGCTAATCCGCTAGCTCTTTGAGCAGCGGCCCGAACGCGGGCATTTCCTGTCGCAGCAATTCCAGCCAGGCGAGCGGGTTCCAGATCTCAACACAAACGACGGCACCGACGAGCATGACTTCCGTTTCCGGGGCAACGTCGAGGAACTCCCGAAACCCTTCGGGGACGACCAGCCGGGATCGACCAGCCAGTTTCACCATGCGGCTGCGGGTCGAGAGCAGGCGACCGAATCGCTGCACCTCGCCCCACTTTTGCTCCATCCTTCCAAGCTGGATCTTTTGCTGGATGAGCGACACGCCATCGTCGAGGCGTTTCTGCCAGTCGGCGGCGCGCCACAGACTCAAGCAGCCAGCCCGCTCCTTCACCAGGATCACATCCCCCGATTCATTCGAAACGGGTTCCGCCAATTCCGGCGGGAGAGTGATGCGGTAGCGATCGTCGATCACCCGCTTGAACTCGCCAGTGATGAACGATTGCGGGGGAGCCGACATGGAACCACACGGCGAGGAGTCGCGAACCACCACCGCGACAGCCGCGGTGGCCACTGATTCAACAACCCCATCGTAATGGGCGTGAATCCCACAATCAACAGATTTCTAAAGAGCGTTCTGGGCGTCAAACCCACGAAGATGAGTACAGCCTACATTTCCGGTGCGACAATTTCAAATCCCACAACCCCGAAATTCCAATTTTTCCGAAACCCGCATCGAGCGAAGAACAAACCGTCAGTCACTTGCGGGGTGCGCGCCGTGACGACTAACCTGCGCCCGCCCCCACCGGAGCGAGGCCCTTCCCCCGCCCGAGTCACCACTCGCAGCCGCGATGAACCGATTTCGTTGGTCACGTGACCAGGTGTGCGTGAGGACGGCGTGTCACACCCACGGAGAGAAGTATTTCATGTTTGATCGCGAACGACTGATCACCCTGTTTCGAGAGCGCGCACTGAAGTTTGGAGACTTCACTCTCGCATCGGGACGGAAGGCGAGTTACTACCTCGACGGGAAACAGATTTCGCTGCACTCCGAGGGCTTGCGGCTTGTCAGCGAAGGATTGCTCGACCTGCTCGATGGTGTCGAGTTCGACGCGATCGGCGGAATGTCGATTGGAGCCGATCCGATTGTCGGAGGGGTACTGGCGGTCGCGGGAGCTCGGGGCCGGTCGCTGTGCGGATTCATGGTTCGCAAAGAGGCGAAGGGACATGGGACCCAGCGGTACATTGAAGGTCCGATGAAGCCGGGAATGAAGGTTGTCGTCATCGACGACGTGGTGACCACGGGTGGCAGCGCGTTGCAAGCGGTTGATCGGATTGTGGAGTTTGGCTGCGATGTGGTCCGGATCGTCGCGGTGATCGACCGTATGGAAGGGGGAGCCGCCAATTT
Source organism: Planctomicrobium piriforme (assembly GCA_945860955.1). GTDB lineage: Bacteria > Planctomycetota > Planctomycetia > Planctomycetales > Planctomycetaceae > UBA10511. Next base: position 19,302 of record CAMATH010000041.1, read on the forward strand.
CGCAGCACGGAATCTGCCCCTATCCAATCTGTTGACGATTCGCGACTTCGGAATCGAGCCTCCCCCGGCGTAATCACGACGGGGTCATCCCGAACGGAGAGCGACATGCGTTATCGAAAAGTGACGGCGTCGGCCGGTTTCGCTCTGCTGGCGATCTGCGGTGCCCTCGCTTTCTGGCAGTTCCGCAAGCCCGACTGGCCGCGGGAATTCGATGACCACATCGTCTTCCCGGTCGCAACAGCTTCCGCGCCGGGTGAAAAGCAAGTGCGTCGTCCGGTGGTCCGTCCAAAACCACGCGGCGACATCGTACGCTGTCCCGTCACGAAAGATGCGTGGTTTTCCAACCTCGACGACGAAGCGAACGGCAACCTGGGGGGCGAAGAACGACTGAAACTGAAGTCGTACCAGGAATTCTCGCTAGTCGACATTGATCCAAAACCACTGAAGGGACGGGTGATTCAGGCGGCCACGTTGCATCTCCAGGTGATTTCTCCCGAAATCCTGAAACGGGTCTCGGTCGGGTCGGTCGCCGCCGACTGGGTTGAAGGGAGTTCGAGACGCTACCAACCGCAAGTGGGAAGTTCGTCGTTTCGGTGGCGGATTGGGCCGGAAACCCCCTGGTCGTTCGCGGGAAGTGACCTTTCGAGCGTGGTTCTGGGCAACGGGAATACGCTGTGGTGGATGGCGGATGCGACGGTTCCCGACGACGACGGCTGGCAGCGGATCGCGGTGGAGCCGGCGGTTGTCGCCGCCCGCGCCGCGGAATTAAGCCACGGGTTCGTCGTTTTCGATGATCAAGGCTCGGAGTGGAGCCTGAACGCCGGCAAGTTTGAGAAGCGTCCACCGGCGAACCGGTTTGTCGCCAGTCGCGATGCCGGAACGCGGTCGGCCCCCTGGCTCGAAGTGGTGTTGGGAGATCCCGACAACCAGCCCCCGCGAATCTGTGAGGGATTCTCGCTCGATCCCGAAACGTCCCGGCTCCCTCAGGGTGAAGCGATCATCCACTGGGAGACCCCCAGCGACGAGGGGCCGGCTGGAACAATCGGCTTTTTGGTGGACCTGGATGGCGAGCCATTGCCCCGTTATCTGATCCCCAACGCGGGGAACCCAGGAGAAGCGGTCGAACTTCATTGTCGTGATGGAGTCGTCGCCAGCGACGCAGTTCGCGAATTGCGCGTGCGGGGGGTGGATGCCGCAGGTAATGTCGGTCCTCCCGCGACGTTCTCTTTTCAACCCTCCATTCGAACCCCACGGACACTTCCCGAAGTCGAACCGGAGGGAGACGCTCCGTTGGGTGAATCGCCCCGGCTGGATGGCGCGAAGATCTCCATTGTCGACACGCTCGACAAAGTTCACCCGGCGACCGGGGGTTTCATCCCGGAACAGCCTGCGGACTACCCGGTCAGAAACCCTCTTTGGAACGCGGCGAATCGCACGATCTCGCTGCATGCCGCCCAAAACGAAATTGTGGGATTTCAGATCGTGATCGACGGTCGCCTGGAGAAATTCGCCGCCAGGCTCGACTGGGATCTCCCCCGGCTCAATGCCGAATTCCTGCGTGCCGGACTTGTCCGATCAAAGCTCGGCCCACTGCCGGATCCGCTGGTTCGCCTGGAACCGGAATTCGAAATCCCACCCGACAAATCACAGACCGCGGAGTCACGATACACGAGTGTCTGGTGCGAATCGGTCATTCCCCACGCATTTCCCCCGGGAGCGCATACGGGAAAACTGGTCCTGAGCGGGCCGAATTCGACACTGGAACTGAACGTCAATCTGACCGTTTGGCCGTTCGAATTGCCCGATCGTCTGTCGTTCATTCCGGAGCTGAACTGTTATTCCCTGCCCGAGAACGCCTATGACTATTACCGTCTGGCGCACCGTCACCGGACCGTGGTCAACCGCCTCCCGTATTCGCAATCGGGGAAGATCGATAAAGATTGTGCCCCGGATGTGTCGGGCGGAAAAATTGACTGGAAAAAGTACGACTCGCGATTCGGTCCGCTGTTAGACGGGTCGGCGTTTGACGATCTGCCGCGCCGCGGTGTCCCTCTGGAGACTTTCTACCTGCCGATTCACGAAAACTGGCCGACGCCGATTGCCGACCACTACAACGGCAGTTATTGGGCCGACTTGGCGTTTTCGACAGGTTACCGCGAGAAATTCCGCGATGCGGTCTCGGAGTTCGCCCGCCATGTCGAGGAGAGCGGCTGGAGTCGAACACAGTTTCAGGTCTATCTCAACAACAAGATCAAATACAAAAAGCCCGACTGGAAGAACGGTTCATCGCCGTGGCTGCTCGATGAGCCGGCGCAATTCCAGGATTTTTGGGCGGTCCGCTGGTTTGGAATGGCATTTCGCGATGGCCTTTCCGCCTCGCGGCTCGACAATCCACCGTTGGTATTCCGAGTCGACATCTCCCGACCACAATGGCAACGTGACAGCTTCAACGAGATCCTCGACTACAATGTCTGCGCGTCCGGTGCGGGGCGTGAGTACCGTCGATTGTTGCTCGACAATCAACGTCGGTTCGGACAGCAAATCATTGACTACGGAACGAGCAATCCGGTTGAGGCCAGCAACCTTCAGCCTGCGGGCTGGTGTCTGGACGCCTGGTGCCATGGGGCCGATGGAGTTCTGCCCTGGAATACCATTGGTAAACCCAAGTCGTGGGAGACCGCCGACCAGTTGGCATTGCTCTATCCCGCAATGTCGCAAGGGAAGGGAGAACCTGCCCCTTCCCTCCGTTTGAAGAGCTACCTGCGCGGACAACAGGATGTTGAGTACCTGGCGTTATGGGCGACGATGACCGGCGAACCACGGTGGGCGGTGGGCCAGCAAGTGATCGCCGCTTTGAAATTGCGCCCCGAGGCGCGCGGCACGGGACATGTTGGCGATGAAGATGCCGGCCTCCTGGCGTATGACTCCCTCCGCCCCCAACAACTCACTGCGTTTCGTATTGCAATCGCCCGGCAGTTGGCAGAACGGGGGGCTGAAATGAAATCAACCCCCCGACCGCTGGTTCCCGAACGGAAGTCGCGTCGCTCGCGGGGAGGCTACGTCACTGTTGGCGTTGTACCGTGGGACAGCTCGGCGGACGCCAAATCGCAAGAGCGCAGTGCCCCGTAGCCGGGCCAAGCCTTTTCCTGCCGAAATATTGGTCTGGCGTCAAATGGGGAGACTGGGTAGAGTCCGCTACGGATGTCCCATTCCCACCCCTTACCGATGAAGTCAGCTTGAACCTCAGTCTGCCCAATTTCGTCCCGCACTGGTTGTTGCGAAATGGGCATTTCCAAACCCTGGCGGCGGCGTACCTGGATGGACGGCTTCCTCCCGATCGGGCGGGCAGGCATCTGGTGACCTTGGCCGACGGTGACCGGATCGTGCTGCACGACGATTGTCCCGAGAGCTGGAATCCCGGGGATCAGGCGGCGCTGCTGATCCACGGCCTCGCCGGCGATCATCGCAGCCCCTACCTGCGCCGCGTCGCCCATCGCCTGAATCTTCACGGCGTTCGCACGTTCCGAATGGATATGCGCTCCTGTGGCGCGGGGATGGCGTTGGCGAAACTCCCCTATCATAGCGGCCGATCAGACGACGCCCGGGCCGCCCTTCGGGAGATCGTCCGGCAATGCCCCGGTTCTGGAATTGCCGCCTTGGGATTTTCGCTCGGCGGGAGCGTGCTGCTGAAACTGGCGGGAGAATGCCCGGCACTCAATCCCCCAGAATTGGAATCGGTACTGGCAGTCTGTCCCCCCGTGGATCTGGCGTTTTGCGTGGAACGATTGGGGGACGGCCTGAGCCGTTTCTACGACAGGTATTTTCTGACGTTGCTGATGAATCACGTCGCGAAATGGCGGACGCTCGTTCCGGGCGTCCCCGATCCGAGTATTCCCCGCCCGCCGCGACGAATTGAAGAATTCGACGACCAGTTCACCGGTCCGTTGTGTGGATTCGGAACCGGGGCGAATTACTACCGCGAGACCAGCGCTTGGCAATTCGTTCCTGGAATTCGGGTTCCGACGCTGATTCTGGGTGCGAACGACGACCCGCTGGTGGGGATCGAATCGCTGCGGCGATTGAAACTCCCCGACAGCGTGCGACTCCACACCACCCCTGGTGGCGGTCATTTGGGATTCCGCGGTCAGGGGTGTGGCGACCCCGACTGGTCCTGGATGGACTGGAGGGCCGTAGATTGGGTGCTTCAGCCGCGGCAGAAGCAGGTTATCATGCGGGCGGCGTAACACTGGGGCATTGGGCGCAGCCTTGCTAGGCTGTGGCTTCGCGTGACGGGCGCGATGTGGTTCGCGACGCCGTCTGTCCCTCACCGCCCGGCGGAATCCGTCCGCCCGGCCAAACCGCATGTTCGCGTGGAGTCTGTACTTCGATGCCCAAGGTCGTCATCACCGCCAAAATCGCCCAGGAAGGCCCGCACAATCAGATCTTCGCCGACCATGGCTTCGAGGTCGTGTCCCCCCCCGCCGGCTGCGATGTGTTTCAGGAAGACCAGTTGATCGCCATTCTGAAGGATGCCGACGCGTCGCTCGCCGGCTCGGAACCGTATACACCGCGCGTGATTCAGTCGCTCCCGCGTCTGCGCACCGTGACTCGGGCGGGAGTGGGGTTTGACGCGGTCAATCTCGCGGCCTGCGACGCCGCCGACATTCCGGTCTGCGTCACCCCGGGGGTCAATCATCATTCGGTCGCCGAGCATACCATCGCGCTGCTGATGGCGATCGCCCGGGGATTTCCGCTGCTCGACCGCAAGGTGCGGGCGAATCAATGGGCCCGGCGGAGCTATCCCCGTGTGCAGGGAAAGACGCTGGGACTCGTGGGCCTGGGCCGAATTGGTCAGGCGACCGCCACGCGCGGCGTCGGTCTGGGAATGAAAGTGATCGCGTTCGAGCCGTTTCCCAATCCGGAATTCTGCAAACAGTGGAACATCGAACTGGTCGATCGCGACACGCTGTTCGCCCAATCCGATTTCATTTCGCTGCACTGTCCGATGAGCGCCGAGAATCTGCATCTGATCAACAAAACCAACATCGCGAAAATGAAGCCGACCGCGATGCTGATCAACACGGCACGGGGACCGCTGGTCAACGAAGCCGACCTTTACGAAGCGCTAAAAACCGGTCGGCTGGCGGCGGCGGGGCTGGACGTGTTCGAGGTCGAACCGCTCCCGCTTTCCAGTCCGCTGCTCACGCTCGACAACGTGCTGCTGAGCGGCCACGTGGCGGGACTTGACGACGATTCCGCTTACGGCACCTCGAAAATGTGTGCCGAGATCATTGTCGGGCTGCACGCCGGTCGCTGGCCGGATGGCTGCGTCGTGAATCTGAAGAGTCGCACCGGGTGGACCTGGAAGAAGTAGTACAAAGAACTGGGACGACGATTTTCCTGGAGCCGCCCGATGTCTGTTCGGTTAGTCCTCTGCCTGTTCCTGCTGTTCGCGACCCTCCAGCCGGCGGCCCCCGCCGTCGCGAGCGACGCGATCCAACCGAAGCAGAAGATCATCCTGTTCAACGGAACCGATCTCGACGGATTCACCACCTGGCTGCGGGACACGAAGACCGAGGATCCCCGGCGGGTGTTTCGCGTTACCGATGGGGAATTGCACATCACCGGCGACGGTTTTGGTTACCTGGGAACGCGGGAGCGGTACGGCGATTATCGCCTGGTCGCGGAGTACCGCTGGGGAAAAAAGACCGACGGCGGAAAGTTCGTCCGGAATTCCGGGATCATGCTGCATTCCGTTCCAGAAGACGGAACGTATCAGGGAGTCTGGACGTCGTCGATTGAATGTCAGCTCGCGCAGGGATGTGTCGGAGACTTGATTGTCATCCGCGGAAACGATCCCTCAGCAAACCCATTCCCGGTGTCAGTCGCCGCCGAGGTTGAGGTCGCTCCCGATGGCAAACGCCACCGCTGGAAAGAGGGGGGGCCACCCAAAATGTTTCCCCCGACCCGTGGTCAACTCTGGTGGTCCAGGCACGATTGGGATTTTCAGGAGCTGATCGATACCCGGGGAAAAGACGATGTCGAAAGCCCGGTCGGGGAATGGACCCGTGTGGAATGTGTATGTGACGGCGATCGCATTGAGGTGACCGTCAACGGACACCGCGTGAATCGGAGTGAGCGGGTCAATCCCGCCGCCGGTCGAATCCTGCTACAGTCCGAAGGATTCGAGCTGTTCATCCGCAAACTGGAACTGCACCCCCTGACCCCGGAATGACCACCATGCCATCGGAATCGACTCGCCGAAGTTTTCTCGCGACCTCAGCGGCGACCTTCGCCGGGACTCTGGCCACCGCGGGCGGGCTACATGCCGCGGGCGACGATGCGCTGCGTGTTGGTCTGATTGGTTGTGGCGGACGTGGGAGCGGGGCGGCGGCTCAGGCGTTGCGGGCCGATAAGAACGTCACACTGTTCGCCATGGGAGACGCGTTCTCCGACCGGATCGAGACCAGTCTGGCGGCGATTCGCGACGAGGCCGATGTCGCGTCCAAGATCGATGTCCCCGTCGAACGGCGGTTCACCGGTTTCGACGCCTACAAACAGGTCATCGCCTGTTGCGATGTGGTGCTGTTGTGTACCCCGCCGCAGTTTCGACCACTCCATCTGAAGGCGGCGATCGACGCGGGTCGGCACGTCTTCGCCGAGAAGCCGGTGGCCGTCGACGCCCCCGGCGTCCGATCGGTCCTCGCGACGTGTGAAGAGGCGAAGCGCAAGGGACTGTCGGTCGTTTCCGGGTTGTGTCTGCGGTACGACAACGGATTCCGCGAGACCGTCCGCAGAATCCACGAGGGAGAGATCGGTGATGTCGTCTCGATGGAAGCGAATGACTATCGCGGGGCGATTTGGGTGAAACCGCGCGAGTCGGAATGGACCGACATGGTCTGGCAGATGCGCAACTGGTACTACTTCACGTGGTTGTCCGGGGATTTCAACGTCGAGCAGCACGTCCACTACCTCGACGTCTGTTCGTGGGTGATGGGAAACCAGTACCCGGTCCAGGCGGTCGGAATGGGGGGCCGGCAGGTGCGGACCGAACCACAGTTCGGCCAGATCTTCGACCACTTTTCGGTGGTGTACGAGTTCGCCAATGGAGTGACGTTCTACAGCAACTGCCGGCAACAGTCGGAGTGCGCCCGCGACATGAGCGTGAAAATCGCGGGTTCGAAGGGACGCGGATTGCTGACCGAAAAGCAGCGTGGCCAGAAGTTGACGTCATCGAAAGCCGAATGGATCTTCAATGGGCCAGCCAACCTGATGTATCAGACGGAACACGACGAGCTGTTCGCCAGCATCCGCAGCGGCAAGCCGATCAACAATGGCGACTACATGGCGAAGAGTACGCTGCTGGGGATCATGGGGCGGATGGCCGCTTACACCGGGCAGCGGATCACCTGGGAAATGGCGCTGAATTCCCAGGAAGATCTGACCCCGCCCGCGTACGACTGGAACATCGCACTCGCCGTCCCCCCGGTGGCGCGACCGGGGGTGACGAAGTTTCGGTAGTACCGCACCCCCGTGCGGTCGGTGGTGAGACTTTCTGGCAGAGCCGCGCCCGTCAGGAAGCGGTTGCTTGATTCCGCTTCCTGACGGGCGCGGCTCTGCGCACGGAATCGTCCGATTTGCGACCGCGCGAGACAAAATCCCCGCCGACTAATTCAGCGTCTGCAGAATCTCCTCGGTGATGTCCAGGCCGCTCTGGTAGACCACATCCTGATTGATGAGGGCCAGAATCTCCTGCGGGGGCTTCGTGTCGTCCAGCGGCTGAGCGGCGAAGCGAATCACCAGCCGAATTCCCTTCTCGTCGGCGTATTTCTGAATCCGGTCGGCGATCACGCGGTAGGTCTTGATATTCAGCATCTTCTCGGCTTCCAGCACCTTGAGGATGTGATTCTGGCGGAATTCTTCGGTTTCCTTCGCCTTTTGCTGGAATTCGGTCCCAATCCGCCGTTGTTCTTCTGAGCCAGGCTTCGCTTTGCGTCCTTCGGTTTGAAGCTGCATGAGAACCTGTTGTTTCTCTTGAAACGCCTTCTGCGCCTCGGCGACCTCGCTTTGCAGCTCTTCTCGTTTGGCGACGTATTCCTTGTCGGCGTTGAACAGTTTCACCATGTCGACCAGCGCGATGTCCGTGCGCGCGGGCCGGTCTTCCTGACCAACGACGGTCGCCCGGTTCGCCCAGGTGTAACCGAGTAACAGAGCCAGCAGGGTTGAGGTGATCGCGAACGCGGATTGGCGGGGCATGCAAGTCATCCTTGGAAGGGAGGTTCGGGGGGAGAACCGAATGGAGGAACAGTCCACCGATCGTAACGGTGGATGCTTGGAAATGGCAAATCCGGCGTGTGGGTCAAAGTGAACAACGCCAAAGTCCTGGATTCGGCACGGCAAGCCTGCGGCCTGCAGCGCTACACGCCGCAGCCGTCGCTCGAAATCGGTAATCGGGTTACGGTGCTGGCGGGCGCGATTGGGTGCGGGGGGTTACTGAAATCTGATCGGGGCGCTGAAACCGCCCGGCTCGCCTGGCGGCGACATTCTCATGCACATGCCAGGCCCTCAATTGGCTGGCCCCACCACGTCCCACCACTTTCCGCCACCACCACCTTCAGGGATTCTCCCACAACTTCCCCGGAGGTAAACTCTCGGCAGGGGATTGTGATCAAACTGCCAAGTGGAGCGGCTCGTGAGTGAAATTGTCGGAATTGATCTGGGTACCACCAACTCGCTCATCGCCGTCTTTCGCGACGGCCGGCCGCAGTTGATCTCCAATGTTCACGGGGATACGCTCACCCCTTCGGTGGTGGGAGTTCTCCCTTCGGGCGAGGTGATCGTCGGAAGTCCGGCGAAGGAATTGCGAGTGACGGAGCCGCACCGCTGCGCCGCGACCTTCAAGCGTTTAATGGGGCAAAATCAGTCGCTGAAGCTGGGGGGAAAGTCGTTCATCGCTCCGGAGCTGTCGGCCATGGTGCTGCGGTCGTTGAAGTGCGACGCCGAGACGTTTCTGGGTGAAACTGTCTCAGAAGCGGTGATCACGGTGCCTGCGTATTTCAATGATCATCAGCGTAAAGCGACGCGGCTGGCGGGAGAGTTGGCCGGCCTCAAGGTGCGCCGGATCGTCAACGAGCCAACGGCCGCCGCTCTGGCCTACGGTTTTCATGATCGACAGGCCCGGAAAAAGCTTCTGGTGATCGATCTGGGGGGCGGGACGTTTGACGTGACATTGATGGATGTATTTGAAGGGGCACTGGAAATCATCTCGACCGCCGGCGAGAACTTCCTGGGGGGAGAGGATTTCACCGATCGCCTGGCCTCCGCGGTGCTGTCGTCGCGAAATCTGCAGTTCGAGGTGATGGAGCAACGGAATCCCCTGATGGTCTCTCGGCTGCGTGAAGAGTGCGAAGCGGCCAAGAGAATCCTCTCGACGCACGAAACGGCGGCGATTCGCATTCCCGATCCGCGGGGAATCCTGGATTCCGATTCCGCCGACTTTGTCATCAGTCGGTCGGCGTTCACCGAGATTGTCCGCCCGTTGCTCGACCGATTGCGCGGCCCGATCGATAAGGCGCTTCACGACGGTCGCTGCGCCCGACATGAAGTCGACGAAGTGATTCTCGCGGGAGGGGCGACGCGGATGCCGGCGATTGCCGACCTGGTGCGCGACGACTTTGGTCGCATTCCGTGCTGCAGCCTGAATCCCGACGAAGTGGTGGCTCTGGGGGCGGCGGTGCAGGCGGCACTGATCGTCGACGACGTCGCGGTGGAGGACGTGGTGATGACCGACGTCTGCCCGCACACCCTGGGAGTGGCCATCGTCAAGGAATTCGGCGGACACTTGGAGGAGGGCTATTTCTCTCCCGTCATCCACCGCAATACCACGATTCCGGTTTCCCGCGAGGAACGGTATGCCACCGTCCACCCGCACCAGACGTCGATTCTCCTGCAGGTCTATCAGGGAGAGGCGCGACGCGTTAAAGACAACCTGCTCTTGGGCCAGTTGACCGTCGATGGCATTCCGCCGGGCCCCCCGGGACAGCCCATCGAGGTGCGGTTCACGTACGATCTCAACGGCATTCTGGAAGTCGAGGCGTACGTTCCCGGAGGAGGGCGAAAATTCCAGGCCATCCTGAACCATCAGTCCTCTGGCTTGTCGAACGACGAAATCCGCGAAGCGGTCAAAAGGATGCAGGCGATCAAGTTCTATCCTCGCGACGACTTGCGGAATCAAAGACTGGTTTTGTTCTGCGAACGCCTGGTGGGGGAGGTCGGGGTCGACGATCGAGACCGTCTTGAGGCGGCCCTGGACCTCTTCGAACAGGCGATGTCGTCCGGAGATCGCGACCGGTTTTCCGAAGCGCGGCGATTGTTGATACACTTGCTGCTTGATTTGGGAATCGCCAATCCAGAACCGGATGTTGAAGAGGAGTCCTGAGGGAGACGCTCCATCAGGATCATACGTGTCGCATGCCCATCCGCACGGATGAAGAGCTTCGAAACTACCTGGCCTCGGCAATTCGAAGTCGCGGCCCGGTCGAGTTATTGGAACTGCGACGTCGCTGGCATGGCGGTCGAATTTCGACTGCCACCTTGGATTCCACGGAAAGTGCCACACCGCCAGTCGGTCTCGCGACTGCGGATGTGTCTCGATCGGAATCGCGGAAAGAGGGGATGGCTCGCAGTCCCACTGTGGATTCGCACTCTCAGGAATGGCGGGAATTAAAGGACTTCTGGTCGCACGCCCTGGGGCTTCCGCCGTCCGAGATGCTGATTCAATTGCGACCGTTTCTGGAGTCGGACTGGGACGATATCCGAGATGCCGCCGTTCGATCGAGATGGGCGATCGAAAACCGGAGCGACTTCGAAACTCAGTGGCCCCGGTCGCTGCCTTCTGAGCTGCGCGACACGTTTCTCCAGATTCTGCTGTTGCCCGCATCGCAATCTCTTGCGCTACGTGAAGAACTGCGGCAACAGCTTCGTCAGTCGAGGGGGGGAGTCGCTGGCTTTCGGCGATATCTGCGACGGGTGGAACGAGGCTTTCCATCCGATGCTCGCAGTCGTTTCCGTGATCTTCACTCCGACCTGCTCGCAACATTGACCGACCAGCGAGTTGAGGCGGAATGGAAAAAGGGCATTGAGCCACTGCCGTATCTGGTTTTTCTGGCTGCCGCGATGGCACTCTCGCAGTTTTTCGCACCCCGGCAACCCCCGGGAGGCCACGCTTTTTCAGTTTCATTCGACGAGCGAAAACCGCAGGCTTCTCCGGGTGCCACGGACCGCACACCTGCCGAGACCGAGAAGTCGCTCCGCTCGTTGCAGGCGAGTATTGACGAGTTGAAGCGAGCCGAATCCCAGCAGTCGCGTCAGCATCAAATCGATCAAATCCGTGCGCGAATCACGACGGAATTCCTGGTCTCGCGAGGCAACGAGGAGTACCACGAACGGCTGCGGGAACTTCTCAAGCAAATTCCGCCGGCAAATCCCCATGACAGCGGCACTTTCCCACCACAAACCGCAAAACCGCGCTGAGAAAATTTTCGAGAAATCGCAATGGCTGACTCCGACGAGGATCCGAAATGGGAATTGCTCCCGTCAGAGCCGGCCCGATTCTTTGATCTGCCGGTTCTCTTTGACCGCACGGAACTCAAGCGTCGTTACCACTCCTATCTGCGGCGATTCAAGCCCGAGTTTTTCCCGACGGAATTCCAGCGGATTCGCGCCGCGTACGAAGCGCTCGACCGTGAACTTCGCTACCGCGAGACTCAACCACTCCCGACTCTGGACGACGCGAGTCCTCCCAACCGACAGGCAGAAGCCGATCTCGCTGGGACGCGTCCCTTGGGTTCGCCCGATCGTCACACGCCGCCGTCCGGGTTTAGCAATTTGCTCGAGATGGCTCCGGAAGAACTTCATCGGGAATTGGCTGGAAAGCCGTGGAAGTCCGCACAAGAGCATCTTCTCCTGGCGCTGCTGAACGACGCCCGGGGATCGGGTGAGGCACTGGATTTTCTGGCGGATCTGCTCGCCGGTTTGATAGCCGCGCCACGCGATTCCAATCTACATCAATTGCTTCGCGAGTTCCTGCGCGGCGACGAGGCGCGGACGCGTTGTCAGGAGTTCCTCGAACGAATTTTCGCGGATTGTCCGCGGGATTTCGTATTCGCCGCCACGGAACCGCTGTGGGATGAACTTGCGCGGCAGGTTCCTTACGCGAAATTCCGCACGGTGTTCAACGAGTGCTTCGATCGTGTGCGTGACCCAGAGCGGTCGGGTCGAATTGTTTTGGAAATTCATCTGGCGAAGCGACTGTTGTTCCATGTGCAGCCGGGATTTGAGAATGAAACACTCGACCGGCTGACTCAAGCAGACATTTACTGGCCCGCGTGGTTCGACCAGGAAATGTGGATGATCGAGCGACTGTCGGACTATTGCCGGGTCCGGCATTCATTTCTCAATGGCGATCCCCTGCGGACTCAACTCGACGAGATGATTCGGGCCTACTGTGAAGACGCCCCGAACTTCGATCATCGGTATCTGAACTTCCAGGCGAAACTCGCACGCGACTTTGGCGCGCTGGCCGCCGCGTTTCCCGTCGCACCTGACTCGAACGTTGACGTCGCCTGGCAGGCCTGGAACTGCCTTTGCGACGACGTTGAGGGGCGATTCCGAAGTGATCCTCCTGTGCCATACGAGATTGCGCTGCAGGCACTCTCATTTCTTCCTGCGCAACTCCACGCCGCGGGACGGCCTCGTTTGTTTCCGGGAAAACAGTGGGAAATCGACGAATACATCCTCTTTGGGGGATGTGTCCATTTCATTTGGGCGATACTCTTGGTGGTGTCGTTTTATTTCAAACAGGGGACCGGGACTGCGGTTTTATGGGGGCTGCTCGGGCTTCTCCTTGGTATACCGGCACAGGCCGTCGTCGGTGAAATGCTGACGTTCGTCAGTTCCTGGTTTTCACGCAGGGTCTACTGTCGACGATTACGGCCCGTGCTGCTCGCCTACGTGCGCCAGTTTCCGATACCCGTCGCGCTCGTGTCGCAACAGCTCATGCAGTACGAATTGGGTGGCGGACGGACAGAAAGTCTAGTCAGGCACGTCGGTGACGATGTCGCATTGCGGATGTATGCCACGGCGGTCCGCCTGACGAGCTGAGGAATTGATCGCCCCCCGGGGCTGATAACGCTGGAATCCGCTCACTCGATTCCGAATCGGTCCCAGCGGCGATTGACCTCGAGTGTCAATCCGCCGCTGGGATTCGAGTGGAATGCGCGGCTCGGAAAACCGTCGAAAATCGGCCTGTCGCCAAGTGACGGTGGTGGTTCAGCCGATGCGGCGGTTCTGGTACTTCGCGAGTTCGTGGCACAACGAACCGACCGCGGCCAGGATGACGCCCGCGTCGTCGGTGAGTCCGACGATCGGAAGAATGTCAGGAACCGCATCAACGGGAGAAACAAGATAGATTAACGCGCCGATCGCGATCGCTTTGGAAGTCCAGGCGGCGCTGGGGTCACGGGCCATCGCCCACAGCGATTGGACATTGCCCCACATTTTGGCGATCGCGCCCCGGTTCATTCCCCCGAGGTTCGACTGAATCCGATCGACGTCGTTCTGCGCGGCACCGGAGGAGTACTGGTTCAAGCGGTCTTGTGCGTCACGGTCCATGAGTTGTTCCTTTCGACGGGTAGAAACGAAACAGAAGGTACTTTGGTTCACGAAGGGTTTCTGCCGCAAGTTCACAGGGGAGATCCCCGAGGAACCGGTCAGGCTCGCGGAGACATTCAGTTTGCACCATTGGGTTCGCACTCAACTCGGTTTGTACCCGGCTTGGTACAGCATCTGTTCGACTTCGGCTCGTTCTTCGTGGGCGTACTGTGTCACGAAGAGGAACAATTCCTGGTCGAAAGCTTCGGGGTTGATGGCAATTTGCAGCATCGCGGTGTAGTGGGCGCTGTGCCGTTCGAGATTCCAGTCTCCATATTGAAGCGAACTGCTGCGGTTTTCGAGAAACTGGTCCACTTCACGGGGCGGGCGAGTGAAAAACTTGAAGGGGGTGGCCGCGTAGCAGGTGAGCCGGCCCGCTTCGAAGCCGATGCAGATGACCCGTTCTTCAAACTCGTAAGCGGCGAATTCGGCCTCCAGGGTCTGAATTTCGAAGCCCGCTTGTTTGCAGAGGTCGTACATCACCCCGGCGAAATCCGAGAGACGGTGCGCCCGCTCGCGATCGGTCTGTTCGCGGCGGTGCTTTTCGTGGTTGTGGTGGTGGTAGGCATGCGCGGCGGCGTGTAGCGCGTGGTGAATCAATTTGTGCCAGATGTCGCTCATGGGGCGGCCTTTCTCGTTCGATCATGTCACCAGGAGTGAATGCCTTTTTTTTTATTCAAGGTGCGACTGGCGGGGGATCAACAACGTCTTTTTGTGGAGTGTCAGGTTCTTCGTAAGGATGGGGGGAGTTTACGTGGGATCGGTTGCGGGGAAGCGGGGAGGAACTGTGGTAGGGCGGGGTTGCTTACCAATAAAGACGCTGCTGCCGACAGAATTTTTCAGGAATCTCATTTTTTTCAACGACCCGCCTGGAGGCTCAATTGGGTGCCTCAGCCAGCGAACCAAGCGAGTCGGCCGGGCGAGCGTCTACGGACATTGTGTTTGGGATCCGGGCGATCGTCGCCGCAAAGCGGGCGCTCTACCAATCCGGACCAAACTGCGGAATTGTGTTGTGCGGCGCTGAGAGTGCGTACGACCGACGGAAAGAATTCGACAGGATGAAGAGGATGAAAGGGATGAACAGGATGGAGTTGCGCGCCATTCCTGCTCTCGGGGTAGGTGGCGGTAATCGAAAAACCCCATCCCCCACGGTCGACAGACGCCTGGGCAATCCTGTCCATCCCCTTCATCCCTTGCATCCTGTCTAAAAAGCAGCGGTCCGTTTGCAGGCTCCGCTCTGCGCGGTCCGGGTTGAAACATTGTGATGGATCAGCGCCCGGCGGAAAGCGGGAGGTTTGATACCGCTTCCCGATGGCCGCGATTCCCCGAAACGGTCTTGTTTCCCTGTGTGCGACGAAAAAGATCGAATCGCCGGATGCCGTCCCCAGCGTCGCGTCGTGCCACTCCAACGACGGCGGCGGCGCTCGAGTGAAGCGGTCAACTGGCCGATCGGAAACCGGGCGAGACCGCGTTCGGACATCCTCCCCAGGCAATTCCGGCGAGTTTTTCGGAATTTTTGGGGAAACAACATTCGTTGCCGGTATCTGTTTGTAACTGCTTTCTGAATAATGAGTTGTGGAATGCGATCGGTTTGGGCTGATCGGAATCCGCCATCGCATTCTGGTAATTGTCAAAAAATTTCCAGATGATTGAAAAAACTCCGGATCGCCGACGTCTTTACCATCGAACGACGGTGAAATTCCCGAGTTGCCCCTGTGGGAGAACGTGAGCCCGATGAGTACATCAGATCAGGAGACTCCTGGTTCCAGTGCGATGGAGTCCCTGATGCGAAAGGCGTTGTCGGGTGATTTGCAGGCGATCATCGATCTCCAGTTGCCTGGTCACTTTGAAAAAGTGCTTGAGTTCGCACTCGAGGAGGAACGTGAGCCCAAGCCCGGGGTGACTTATTTGCTGGACGGCGTATTCCCTGATTTGAAGAAAGAAGATTCCGAAGTAACTTCCGAGCCAACAGACATCGATGTTGAACCGGAGCCGCTGGGCGCGGTCGCACAGAAACTTCTGCGCAGGGAACCGCTGTTTCGCCAACTCCTGGAGCAGGCACTCGTTGTGAAGCGAGCAGAAAATCGACTGCGTCCACACAATGCGAAATTGAACAAAAGTGAGCGGGCTCAGCTCGAAGCAAAGTGTTCTCAGTATTTGAGTCGGGTTCGGGCGATTACAAATGTTCCCTCGGTGGCTCTGGAATTCTTGCGGTGGTTTCAACGCGGGGATCCCGATGCCAATGAACTCATCGTACACGTCGCGGGGCCCTATTTGTGGGCATGTACGGTCAATATCCTCAATCACTCTTCAGAACGGGCGAAAGATAGTTACCAAACCGCCTGGCTCAAGGCCTATAAGTGGCGAGACCGTTTTCGGGGTTCCGGAAAATTCGGCGGCTGGCTGGCGACTATATTTCGACGTCAGGCGCTGGATCTTGTCGACTCGGTCGAATCCGAGGCTCCCGCTTCGTTCGAGGAACCGGTTGGCGATCGCGCCAGGTCACCCGAAGAGTCGATCGATATTCAGGATGCGATCGCGTGGGCGACCAGTGATTTTTCGTCCGACCGATTGCGGATCCTCGAATTGCGGGTCGAGGGCAAGGCATTTGCCGAGATCGCCACAGCGATCGGGGCAACTCCTGCAAAGGCTCGATCTGAATGGATCAAAATCCAGGGACTGCTCCGCAACCGGTTGGAATCGCAAGGCCTGGACTTGCCTCCGGAGATTTCCGAAAAGAATCCCGGCGACGATTCGTCTTTCCCCTCGCCGGAAACACAACACACAGATGGAGATTCGAATGAAGACAATTCCGATGAGTGAACTGCGGGCATTCCTCAAAAAGGTGCCGCCTGACCGTGCCTCCGGTCCTCCGCCAATGTTCCCTCTCGGTGGCGTTGGCAGCGGCGAGCTTCCCGAAGTCGCGACCGCAGTCGCCGGATTGGCGCCAGCGGACTGCGAGGCGAATCGCCTCTACGCCGAGCAGGCAGTTGGCGTTCACGGATTGAGAATCGAAGCCTATGAAACCGAGGATCATCGCCTGATGGTCGCGCTCACGTCCAAGAATCCTCAGCTTCAAGGCCATGCCGTGTGGGTCGCTTTCGAAGGCGATCAACCAGACGGGCTGGTTACTGAAAAATTTCGGTTTGACCCCCAGGCTGCCAATCCACAGATGGCGTGCAAAGATCTGGGCCCTGTTTCCGAACTCCGCGAAAAGCTTGGTAATCGTCTCCGCTGGACCGTGTATACGCCCGAATTCAAACCAGAGGACCATGCCAGCGAGATTCCTGACACGAACACCGCCAGACTCGACTCCGTCGACAGCCATTACATGGAACGGTGCCTCCGATCGGTCCGCTCGGCGAGATTCGAATCCCTGGTCGTCCGTTTCCTGCCAGACCGTCACGATTCCACCCGGTTGACCGATTTGGTCCTGCGGAACCTATGTGCCATTCGAAATGAATCAACTTCCCAGTCTCCGCCAACTCACGGATCTCATCGAAGCCGGGTCAAAAAGATCGAGTCTCCGTGTACGCGGTCTGCTGAGTGATTCCGATCCCATTCAGAGGTGTTTTCACGAGCTCGCCGCGTCTGACGGTGGCGGACCCGACCGGGAGGTGATCGAGACGTGCTGGAAAGGACTGGCCAGTACCAGCCTGTTCGCGACCTTGAGTGGCACCCTGGCGAATGAACTCGAATCCAAAGATTGTCACCGGTTGCAGCGAAATCTCCTCAATCGGTTCGCCGCCTCGCAGGCGGCGCTCGCCGCCGTCCGCGCCGGGCGCGATCCGAATCCTGATCATCTGACGCAACTTTTCTACTGGCTCGGGCGTGCGAGGGATGGCGAAACCGCCTCCTTGCCAAGCTGCGAATTCACGCGCGATCCACGCTGGGCTCCCTCACAATTGCTGGCTGAAGCGTCTCGCAGGCTCATCTGCCTCTCCCCTGCGCCAGCGGGCTTCTCCGTCGACGATCTCTGTTACCGGCGTGATGTCGCGCTGCTCTGGTTGGAGCGGACCAACTTGGGCGACATCAGCCGGTCGGCGGTGGAGATCGCCCACACGGTCTACGTTCCGGTCGCCGCGGTTGATACTTCCAGGAATGATGGATTCCTCCTGGATCTCTTTCTCGAACAAATCGCCCCGGATCCGGAATTGCCCGACTGCGCGGTGTTGGTCGAGCATCCCGATCTGTGGAATCGGCTGCTGGGGGGAGAAGTGGCCGAGGCGGTGCGTGAGGGTTGGAACGCATGTCATTTCACGACCCTGTGCCGATGGTCACTCACACCCCGAGACGCGTCACGTACCCGGTTGACGCTCAAAGGGCGGTCTCATTCCGGAGGGGCGCATGCCGGCTTCCGGTTCCTGGCCGCCGGCGAGACCTATGATCGGGGCGTTCTCATCGCGGCCGAAGTCAAAGTTGTCGAACGAGGCAAAGGCTCGGTGGCGTCGACACCCGATCGCCCGCAAGGCAGGCTCGACAGCCAGAACCGACAGTTTCAACTGATTCAGGTCGGGTCGATTCATCAGAAACTCGACGCCGCTTGCGCCCCGAACGCGCGAATCCATACGGCATTTCTCGCTCCGGGCCCCGAAGACGACAAGAATCCGCGACCGGAATCGCGGTATGGCGAGAAACTGATCGTCAAGACGATTTCCTGCCTGGATGATGCGTTTCCCACCGCCAGTTTGTCCCCGGTGGTGTCGTCCTACCTGGAATGGGTCATCCACGAACATTCGAAACTGCGCATCTGGGGGGTCGGGACGGAAGGGGGCCGCACCCCCACAGTCGATCTTGAACAGGTCTATGTCGCTCTGAGTGGTTACCAGACTTCGGAAGGAGAATGGGCCGCCACGGGCCGGTTGATGAAACAGGAGGCCGATCGCCGGACGGAACTCGAACTCCGCGAACGGTTCGGCGGCCTGCAATGCGACCTCAAAGACTTAAGCGATGATGACCGGGAACAGATTCAGATTCGCTTGAGCGGCGATCTGCTTGCCTTCACCGAACGGGATCGGATCGCGCCGGGGAAATTTCAGTCTCGCTCGGCGGAGGGGCCGGCCGCGGCGGACAAGGAGACTCGCGAGATTTCACTCGGAGAGGCGTTCGCGAAATACCGTCGGCTGGTGATCCTGGGCGATCCGGGCAGTGGGAAGACGACGCTGGTGCGGTGGATGGCACGTCAGATGGCCAGTACGCTGCGGCGACCCGTTCCCGCGGACGCCCGCGGTCCCCGTGTTCTGGTCCCCACCCGGCAGGTCGACCCCAGCCGACCCGACGACGCCAACCTCTTTGATTTGGGGCCACCCAGATTTCCTGTACTGGTACGAGCGGCCCAGTTCGCCGAGGCGCTGCGCGTCAGCCGAGATTCCCGACAGGAACCCCCGAAACTGCTCGACATCCTGACCCACCCGCAGTGGGAACGGAGATTCCCCCACGACCCGAGTTCGGGAACATCGGGAATTCCCGCGTCCAGCACGGCGAAGCGGATCGAAGAGGCGATTCTGGGAAACCGCGCGGTGCTGTTGATCGACGGTCTGGACGAAGTGACCACCAGCGCCGACCGCAAAGCGATCGTGGCGGCGATCGATGACTTCCTTCAGTTGCAGGTCAACAGCGAGGGGATGCCGGGCGAGACCGGGGGAAATCAGGTGGTGATCACGAGTCGGGTCGCCGGGTACTGGGCGGCACCGATTTCGGTGGAACAGGTGCAGATGGTATTCAAGATTCAGCCGATGCGGCGGATTTCGGTGGAGCAGTTTTGCCATAATTGGAGCCGGGTCGCTCCCAACTGGCATCGCGAGACGGATGACTCAGGTGGTCGATCGGCGACGGCGGAAGGACTGATCGCGGAGATTTATGACCCGAAAAATCCCAGTCGGTCGAACCTGGCGGGGAACCCGCTCTTGCTGACGGTCATGGCGGAGTCGTTTCGGCGCGATGACAGGCTGCCCCAGCAGCGGTCGGAGTTGTTCCAATTGACGATCGGCTATTTGATCAACGAATGGCATCGGGACGACCGGATGGATGATCGGTCGCAATTGAGCATCGACGAAACCTGGGTGGTGCTGGGAGCTGTCGCCGCGTTTATTCATCAACATCGTGCGGACAATCTTCTGTGGGATCGTGAGGCGCAGAGTGAGATCATAAGGGCGTTGGAAAACACCGATCGACCGAGGAATGAACTCAAGCGGGTCGCCGACCGTTTTCTGACAACCGCCCGGGAGAATGTCGGACTGTTGACGGAGGTGGGGCGTGGCGTGTGGCGATTCCTGCATCAGAACGTTCAGGAATACCTGGCGGCCCGTCACGTGATGGCGGAAGGTCCGGGGTCGGCGGCACTACAGATCCTGTCGCGACTCGACAATCCCCGCTGGAGGGAGCCGCTGTTGATGGGACTGGGGCATGCCAGTCGGGTTTGGCCGACGCGCCAGTTCCGGGAACTGGTGGATCAGATTTTGCTGGCGGACGGGGCGGTGGGAAACGAGTTGCCAAGATCGCATTTGCTGGTGCTGGACGCGGCGCTGGAAATGGAAGAGGTTCCGGAGGGACTGTGGGAACGCCTCAGCGAGCGCTTGATCGCGATTTACTCGGCGCCGACGGGGATCGGTCGATGTCCCCCGTTGCGTTCACGGATCGAGAGCGCGTTTGAAAAGATCCGGGAGTACTGGCCCCATTCCGGACTCGATCGCTTTCTGGTCTCGAAACTCCAGCAGGCGACGACCGCCTGCGGGGTCGCGGAGTTGATTCGTTCCAATGTCCGCTGTTCCGCCGCCGTTCTCTCTGCGCTCTATGCGGCGCGACGGTTTGATTCGCCGCAGCGGGGCTGGGTGATCGACCGCACATTGCAGTCCATCGCGCAGTCGACTGCCGCTGTCACCGCGAACCCTCGCGAAACGGGATCAGACTCGAAGACAGAAGCCGATTCTCCTGCGGCAACTCCGGCCCCCCCCGTCCGAGAATTTCCGCCGGCGTTACGATTGAGAAAGAATCTGCTGTTTCGGCGCGATGTGGACTGGAATGATTTCTTCGCGCGCCATACTGAAGCATCTCGGTTCGTGGTCGCGCTGTTCGGCGGTCTGGGTGATTTTGACGCCCCCAGCGTCACAACAGAGTATGCGCTGCGCGCCCGATTGCTGCAGTTTGGGGGATCGCTGGTATGGGACGCAAAGTCGGACGATCCGATTTATGAAATGGCGCTCTGGATGGATAAGGGGCTCAAGCAGAAACTCATTCAGGCGCAGACAAAACCGTCGTTTTGTCCGGAGTTCATTTATCGCGATACGTTTGACCCCGCCCTGTCGGATCTGGTCTGGAACTACCTGTGCGATCTGGTCGACCAACCACACCACGCGGATGCCACTCGCCGTGAATTGGCACAATACCTCGCTGAGTCCTGGCGGGACGAAGCGCGACCGAACGAACAGCGGATCGAGGCGGCACTGGGGCTGACCCTGTTGTTGGGTGAGAATTCCCCAGACGTGGTGGCAGCGCGGGATTGGTTCATTTCCCGGGAGGATGGCCGAAATGAGGCGCTGCGCATGCGAAATGCCCTCCGCGATCCGGTCGTGCGTTCAACAGACTATTGCATCGCTGGAACCAAAGACATCCTCGAGAAACTGTCGGACCAGCGATTGATCGATATCGTGTCCGCGCTGCTGGATCTGCATCTGGCGATGGGAGGGATTCCAGTCAAAGTGCTCGACCTGGCTGTCGCGACACACCCCACGGCGTCCCGTTACATCCTCGCGGAACAGTGGGCGTACTGGGTCGCCGGCTGTTCTGATGACAACATCTACAATTTCGCGGTCGTGCTCGACACCCTGGGAAAACAACTGACAAACGAAATCACCCAGTGTTTCGCCTATCTGCATTTATCGATGAATCGGCGCTGGGATGGTCACCTGGGTTGGCCGGTTGAGTCCGTTCCTCCCAAATCTGAAAACTGGTTCGACAATTTTGTCATCGCGCTCGAGGCGGCGACCGCGATTCCTCCCCGGATTCATCTCGCCTGGATCTGGACCATCGCCGAGGCGTTGCGACCCCTTCTCAAACCGGAATTGACCGCCGAGCTCGACGCGATTGTCCTGTCTCAACCTCTGACGATCATTGTGGAGTATGACGACACGTTCACGTCCACGCTGGAAACCTGGCAGGCCGATTACCTGTTCAAGAAGACGGAACGGGTGATCTATCCTTATCTTCGAGCCCGAACATGGTTGCGCATGATTCAGGTGATGCCGGAACGCAGGCAGGAACTGATCGAACGATCGTGCGCGGACGCGGCGCTCGCCGCCCTTGGAACCGAGGATAAACAGGTCTCGCGCCTGCAGTCGGCCCTGATTTATGAACGGTTGGCGACCGACCTGGTTCCCGAAGGACGCGAGTCGTTTCGAATCGCCGTCGAAATGGCGTTCCAGCTCGATTCCAGCAATCGGGTGCGTTCGTTGACGCGCTTGTCCCGTTTGTGCGATCCCGCGGAACGCCCCGTGTTGCTGAAGGACGCCATCGACGTTCTCCGTTCGATCGGGAATCCCGAGGAACGCGCGGAACTTCTCGCGGAACTTCAGGCGGAATGGCCGCTTTACCCGGAAACCAGCCGGGAGCTGAGGCGCCTCGCCGGCGAATTGCCCTCTGCCGAACTGCGGGCGCGAGCGCAGAGGAAACTGGCGCCCGTCATGGGTGAGGTCGCCGGCCAAACCGACGACCTGGAAAATCAGGTCTGCTGGTCGACTGTGCTGCTGGGAGCCGAGCTGGAGGATTTGTGCCGTGAATTCTCACCTCCCGCGGGATTGGATGCGATCTGGGAACGGGTCGCGCATGGCGACGCGGGGGCGTTCTCGCGACTGTGTGAGCTGGGCAGAATTGATGGCTTGGCGCTGACCTACCGCGCCGCGTCCGTTCTTTCGCAACTCCGCGGCCAGTCGCGTCACGCGGAACTGGCAACGATTCTCTCACTCGTGCGGGATCCCGACCCGCGAGCCAGCCGACTCATCGAACCCTGGTTGCAGGATCCCAATCCCGAGATCCAGCTCCCCACCGCGCTGCTGCTGGCGGAGGGGCAGGTCTGGCGGCCCGAAGTCGTTGCGCGGCTTGGCGATTGTCTCAGGGCGGGTAATGACCGGTTGCGTTTTCGCGCCGCCAAGGCCTGTTACTTTAAATGGAATGCCCGACTGGCCCGCGCTCTCGGCTTGGAGACTCTGTTGGCGGTGGGCAGAAGCCAATTGAGACTGACGATTCAAAACGTCGGTGCCGCCCTCGCCTGGAGCTGGTTCTGGCAAAACGTCAAACACAATGACGTGGCGATTTTCGACGAACTCGTCCGCATCGCGGATTGCGACGAACACGAGCGACAGAGGGCGGCACACAGCGTTCTCAGTCATATGAATTCCACCTCCAGCGCGGTTTCGCAGCGGTTGATTGAAAAACTCCCGGACGCGTCGGATGAGACGCAAAAGTCACTTCTGATCTCGCTGCGCAGGTTGCGCTGTCGGTATGACGAATCGGCTGTTCTGAACATTCTTCGAACCCGAGCCGGGGCGACGCAGCGGGAAGCGGCGCTGGTGTTCGTTGAGTGCGGCACGTCGCCAGCCACCATTTCTGAGTTGCTGCCGTTGGTGTGCGATGAATCGTTTTCGGTCGCGGTACGGTCGATTGTGCTGACCTGCCTGGGGGGAATCGCGGCGGACTATCTGGTCCGGTTCGAAACGCAATTGGCCGTATTCAACTCTTCCGACAAGTCGGAGGAGATGAAGCAGGACTACCTGCTCAAGCTGCTCCCCCAAAACGGGATGAACGATCTGACCTCGGAAGTGGTCGACGAGGTGGTCGAGACGATTCACATGGCGATGGAACGGGCACTTCAATCCACAGATTCACGAATGAACGATGCCGGCGCGCAGGCGCTGGCGGCAGTCTACCTGGCGCTCGAAGCACGCGAAGTTCCATTACGATCGCGCGGGCGATTTCCCGTCTCTCGCGACGCTTACCTGGCTCGGGTGGGTGATCCCTCCCGGGCACTTTTTGGCTTGATTGACTCGGAACGATACACTCTCTGGTGGAGTCAGAAATACAAAAAAATGATCGAGGAGGCCGAGAGTTTCGTCAATGAACACGACTCCCTGCTGATTCCTCCGCTTGTGGAAACGCTGCACCAGGAATTGCAAGCTCCGCTCAACCGGGGGGGGGATCTCCGACTCAGTGGGCTGGTGGATATTTCGGCCCATGTCGCGGTCTGCTTTCCCGCTCAATTCAACGAGCAGGCGGCGAAATATCCGTATTTTGGCGACAACCTCGCGGTTATCGCCGGTCGGCTGAATGGTTTTCCCGGCCGAATGGGCGCGATCACGATGCTGGGTGTTCTGCGACAACCGGCGGGGCGCGCCGTGGCCGAGGCGATTCGGTCGGGAATTCGGGACGTCTGGCCGGTCCAGTCGGCGACGCTGGAGGCCGTGGGACGAATCAGTCAGTTCTCGGATGAAATGGTGGAAGTGTTGCTGGAGGAACTGGACAACCCCAGCCGGCTCACCGCGTTCACCGCCGCGCGGCTGTTGACATCCATCGGAACCTCCGAAAGGGCCTCGGTTGAGGTTCGACAACGGATCCTATCCCGAATGACCACCGTCGCCTCACAGGAAACCCACGACAACGAAGTCTTCATGCTGGATGAAAACACCAGTTCCGACCGCTGGTGCATCCACCACTTGGGTCGGCTCGACGATTTGTTGCACAAAGCGATGATGGAAATTGGTGGTTTGATTTGATGGCTCCCGGCCGATTGCCGGGACGGGGTGCCGAAGGATTGCCTGGCTCGTCGACCTGCGGTGGCATCCCATGATCCTCCGCACGGCATCAAATCAGGCGATTGGCGTCCGTCTTTTCTGTTGTACATCCGACACGCCGGGTGTTGGCCTTGAAGGGATTGATAACCGCAGCGCACATAACAGGAGAGCAGCGATGGACATTTTCGGCAATGAAGAGAACCGCGACATCCACGGGAACTCGATGGATCGGAACATCCACGGGAACCCGTCGAACCGGGTACGATCGTCGCATGTACATCCGCCAATACATGCGAAAGCTCAATGGAACCCGCCAAGCCTACTGGGCACTGGTGGAGTCAACGCGTACCGCGCGTGGTCCTCGGCAGCGCATCGTTGCCTGGCTGGGACGCCTCGACGAACAGGGCCGACTCGGGATTGAGCAGGCGGCCCAGATGGATCGCGGTAAAAATCCATCGAGGGACCGACAGCGATCGTTGTTCGGTGAGGAGTTCCCCATCCCTGAGCCGCGGTGGGTGGAGGTCAATGCGGCCGAGGTCCGGGCACAGAACCCGCGCCAGTTTGGCGGTCCCTGGTTGGCGCTCGAACTGGTTCGACGGCTGGGACTGGATGAGTTCCTCGAACGTGTCATGCCGCGCGGCAAGGAACGGATTCCGTGGTCGCTGACCAGTCTGATTCTGGTGATCGCGCGCCTGCTCGAACCCTCCAGCGAACTCTTCACAGCGGAACAGTGGTATCCCAAGACGGCGCCACCCGAATTGTTGGGTGTCCCCGCAGTGCTGACACAACGAAGCCAATTCGGGGTCAACCCAGGTTGGGCGTACTGCCGCGACTCTCTCCGTTTCACTAAAATCTCCCCATCGTTTCTCCTCTCCCCATTGTGGCAGCGCCATGGCCGATTACCTTGACGTCTTTATCCTCTGCTCCGACCCGGTCAATCTGCGGCCGACGTTAAACCTCGGGCAGGAACTGGCGGCGTTCGAGCGGATTGTGCGAGATTCCGAATGGCCAGTGCGGTTGCGGAAAATCGTCCCCCCCACGCTGGAACAGTTGGAACGGGAATTCTCGCTCGCCGGGCAGCGCGGCGAGCGGCCGGCCGTGTTCCATTTCCTGGGGCACGGCGACGACGACGGCCTCTATTTCGAAGACGAGCACGGTCGAGCCGAGCTGGTCAAGGGAAGCCAGTTGCGCCAGGCGCTGGCCAATTCGCCGGTCAAAGTCGCTTTGCTCAACGCCTGCTGGTCGGCCACCTCTCGGGGCGTCTCGCTGTGCGAATTCCTGACCCGCGAACAAGTCGCTCAGTGTGCCATCGGCCATCAGCGGCCGGTCGCCGATTCCAGTGCAATCGAGTTCGCCCACCAATTCTACACGCTGGCGACCACAGGGAAATCGGTGCGGGAAGCGCAGCAGCGGGCCCGCAATTCGCTGGCCGAAAAGAGGCTGATGGGGGCCTCCGAAGTCGAACTGGTGGGGGATGGGGAATTCCTGCTGACCGCCGACCCGGTGCGGAACGCGGCCCGACCGCCCCAGTTCGAAGGGGGCCAGCCGAAACTGGGAAGCGTCGACGACGTGGGGATCTTCTTTGGCCGGGGCGACGAGCTGATCGAATTGAGCGAGGCGTTCGCCGACTCGAAATTCGCGGCGTTCGGGCTGTGGGGAATCGGCGGGATCGGCAAGACGGCGCTGGCGAAGACCGCCGCTGCCAGGAATGTGTGGCGATTTCAGGGGGTGGCGTTCGTCGATGTGCGCGACGCGGCGCAGAAGACGACCGCCGAGCTGCTGCGGCTGGCGCTCAACCGGCTGTTTCCCGGCGCGCCCGACAACGACCCGGCGTTTGAACTGGCGAAACGGCTGAAAGAAGCCCCCAGCCTGCTCGTACTCGACAATCTCGAAGATCTGCCGGCGGAGGAACATGCGGCGCTCGGGCGGTTCATCGAAAAAATCCCGCGGAACGGCTCGCACCTGCTGCTGACGGCGCGGGTTCCGCTGGCTGCGATCGAGCGACTGCCGGGTGTCCGTACAAGACGGCTGACGCAGGGGCTGGACGACTGGAACGGGGCGCATTATGTGCAGCATGTCGCCGAGGTGAAGGAGTGCCTGGCACTGAAGGACGAACTGCGGCTGCGCGAAGGGAACCGGCTGGAGGGGAGGTGCGTGCTGGTGAACCAACGGCTGCACGGGCACCCGAAAATGCTGGAACTGTCGGTGGGCCGGGCTCTGCAGGGGCAGGCCGCGCTCGACGAGGCCCTGGTCGCACTTCCCGAAGAGATGGAACAGCAATTCGCCGCGTTGCTGGCAACGTACCTGGCGCACCTGGGGCAAGAGGGCCGCCAGGTGTTGTCGCTGTTGCAGTTCTTTCCGACGGGGCGGGTGACACCGGAAGAGCTGTCGGCGGCGGCAGCAGCGTCGCTGGAAGCGACGGCGGAAAATCGGACCGATCCGTCCGATTTGACTGATCCGTCCGATGAATCTCCCGCACCCGTCAGCACGCGAGATCCCGACGCCGACGTCGATTCCCCCGAACCCGATCTGACCTGGCTGCACCGCGGCCGGCAGCAACTGGTGGGGGCCGGGTTGCTCGAATACGACCAGGCGAGCGACCTGTTCGAGTTTCACCAGTCGATCCTCGACGAGTCCCGACGACGGAATCTCGAGGGTCCAGCTCGGCGCATGATCTTCGTGAGGCTGCTCGGCCACTACGCCAACTACTTTCAGCAGTACCACAACGATTACGACCGGCTCGACCGTTGTTTCGGTAACGCGATCACCCTGATGGAGGGGTTGTGGCAGATGCGATCGGAGGCGGGGCCGGTCGACGGAATTCTGGCGGGAATGACGGACTCGATGGGCAACTACCTGCTGCAGCGCGGCCGGTGGCAACTCAAGGAACGCTGGCACGAACGGGCGGTCGAACTGCGCGAGACGTCGTCGCATGCGAAGAACGATGCGGCACTCGCGCTGCAGAAGTACCAGCAGGCGCAGGTGATGGCCGCGCGCGGCGACAACTCGGGAGCCCGGAGCGCCCTGATCGAAGCGCAGGAATTTTGTGAACGGTCCGGAGACCAGCAGGGGCTGGCCGCTTCGTTGCACCAGTTGGCGAATCTCGAATTTCAAGCCGGCTCGCACGCCGAAGCGCAACAACTTTGGGAACGCTCGATCAAGATCGATACCGAGATCGGCGATATCGCGGGGGCGTCAACCACCCGCAGCATGCTCGCTCAAGTGGAAGCGATGGCGGGCAACTTCCAACGGGCGATCACCCTCGCCAGCCAGTCGGTCCAGGACCTCGAACGCCTGGGGTACGCGCAGGTCGACCAGGCGCGCAGCATTTTGGCGTCGATCCAGCAGTTGGCGAGTGGCGGTGCCGTTCCCGCCGCGGGGAATGCGGGACTCTTGCAACGGTTCCAAACAGAATTGGCGCGCTGGTCGGCGTTGAGCGGCAGCGAGCGGCAACAACAACTGGTCCAGCTTGCCGCAACGTCCGACCGCGTCGCCGCGGCGCTTACCTGGCTGGCACACAGCGTCGTCTGCTTTCAACAGCGCGAGCTTCCGGAATGCCAGGCGGCTTTGGCCCAAGCTGAAGCGATCGCCGCGGAAGTGAACGACGCCGAATTGACTTCGCTGATCGCCACGGCCCGGGAGCAGCTCGCCGCAGCCGCCCCGTCGGCGAGTTCCGCCCCCGACGAGTTGTCCGCCGCGATGCGGCACATCAAAGCGGGCGATTTTGCCGCCGCCGACGGACTGCTTCGCCAGGCGCTGGCGACCGCACGCAACGCGGGTGAGCCAGTCGGCGTCGCCACCTGTTTGTTCCTTCTGGGGCAAGTTGAGTACTTGCAGGGGAAAGCCGGCGACGCGGTCGCCGCGCTGCGCGAAGCGCTGGAACTGGCGACTCAGGCGAACGAAGTCGATCTCGTCAAGGAGATTCAAAAGGTGCTGACGGTGGCAGTGCATGGTAAGTAGCCGTCCACAAACATATTCGTGATTTGCGATCCTCACGCGGAGTCGGGAATTCAGCAGTTTGACGTCGACGTTCCCTGTTCCGTCGGGTTGAGTATCGTCTCAAGGAGGTCAACGATTCACAGCTTCACCTCCACTGCGGCGCAGCCGCCGGTCGCATCCCATTAGGGATGCAATACAGTAGCCGGGGGTCGCAGCGCAGCGGAGACCCCCGGATAACCTGATGAATTGTGTGCATCCCGGAGGGATGCCAGAAGCGTGGTTGTCGTGTGAGACTCTCGCATGGGTAGCAGTGTTTCGCGGTATACGAATGAATCACTCTCGCGTCTGCCTGACAGTGGGAAATTGAGAATCGTGACCAAAATCGCCGAACACGATTCTGGCATCCCTCCGGGATGCTGTTCCAGACACGCCGCTTCCCGGGGGTCTGCGCTGCGCTTCGCCCCCCGGCTACTCTCTGGCATCCCGATCGGGATGCGACGGCGGCTGCGCCGCGAGAAACCCTACAAAACGATGGATTCGATCTTGGACGGCCGCTACGTCATAGATCAAGCGCCCTCGCTTGAGAGAGGTCGGGGCGTTCAGACAACATGGTCAGTGCCATTGTGCGAGAGTGTTGTGTATTTTGGCGTCGAACGACCGGTGGGCTGACGCCGCACCGTTCGCCTGTTATTTTCTTGTTTCGATTTTCGCACTCCCATGATCATCACCGACGCCCGCCAGCACCTCTACCGCCCGTTCGACACCGACCTGCTTCCCGCCGAGGCGGCCTTGAAGCTCGCCGACCTGGGAATCACCACGCTCGCCGAGTTGCGCGACCACTGGGCCTACGGCAACCGCCTGCTGATTCGCGAGTACCTGGGCGAGGGGGCGCTGCGGTTCGTGACCGCGTCCCCTGGGGCCATGCTGGCGACCCGCGGTTCGACCAGCCAGCCCAGCAACGTGGTCAATCTGCTGGAGGCGGGTCGGCCCGCGCCGCTCGTGCGGCACGCGCGGGGAGTGATTCTGCCGGAGAGCGAACGCCGCACTCCCGCCGCCGCTCCAGCCGCCCGGGCCCGCGCGACGCGCGGCGGAATGACTCTGGCGAGTCGGCTTCCCAAGCCGGCCGGTCGCCCGACGGTATCGCTGGTCGACCGATTTCCCGCCGTTCGCGACCAGAAGTCGCGCGGCACCTGCGTCGCGTTCGCCTCGGTGGCGTTTCTGGAGTTTCATCTGACGGCGCAGCAGGGGGCGGCGGTCGCGCGGCATTCCGAACAGTTCGTCTACTGGGCCTGTAAAGAGGACGACCAGATCCCGACTGACGAGGGAACCTACGTCCGGACCGCCCGCAACGTGCTCAAAACGCGTGGGGCCTGCCTGCATCGAACCTGGAAGTACAACCCCCTGCCGATCGCGAACAACGAGGGGCAAGGGCCGGCCCCTGCGGGCGCGATCGAGGAAGCGAAGGCCTCGAAGTGGTCGGGAGTTCGCAAGCTGGCGGCGCGCAACACCGGCGCGCTGCGAACCGCGCTCGACGCGGGCCGCCCGGTCGTGCTCTCTGTGAAGACGTTTCCAAACTGGGACTTCGACGTCGTGGCTCAGACCGGCGAGATTTCCCTGCCGTTCCCCGGCAGCAACAGCGACGGCGGGCACGCGATCTGTCTGGTCGGATATGAATTGAACCCCGAGTTCCCCGGCGGCGGAGCATTCCTCTTCCGCAATTCGTGGGGAACCGGCTGGGCGAAAAAAGAGGGCCGCTTCGGCCCCGGCTACGGAACGCTCTACTTCGAATACGTCGAAAAGTACGGACTCGAAGCGTTCGCGTAACAGGGGGACGGGCCTTGATCCGGGCCGTGCTTCCGCACGAAGCCGGTGGACCTCTCGCATTCACTTTCAATTTACCCCAACGGGGTTGGATCCCATAGCCCAGGGTTGGTCGAGCGGAGCGAGCCCTACCCTGGGTTTTTGAATCGTCACCGAGCCGTACCCTGAAAGGGTTCCATCCAGGCCGCACGCAGGAACAGCTCGTCGATTTTCGGTACGTATCAATGAACTATTGATGGTTCGATTCACGCGTTCGCTCCAGATCGAACCCTTTCAGGGTAAGTAAGAACCGATTTGTCGCGTGACCCAGGGTAGGTCTCGCTGCGCTCGACCAACCCTGGGCTTTGCTATAAAACCCCTACGGGGTAGACGCGCATCACGGAACTCGATTGTCACATGATCGCCAACTTAGCTCAACCGCTGGTCATTCGGTTTGTCCGAAGTCATTCGGACCACCTCAATCCACAATGACGCCGCGGGACCGCTTCTTCGGCGGCTTCCGGCAGCGTTCGATGAAACTGGGCGTCAGATACCCTTCGACCAGCGCGAGCAGCTTGTCGAATTCCTCTTTCGGAACGTCCAGCGCCTGGCGAACCCCCTCGGCGTTGTGGACGGCGTGTTCAAAGAACGCCTCGGCGCTCGACACGCCGAACTTGCGTTGCAGCGTTTCGCGGTGCGACTTCGGAAACGACCGGATATCGGCGAGTGCTTTCATTGTGTGATTTTATCACGCAGCCTGTTCGAGAATCCACGTCGAAATCGCGGCGCAGCAGCCAACCCCCCTCTCCCCGCGCACGACACCGCAAGGCACGCTGGACACCGTTGCGGCGAGAGGCGTCGGGGGTGAGGGGGACACCCATCGTCGGCAACGACTCCCTCTTGGGTGACGTCTTGTTTGACCTTCACCCGCATTGCCCCTTTTCTAGGGCTGTCAAGTGAGAATTTTTTGGGGAGGCCGCAGTCGTATTTGCGCAACGTGAGCCGTCTTTCTACGACTGGCGCAGAAAAATGGAACGACTCCGATACGCGCTCGCCGCGAGTTTGTTTGCTGGTCGCCGATTGGGACGGGGTCCAAAGACGGAGGCGGAGACGTCTCTGCTGGGGTAGCTTCAACCTTTTACCTGGAATGTCTCGTCCACATCAGACGAGCATCGAATTGGCTACATCGAAGATTTGATCCAGCTCGGACGGCTTGGTCCCACGGTACTCATCCGGACGCTACTGGGCGCCAAGGGGCTTTTAAGGATGGTGACCGAACCGCCTCGAATTGTCCTGACTTGTTCCCGTCGGCTGTGGTGTCTCCTGGTCGATGGGGTTTTGTGAAAACTTCGTGCTGTGGATTGACTTTTTCAGTCGGTTGGCGTGCTACACTCTGCTACCTGGGCGGAGGATAGAGCGCTGGTGGGAACCAACTCGAGCGCCGTCCCAGGGGCCGTCACCGAGATCTTTGGCGGTGGTGCTCCTCGCGCCGCCGTCCCGCCTGATTTTGACTCTGCCCCACCGGCGTTCTGCGCCGAGCGTGGAGCGGTCGCCTTTCGTTTACGTTCCGTCGTCTGCTTCTCACGCGGGGTCGCGTCCCGTTTCGTCCTGGCGCTGCGCTGGGATCGCCCGGCGGTGGTCTTCGCGGCGCGAGTCGTCGCGCTGGATCCGTGTTGTTGAGCTTCTGGGGTGACGCTCGCGGGTGCAGCGTTCGGACAGCAGGTGCCGCCCATCACGTTGTGCCACCATGTCGGCAGCTCCGGCTCCACCACTGAGTCTGGCAACAGGTTGGCGACTGTGGTGTCGGCTTCCAGCTCCAGCATCTGGCGCGTGTCCAACGGCACCGTTCCCAATCGGTCGATTCCCACGGCGGGTGTCGGAACCGCTGCTGGCACACTCGCCGCCGGCTGGATGGGCGTCGCCGCGGGAGCCAGCGTCGCGTTCACTGCCACGTCCCTCTTTCCAACCCGTTTTGCCGACTCTCGGGGATGGTCCTCTCGCGATAAATCCCGGGGGTTTGGGGGCAGAGCCCCCAACGCTCCACCCGCCGCCGACTCTCGTTTTGGCAATCGGCCGACGCCCGGCTTGAATCGTTCCATTGAGAACGGCTGTCCCCTCTCGACCACCGCATACAACGCCAATGGCAGCCGACGCATGATCGCCACCACTGCCGGTTTGCTGCGCCCCCCATCCTTCCTCTTCTTCGCCTCAAACCAGCCTTTCAGATGCCGCTGCTGAACCAATCGCAGGGCGGCATAGAACAACCAGCGACGCGCCTCCGATGAACCGCGCTTCGTGATCCGCAGTTGTCCCTGATGCTTCCCACTACTCCGTTCCTTCAGGTTCAGCCCCAGCGACTTGCGGTACGCCGGACCAGAGTCGAAGTCTCCAGGGTGTCCCACCGTCGCAAACAGCACCGCCGCCGTGTTCACTCCCACCACCTCTGCCATCCGCTGCAAGACCGGTTGGCTCCGCACCATCTTTCCCAGTCGCCGTCCCGTTTGCAGCAACTCCCCATGCGCCGCAAACGCCGCCTGGGCCGTCTGCTTCATCAGACGCTCCGTCGAGGCGTCCATGCGCACTCCCACCGTCGACTGCGCACTTCCGATCAACGCCTGCACCTTCTTTACCGTGAGGTGGTGTCCACCCCACTTTTTCAGACGCGCCGCCGCTTCCGGATCCGCCGCCAGTTTCGCGGATCCGCCGTACTCCATCAGGCACATCTGCATTGTCGGCGTCTTCGGCTTCAACAAGGCGCTCGCCTCCGGCCAGTGACGCGCCAGCAACGACTCCAGTCGACCCAGCCACTGCTGCAACGTCAACCGCTGTGCCGTCAGCCATGATGTGTCGCATCGCAACTGCTCCACCCACTCCGCATTGTTCGGCGCTGCCCACTCCCGCGACTTTCCATGCGCGGCCAGTTCCGCCAGAATCGCGGCGTCCTTGCCGTCGTGCTGGCTCGGAACTCCGTCGAACACCTCGGAGTAGTCCCGCGCCACCTTCCCTCTCACTCGCGCCACTCTGACACCGGCATCGGCCAGAGCTTGTCGCAACGCGTCCCCATTCGTGCCGGTCGACTCCATCACCACGGTCGCCTCCCGACTCCGCGCCAGCACCCGCACCCGGTCGACGAACTCCCGCAGTTCGCTCGGCTGCTTCACACACCAGGGCCGGCTGTACTTGTTGTTGCTGTCTCGAACCACCGCGTACAACTCCTCTTTCCCGACGTCCACTCCGATCCACACCTGGCCTGCCGGCAGCTCCGACAATACCGCCGACACGTCCACATCCTTGACTCCGACCGAACGATACATTCTCTTGTTCATGGGGATGACCTTCCGCGAATTGGCTTGGGAACCGCCACCGGTTCCTCTCTCGATTCATATTGAGGCATCCCCACCTCTTTTTCACTTACCAGCCAGGCCACCAGATTTGGTGGCTTGCTCTGTCAGCTTTATAGCCAACTCATCCGGCCGTCGGCCACCTTCTCCCCGAAAGCGGGGAGAAGCATCCGATTCAAGCCGAACTGCGTCGTCGCGACAATGTGGCGGACGGCGTTCCTACGACGCCGCGGTCTGGACGCCCGAGGGCAGAGTTGAGTGGAGACAGATTGAAACGTCGTATCGGAAACGAATGTTGCCACGACGGTGAAGTCAAACGACGGGTTACGCTGATCCGAACTGGCCGCCGGCTGCGCCGTCGGGCGCGACGCCGCGGAGCGTCGTCGCGACATGAACCGCCACTGCCGGGCTTTGCCTCTTCGCCGTCTTGAATTGCCAATTCTCTCTCAATTCCCCAAAAAACGAAAAAACAGACCACCTCACACTTGAATCCTAAAAATACACGCGTATACTGAAACGTATGAGTACTTCCTCGACGCAGTTCGATGGGGATTCGAACGCGGTGTGCTATGAATTCACGGGTGATTCACACATCTGACCCGAGGGGAACCGGGCGTCGCGAAGCGAACGCAAGCGACTTCTTCGAAACGCACGAGCGGGAGTCGAACCGGATTGAGCAATCGTGGCCGGTCTCAATGCGTCGGCACCTTGATCTCGATGCCGTACGTTGGGGCGATTTCCAGCAGCTTGTCGATTTCTGCCTTCGACGGGGGCGGCGCGGTTGTGGCCCCTTGCGGAACCGGGACGCCGAATTCGAAGAACATTCTCTCCAGGCCCGCTGGCGCGATCGAAATGAGCATTCGTGCCTGTTTATCGCTTTCGTTCTTGAATGCGTGTGGCGTCCCGACGGGCATGTTGGCGAACATTCCGGTGGTGGCCACGACCCGTTCATCGCCGATGCTGAACGTGATTTCCCCTTCCAGGATGTAGAACCCCTCCTCCTCCCGGCTGTGAACATGTGGGGGAGGTCCCCCGCCCGGTGGTATGATCGCTTCCCACAGGGCGTACTTGCCGTCAGTCTCTTCACCGGTCGCCAGGAAACGATACACGTCACCAACGACGGCGACGGTTCGACCTTCGGAAGTGGTTCTCAGCGTTCTCGAGTGAGGCATGCTCAGCACCATTCGGCTTTCTTCGTCTTGAGGGTCTTCAACTGACCGCTGATGATATTCAACAAATTCTCAGCGGCAATCCGGAATTCGTCATTTCCCTGGACCCTTTCCGCTGGCTCATACATCGTCGCGGACGAGATTGAGGATTTCGATGTTGTCGCTGCAAAAACCGTCTGTCGAATCCATTCGTCGTTTCCTTTCGGAACAGTCGGCACTGGATTTCAGTTATCCCGCAGTCGGAGCGACTGCAACCACGCCGCCCGCTGGGCATGTCGTCGATCGAACCCGGGTCAAGCTGGGTGAGGGTGCGTTGGTGTTCGATTTGGCGGTAGCCGCACTTCAGCGGTGGGAACAGTTTCGACTCGGCTGGGTCGAGGCCTGGTCGCCAGACACGCCGATTCAACCGGGCCAGGTTGTGGCGGTGATGGGGTGGGCCGTTGGCATGTGGTGGTTGAATGCGTGCCGGATTGTGTATGTCTTGGATGAATTCGGGCCGATCCGGAGATTCGGCTTCGCTTACGGCACCTTACCGTGCCACGCGGAAAGTGGCGAAGAGAGATTCCTGATCGAATGGGACCGGGCCGACAATAGTGTGTGGTACGACATCCTGGCCTTCTCACGACCAAACCAACTCCTGACCCGGCTGGGCTATCCGTTTGTCCGCCGCCTGCAGAAACGGTTCGCACGGGAGTCGGCGACCTCGATGTGCCGTTCCGTACAGTAGCTTATCGGCGTAAATTCGAAGCGTTCTGTCGCGCCGCCGAGGGACCATTGGCGATCGATGTGACCGGGGGGCCGACTGCGGTGAAGACCGAACCAATGCTGCTGGCGCAATCGGCGCAGGGGTGGTTTTATACTCCGCACGGCGTGAAATCAGACGATTCACGTCCCCAGACCCCATTCGGCTCGAGGAGTGTCGTTTTAGCCACCGATCTCCTTCACCTGCCGGGCGAGCCGGCAAGGGGTCGCTCAATAAATGTCCGATTTTGCCCCGCTCGCAGTAGGACAACACCTCAGTCCGGAAACGACACAACCCGCTACAAAGTAGCGGGTTGTGTTGAGAGGCCCCGGTCGGAGTCGAACCGACGATGGCGGATTTGCAATCCGAACGCACCGTTTTTGAGCGGGTTTTTAACGG
Organism: Planctomicrobium piriforme; assembly: GCA_945860955.1. Classification (GTDB taxonomy): domain Bacteria; phylum Planctomycetota; class Planctomycetia; order Planctomycetales; family Planctomycetaceae; genus UBA10511. The sequence goes on from CAMATH010000041.1 coordinate 55,183, forward strand.
TCCGCTTACCGTTCACCCCCAAATCCTGGAACATCACTTTCGTGCTACAAAAACAGCATTTTTGTGACAATGAGTGAGTTTCCTAGTGAGTGCGGGCGGAATCGATTCGCAACCACCGCACGGCGAATTCGGAAGGGTGTTTTGGTGAGTTTTCTGGTGAGTGATTTCCACTACGTTTCCAGCGGCAGAGTGCGGTTCAAATAGATCCATTTCAGTTTGTTTCTGGTGAGCTATTTTCTCCGGTTGAGTGCGTCGAAAACGTGCAAATTGTTGACAACGTCGACTGAGTTCGGTACCATCGGGGTTTGAAAAAACGTGCGAGTTGTTCTTCACCACATTCCGGTGGTTGCGGACCCGACAAATCCCGAAGTTCATTCTCTACAAGGAAAGAACTGCGTCTTACCTTCGAACTCGTGGAAAAGTTCGGGGGCGGGGTGAGTCAGTCGGCAACCAACGCCAGAGGCATCGGCTAGGAAAAGTGCGTTGATGGATCCTGATTTTCAGGATCAGTTCGTCACGGTTGGCGAGCTGAGCGAGCGCGTACGTATCAGTATCGGGGCGATCTACCAGCGGGTTCGACGGCGGCAATTGCCTGTGCGTCGGGTCGGGCGGCAGATTCGATTGCCATTGAAAGAGTGTGTCCGCATTCTCGTGCGCGACATGCCGGCGATTGTTTCCGGGGAGGGTAGCAGCAATGGCTGAACACACTCCCGGAATCGTCGACACGACGAAAATCTACACGCTGCCGGCACTCGCGAGGGCGACCGGCTGGGGTAAGGCGGGAATCCGGTCAGCTCGACGCAAAGGGCTGATCGTGCGGTACGCCAGTGGCAAAGCGTTCGTACTGGGAACCGACATCGCAGAGTTTCTGCGCTCGTGTCCCAGTGAATCGCCGACTGCCGCCAAAGTCACCCCCCGCTAATTGAAAAACCCCGGCGGCCGTGGCGGGCCTGCGCGGGGTTCGCACAATGTAACGGAGATCTTAACACGATGCCAAACACGAATCTATCGGAGGCGCTGCGCCTCGCCAGTCTCGGATACCCGGTCTTTCCCTGCGTCCCCGGGGAGAAACGGCCATTGAATTCTAACGGATGCCTGGGGGCGACAGTCGACCGCGACACGATCACCGTCTGGTGGACGCAGACGCCGAACGCGAATATCGGACTGTCGACAAACGGTCTTTGCGTGGTCGACGTTGACCCGCTGAACGACGGTTCGCCCAACCCGTGGTTTGGCGAGTGGATCGACGGTCTGGACGATCCGCCCAAAGCACGGACGCCCCGGCGTGGAATTCATCTGGTCTACAGTGCGCCCGCAGGGTCGAACCTGCGAAACACGACCGGCAAGTTGGCTCCACGCGTCGATACGCGAGCCGATGGCGGCTACATCTGCGTCGCCCCGTCGTGTACCGCCAACGGCCAATACCAATGGACGAAGGAACTGCCCCAGCGGTGCGAACTGCCGGTTCTGCCGCAATGGCTGTTCGACCGGTTGGCAGGGAATCAGTTTGCGAATTTAAGGTCGGTCGACGAAACGATTGACGTTCAAAGCCGAAACCCGAGCGAACTGTCCGCGACGTCGACATCATCCACAATTCCCAATGGCGAGCGGAACTCGACATTGGCGAGTCTCGGCGGATTTTTGCGACGGGGCGGATTGAGTGAAACCGAGATTCGCGCCGCTCTCTACGCGGCGAACGTCCAAAGATGCGTTCCTCCCCTCGATGAAGCCGAAGTGGCGGCAATCGCCCGTTCGGTAAGCCGCTACGAACCGGACGAAAAGACGCAGGCGATGGCGGAAGAGTCCGCGAAATATCCCGGCGAGCCAATCGACTGGCCCGAAGTGCAACCGCTCCCAATTGGACTCCCCCCCGTCGAACCGTTTGACCCGTCGATGCTTCCTGACGCTTTCTATGGATGGCTGGCGGACGTCTCAGAACGGATGCAAACCCCGCTCGACTTTGCCGGCGTCGGTGCCATGATCTCACTGGCGGGCGTCGTCGGTCGCAAGATCTGCATTCGACCGAAGCAATACGACGACTGGGAAGTCGTTCCCAATTTATGGGGGGCAATCATCGGTCGCCCCGGGCTGCTGAAAAGTCCCGTGTTGAAAGAAGTGACCAAACCGCTCTGCCGACTGGAAGCCGAAGCCCGTAATCGATTCGCAGACGATCTCGCCCGCTTCGAGATTGAACACGCCGCATGGAAGTTGCGACAAAAGCAAGGCCAACAGCAGCGAAATGCAGCTCGCAACATCGACGACACGAACGACAACCACGACGGCGATAACAACCCCATTTCCTAATTCAAGGAACACGAGACATGGCCGATATTTCAGACCGAGACCACGATCCCGAGCCGAAACCGCCCGTTCGGCGTCGTTACATGCTGAACGATACCACCGCCGAAAAACTCGGCGTCATTCTGCAAGAGAATCCGAACGGAACGACGGTGTTCCGGGATGAACTGACCGGACTGTTGAGAATGCTCGACAAACCCGGCAACGAGACCGCCCGATCGTTCTTTCTGGAGTGCTGGAACGGTGATGGCAATTTCGTTTTCGACCGCATCATGCGAGGGACTGTCGATATTGCCGCCTGTTGTCTCTCGATTCTCGGCGGCATCCAACCCGGTCCGTTGCAGGGGTACCGTCAACAGGCAATGAAGATCGGAGCCGGCGACGACGGATTGATGCAGCGGTTCCAATTGTTGGTACAGCCCGACCAGTCTACGACCTGGAAGAACGTCGACCGCTGGCCGAGCAAGGACGCGAAAAACCGTGCGTTCGAGGTCTTCGAACGACTCGACCGAATGGACGGGTTCCAGATGGGTGGAGGTGTCGACGACTACAACCGCGACGCTGTTCCCTACGTTCGATTCAGTCGAGAAGCTCAGCCGGTCTTCGACGACTGGCGGACCGGTTTGGAACATCGCCTGCGGGCCGGAACTGATGGCCAAGCGCTGGAATCGCACTTGGCGAAATACCGCAGTCTCATTCCGTCGCTGGCGCTGCTTCTGCACTTGGCAGACTCCGGAACGGGGGCGGTCGGACGGCCGGCCCTGGAACGTGCGATTCGCTGGGGTCGGTACCTCGAATCGCACGCTCGGCGAGTTTACGGCGACGCGGATCGGCCTGGAATGCAGTCGACCCGAGCACTGGCCCGCAAAATCACTGATCGATCGGTTCAGGACTCGTTCTCCGCCCGCGACATTTACCGAAACGAGTGGTCGCAACTGAATGACGCAAACACGGTCGAACAGGCGGCGGGCGAACTGGAGAAACTCGGCTGGCTGGTTTTTCGACAACTTGAAACGGGGGGTCGCAAGGCGGGTCGCTGGTTCATCAATCCCCGAGTCTATGAACTGACAAAACCGACAGAACCGACACAAGGGGTGGCTTCTGACGGTTATGGCGGTTTTGTCGGTGGGGTAGGGAGATGAATCGCAACACAGTCTGGCGGCGGTCAAACCACTTCGGTTAAAATCGTCCAACCACGTCGGGGTACGCCCGATTCCGTGCCTGAGCCTGAAACAAACGCATCGGTTGCCGATGGCAGCGGGCAGGGCCTAGTCCCTTCACTGGGGTTAAGGGGAATTCGTCGCCTGAGCCAAGTGAACCGAACGAGTACCCATGCTCCGTCGGGTGGCAGGGCCTGGAACCGCACGGCGGGAGGGGTGGCGTTGTAACAGGTCAAGGGGAATCCCGGGAGGGCATCCCCGTCTGCGGTTCACCAGCTTTGGGGAACTTTTACACGCACGGGGTCAATTTCCGGCTAGTGGTTGGGGTCGACGGGAAAACGACGGGAAACCCTATAACACAAGTGGATTTCGATCATTCGGTCGAAAACACGGAATCGGGCGGCGACGCGATGGCAGGAGGGGGGCCGGAATTTCACCGATCCTTCGATCCACAGACCGCGTTGGAACCGCGCACATATATTTGACGGTTGCGATTCCCGAATTCTCCCGAGGGGGGATTGGGGGGCAGTCCGCCCGGGTCCTTCCCGGTAGTCTTTCCCAGTCGACCGATTCGTGTGGACGCGGGATTTTCGGTTTCCTTAGTTTCCGCCCCCCCTCTCCGTTTCGGGTCCCTCCCCGGCGGTCGATCCGAGGGACGTCTATGGGAACCGTTGGAAGAATAGACTGACTTTCTAACGCACTACGGTTCGGCCGAATCGGAATCACGTTCCGGGTGTTCCTTTATTCATGCGTTGACGCCGATTCGGTTGCGATTGACCAACGTTCGCGGCGGGTGGTAGCCCGGTCAATCATCGAGTACCACAATTGATTTAGGCAAAATTTTGAACGGAGTGTCGAAAATGGGCGGACTGGGAAGCGGCAACTGGTTTCGGTGGCAGGGGAGCAAGGCGACCGTCGAACAGTCGCTGGCGCTCGCGGTCAGCACATT
>CAMATH010000042.1 GCA_945860955.1 Planctomicrobium piriforme
CATCAATGCCCCCTCGCGGCATAGATTCGAATGCGCGACACACCTGCGGTTCGAGTCAGGCCTCTGACAGAGTACCCGGCGAATGTTCCGGTGGCCGGGATTTGCTGGCTTGACGAGACGAACTCGCCGTTGATCCACAGCGAGACCACCTTTTCACTGAAGACAAAGACGACGTGATTCGCACCGTTCGTCTTCCAGTTTGCATCGACATGCGGCATGCGTGAACCGCGTTCCTCACGGCTGCTGTAGTAGCCACTGAATTTTCCGAACGAGATTCCCGGAGAGTATCCATTCAGGCAATGTGTCAGGCGCAGTTGCTCGTCCAATGGTTCGTCCTTCTTCGATAACAGACCGATTTCAAAGGTTCCGTTCCGGTCGGCGGGTTCCTGGTCCCAGCCGTGAAGGACGAGTTCAAGCGCATTGCCGGGCTTCAGTGGGGACACCGCCGGATCCTCAACTGTGGTCGAGAATGAGTACCGGTTCTCGATCGGCGAAGGACCGTGGAAGTAGGCGGTTCCGTTTGTGTCCTTGCGGACCACGATCCACGGCATCGTCGCGAGCGGTCCGACGGGTTGCCCGTCGGCGTGGAAGTCCGAATAGACGTCAAGTGACTTCAGTGGCTCGATTCGCGACGCGGGATCTTCGGATTTGTCGCCCGGGGTTTCGGCCTTGAGTTGAGTAACGGTCGTCAACTGCAGAAGGATCAGCAGCAACGGTAGTGGGCTAAATCGGTGTCGTGACTTCATGTTGATCTCAGTTTGATAGATCGCCGTGCACAAAATGAATGTGGAAGCCGCCCTGGTCATCTGACGGCAGGCGGCTTTCACGGTCCTCCAAGGTAAACGAAACGAGGATTCCGTCCGAACAGAATTCCTGCTCAACAAAAAGAATCTCTCGAAAAACTGTCCGGCCTGACACGTCGCCTTGTTTCTAAGAGAAGTGACGCCCATTCCCAAATCGTCCGCAGTGGACGCGAACCGGAATTGTTCCTACTGAAGCGGGGAGTTTTTCAATGTCTGCGTGCTTCACAAAAATCTGTTCAGCGGGCCACGAATTGACACTGATCGTGTCGCAGACATAGCATGGAAGCTACGGGGAGAATGTGCTAGGACTCCATGAAGCGATGCTCCCACACCCTATCGACCGATTCCCAGTGGGGTCGCTTGATTCAGCGTTGTACTGGACGATGTTCTTTTTTCTTGAAACTGCTCTTCAAGGGTTGGGCCGATGAGTGCGTTCTTCTGGAAGCTCGGTCAACGCGTCGTTCATGACCGTCATCGGAACATCTGCATCAGCACAATACTGCTGGTGATTGCGGTTGTGGCCGGCACTCGGGAAGCAGTCGAAGCTCTCCGCGATACAAGTTCTGTATTCATTCACATGCTGACGGTCGCACTGGTCGCGGGGCTGGCCTCGGCTGGATTACTTGGGCTGCACAATCGGTGGGTACGCCAGCAGCAGGCCACCGGGTTGCGGTTTCTCGTGTGGTCTTCCGGAGCGAGGTTTGTCGGTCTCAATCTGGCACTGGCGGCTGGTCTGCTTGTCACGGGAGTCATCCAGTTGCTGCTGTTCGGCTCGGCGTGGTGGGCCTTGCTGGCAACAGCGGCCGTGGCCGGAAGCGTAGCCGTGCTGCTGCTTGGAATAGTACCCGTGTTGCCGCTGATGTCATTGGTCCTCTGTCGACAACCGACTCCTCGAATCGGCAGTATGTTTGCGAACTGGCCGGCCCTGGTCCTGCTGTGCGAGAGACAGCGCCGGGCCAGGCGAGCGGATTCGGCGTCGGCCAGTCCGGTCTTGGAAGAATTTCGCGACGCGCTGGATGCCCACGCGGCCGGTATGGATTCGCGAGGGATTCGACTTCCGGCGAGTGTGCCGATGCCTGAAGAGGTGACACGCCGATTGACCGCATTGAGTTATCCCGCAGGAGTCTCTGCACTCGTCACGGCAATTATGTTGTTCTGTCTGGAACCGGCTGCAGCGGAGCGTGCCGGGACTTCGCCGGAGCGCCGCATGGCTCACCAGGCCGCGCCAGACAATGGCCAAGTCGATCACGCGACCGATGTCAGCCTGAAGCGTGGCGAGGACCACGGTGACGGAGCAAAGGACGAGCAGTCAACCTCGCCCAACATCGGCAAACAGCAACCAGAATGCCAGCAACCGGGCGGTCAGCAATCGGGCGGTCAGCAATCGACAGGTCAGCAATCGACAGGTCAGCAATCGGGAGGAAAGCAACCTGGAGGTCAGCAACCGGGTGGTCAGCAACCGAGTGGTCAACGACCGGGCGGTCATCAACCGGGCGGTCAACAATTAGGAAGTCAGCAACCGGGAAGTCAGCAACCGGGAAGTCAGCAACCGGGAGGTCAGCAACCAGGAAGTCAACAACCGGGAGGTCAGCAACCAGGAAGTCAACAACCGGGCGGTCAACAATCGGGAGGAAAGCAACCTGGAGGTCAGCAACAGGGTGGTCAACAACAGGGTGGTCAACAACCGGGTGGCCAGCAATCGACAGGCCAGCAATCGACAGGCCAGCAACCGGGAAGTCAGCAACCGGGAGGCCAGCAACCGAGTGGACAACCATTGGTAGGCCAACGACCGGTAGGCCAGCAACTGGGTGGCCAGCAATCGACAGGGGCGCAACCGGGAAGTGTGGCTGCAAATTCGACGGTGTCGAATGGTTCAATTGGAAAGCAGTCGCTAGACACCGGACCTTCAGTGCCGAAGCAACCTGCAACCACTCAACAACTGCCGCCGGGAATGGGCCAGGTGAGTGTGATTCGGTATTCCGGTGGAACCCAGACTGGAGGCGATCTGGTCGATGTGCCTGAACCGTCGAATCCAAACGCGCCCTCGGATTCGGACAACGTTCGGCGTTCTGCCTCTGGTCGCCCCGCAGTTCGATCGCCCCGCGTGCGACCGATTCAAGTGCCCCTCTTACGACTAAATCCGGCGACCCAATCCGGTCAGCAGAAAAACTGACTGGTTGGTGTTCGATGTGTGTGGGGACGGAGTTCTCTACCGTATTCTCTTGATGATCGGAATTTTTCATGACGGCGACACCGCGAAAGTTTGCGAATAGCGACCAGATCCGCGCCTCCGCGGAGGACATGCTGAGGCGGTTCCGGCAGACCATGTACGGTCTCGACGACGTTGCGCGGCTGTGTCTCGTCGCGTTCTACTGCGGCGGGCATGTTCTGCTCGAAGGCAATCCGGGACTCGGCAAGACCGATCTGGTCAAGAAACTGGCGGGTATCTTGAACCTGAATTTCGGCCGAATCCAGTTCACCCCGGACCTGATGCCGGCGGATATCACCGGGACCAATCAGCCGGACTTCAATAACGGCATGCTGTCCCGGTTTGAATTCAATCCGGGGCCGGTGCTGAAACATCACATTCTGCTGGGTGATGAGATCAACCGCGCGACCCCAAAGACCCAGGCGGCGATGCTCGAAGCGATGGCCGAGAAACAGGTCACGGTCCTCGGGACGCGACGACCGACACTGAAGCCGTTCATGGTCCTGGCGACTCAGAATCCGATCGACCAGGAAGGGACGTACTCGCTGCCAGAGGCTCAGCTTGACCGGTTCATGTTTCACATCGACATGCCGTCTCCGCGGCGGGATTCGATTCAGGCGATCCTAAGAAAAACCACCGGTGCCGATTCGCGTGGCGAAGGCCGGATCGAGTCGCCGCAGAACGAGGCTGTGTCCGACGGCGGCGACGCCGCCGCCGGCTCCAGCGGACACGATCCGTTTGCCGAGGCACTGCAGGATCATCGGGAAGTAGCGGCCGCGATCAGCAGCGTGCGTCCGTCGCCGAGTCTCGAGAAACACGTCTGCAATCTGGTGTTCGCGTTTGACGGCTCGGAGTCTGAATATGCCGGCACGTTGTCCGGGAACTTCAGGAAGGCCCGGGAACTGGCCGCGGCAGTGACTCAGTACGCGATCGGTCCGCGATCGGCCATTGCGATGATGAACGGGGCGAAAGCGTGGTTTCTGCTCTGCGGCGACGGGAAGCGGGAGTTCGCATCGACGTCGGATCTGAACCGGATCGTCGTGGCGGCTCTGCGACACCGGCTGAAACTGGATTTCTCGTGGCGAGAGAAGTTCGCGTCGCACGCAAAGATCAACGTCCGGCACCCGGCACTGATGGAATTGCTGATTCTGGAACTGTGCCGGTTGACCTCTCCGGATGACGAGGCGCATGAGGTCTTTCAGACGCACAGCAGCCGGTTGAAGGAGTTGTCGTCGTGAGCGGACTCGGTTCGTTGATACCGCTCCCGTTGCCATTGAGCGACGCGGATCTGGAGCGTTTTCGGCTTAGGCTGGATCGTCGCGCCGCGACTGTGCCGGCGGGCGAACTCCTGATGCGAAAACGCGGCCAGAGTCTGGAATTCCGCGAATACGACGCGTACGTGCCCGGCGATGACGTGCGGTTTGTGGACTGGCGGCTGTCCCTCAGCCGCGGTGCGCCGTGGGAGTTTTGGAAGAAGTCGTTTGACACCGAAGAGGCGCTGCGGATTGTCGTCACGGTCGATCAGTCGCCGACGATGGACGGAGTGGAGGGGTCCGGAAAGCGGTTGATCGCGGCGTGGCTGGCGGAGGCGCTCGGACGCATCGCGCTCTTGGGGAAAGACCGGGTTGTTCTGCATCGACTCGCGGCGGAAGCCGCGACGCGAGACGCTGGGGAGCCTGTCGACGACTCCGGCGAGCAGGGAGTGGAACGCTGGTCAGGAATGTCGACTGAGATTCGAAATCAGCAGGCTGGGGGAAAGATTCGCGATTGGTTGTGCGAGTCGGACTCGCTCAGTTGTGGGGACGGAGGCAGCCAGGCAGACGGATTGCAGGCGATCAGCCGGTGCCTTCAACCGGGCGCGGTGTGGCTGATCGTGTCAGACTTTTTCTGTCCTCCGCGATGTTCCGAACTGCTGGCCGGCTGCGTCACGATGGCGACCCAGCGTCGGTGTACGGTCGCGGTGCTGGAACTCGACAGTTGGCCGTGGGAGCGCTCGCTGATCGTCGATCGATCCTGCCGGATGGTGGGGCCGGGTGTCGATCCCCAGCGACACGACCTGCGGTTTGACGTGGACGACGCCTTGCTGCGACGCGTCGAAACCCGGATCGCACAGAACCGAGACGTATTTTTCGATCGAGTCCGGCTGGGTGCCGTGCGCAGTCGCTGGTCGTGGCCGGTCGTGAAGAAACTCGATCATGCGTCGATGTTTCGCGACTGGTTTACAAACGATCCCGTGATTGCCGCCGTGTTGATGGCGGGAGGTTCGCGATGACGTTTTCGCTGGTGGCCCTGGCGTCGCTGAGCGCGATCTCCGCATTGACAATCCGCCGGATGCGGCGGCCGAAGTTCGTGCCGGTGGAACTGAGTGCGGTGCGGTTCTTCCTCGACGAGCCGCCCAGTGAATCGCGACGGCAGTGGGTGCTGTGCCCTCCGCAGTGGCGTGACCGCTCGTATCTGATGCAGATGGCCGCGCTGGTTCTGCTGCTGCTGGCGGCCGGGTTGCAGGAGCTGACGGCTCCGATCGACACGGCGTTGCGTGTTGATATTTACGTGGATGGCTCGGGAAGTATGCAGACGACGCAGGACGGTCGAACTCGGTCGGAAATGGCTCTGGAAGTACTCCGGCAAACGCTCGACAAAATCGAGGCCACCGAAGCTGCATCGCGGGAAGTTCGGGTCTCGACGTTTGATCTGGATGTCGATGAGCGGGTCGAGCCGACGAGCGATCTGTCGGGTTTGCGGCCGCACCTTGAGGATGTCGTGCGATCACGACTGCTGGGGACGGACCTGTCCGCGCTGCAGCGGTTTCTGAGTCGTCGGCCGCTGAACGACTCGGCGTGGTGGCCGACTCACGTTGTCGTGATCTCGGATCAGCCGGCACCGAAGTGGTCTCAGGAATCCCAACGCGGATCTGTGCAGTGGCTGGGTGTGGCGAAACCGGTTGCCAGTCACGGGATCACGCGGATCGAACCGGTCCGGCATCCGCTTTCCGGTGGTCTGGTGAATCTTCGCGTCCACGTGCAAGCGCGGGGCAAGCAGCCGCTCGAGGAAACGACGCTCACTGTGTCGACAGGCTCCGCAGAGCCGCGCATGGAATCGTTCCCGGTGGCGTGGGACGGGGCGGGCTATGCGCGATTCGATCTGGCTCGCAGCAGAGTCTTTCAGGCGGCGAGTGGCGAACCGCTGAGGCTGGAGTTGTCCGGTCGGGATGCGTGGCCGGCGGACAATCGGGCGACGGTCCTGCTGCCGGATCAGACGAGTGTTGCCGTTCGGTGGCAAGTCCCCGGCGCGACGGTCCCGGATCTTCCGGGCTGGTCGACCGAGGAGTACCCCCAAGTGACCGGAAGAAATGGTGAGCCGCCTCCGCTTCCGCGGCTCGTGGTGACCGACTTTGCAGGGTGCGGTGAATTTCCGGAAAGCATACCACTGCTGGTCGTCGGGCATCCCGACGGGAGTCCCGGTCCGGCACCGAATGGTGCCGACGATTGGTTTCTGTGTTCGGTCTTCGACGACAGCCCGTTTCTGCGAGACGTGAATCTGGACGCACTTGAAGGAACCCCCGAGATGAAACCACTGGCTGCGGAAACGCTGCTGCTGTCGCTTGGCCAGTCCGATCGGCCATTGACGGACGTGCATGTTGCGCTCGCGGCGTTTCGTGGCAGCTCCTACGAGACGTTGCAGGTCGCTCTGGCGAGTCTGTCGGCGGGCGGAGGTCGCGGGCCAATCGTATGGATGCCACTGCTGCCGGACTTTCAAGAACTTCCGATCAATCCCGAAACGGCGTCGGACAGTGACCGTCAGGCGGCGGCGAGCCGTCTGGCATGGCAGGCCGTGTTTCTGAATTCGGTATCATGGTTGCTGTCGCGGGATGAATCGCCGCTGTTTGGACTGACGGATCGAGAGCATCCTGAGCCGAACTACGAACAGGCTCCGTTTCGGCTGCCGCTGCATCCTGGTGAGGGAGATACCAGCGGGGAGTCGAACACGCGGGCCGTCTTCGATCCCGCGGTTCGGATCGAACGGGAAGAACCGGGAATGTGGTGGCAATTGCCGGTTCTGTTGGCGCTGGTGCTGCTGACTGTGGAACGCGTGCTCGCGCTGACGACGATTCGATCAGAGAGAGGTCTCGTGCCATGAACGGTTCAGTCTCGCGGTTTGAATGGACGCCGGCGATGGGCTGGCAAGCCGTGGTCGTCGACGTCTGCCTGGCCGGTATGGCAGCGGTGGCGGTTTGGCTGGTTGTGCGCGCGCTTCGTCAACGGACCGAAACGGGCACAGCAGCCACACAGTCGGTGGATCGGACGCGGCTGTGCCGGCGGGTTTCCATGGCACTGTCGCTGGTTGGTATCTTGCTGCTGGCTCTAGCGGCACTCGATCTGCGTAAAGAAGTGCGTGAGTCGTTTGATGCTCCGACCGTGGTCGTTTTGCTCGATGAATCCGACAGCGTACGACGGGAAAGCGAACTGCGTCGCCGCGAACTGGAAACCCTGGCGACGGGCCTGACGGAAGCGCTCTCGCCGGCAGGCATCACGAGTGAGCCGGCAAATCGCGTCCAGTCCGTGAAGCTGGTCCGATTCTCGGGAAGTTCTGCGGCGGCAAAGACGGTGCCTGTTTCGCAGTTGTCCGCCAGCCTGTTCGAGTCTGGCACGGCGACCGATGGAACGGACATCGAGGCGGCACTCCACCGGGCTGCCGACACGGTTCACTCGACCAAAGGAGTGGGCGTTGTGCTGTTGTGTTCGGACGGGAATCAGACGTCGGGAGACGCCGTGGCGGCGGCACGCCGGCTGGCAGGCGAAGGCATTCCGGTTCACGTCGTGCCATTGACCAGTCCGGGCCCGGCGCTCTTTCTGCATGGCAACTCGGTTCCCTCAACGGTGACCTCGGAATCGTTATCCGCGGTACGAACGCTGATTCGTAACAGTGGGTCGCGCGATCAGGCGGGAATACTGGAAATCGCTCTGCATCACAACGCGCTGAAAGAGGCGACGCCACTGGTCCTTCCGCTGAAAAAGGAACGGAAGCCGATCACATTCCGCGCCGGTCAGACTTCCGGCCTGAGACAGCCGCTGAGTTTTCGAGGTCGCGGACTGCAGTTCGTCGAATTGAAGCTGACGCCCGTGGCCGACGCGGATCCGCGTAACGGTGAAGGTGGCGGAAACGGATTGGCGTCTGGGAAAGTCGCGACGTCCCATGCGGGAACGCATCGCGTGACGCGGCCGGTGTACGTGCAAGGGAAAGCCCGCATCCTGGCCATCGGCAACGACACGAGATGGGATACGATGGTCGACCGCGAGCGCTGGGAAGTGACCGTGTGCCTGCCGGGAGATGCTCTGCAACACCTCAACAATAAAGGCCGCGACTTCGATGCGGTGGTGCTGTCGGCGGTCGATTCAAAGCGTCTGGAGGCGGGACTGTTGCCTGAACTGCGCCGGCAGGTCGAGCAGCTAGGCACCGGGCTGCTGCTGATCAACGGCGACCACGAACAGGCGGACGAGAAGACCCCCTCGGTGCTGATGAGTTATCTGAAGACAGAGCTGGAGCCGATTCTGCCCGTCAATCCCGGACCGCGCGAGCATATCGAGAAGCCGCCGCCGCAGCGAGTGGTGATTACCGTGGATGCCTCCGGGTCAATGTCCGGCCAGAGAATGAGCATCGCGCACGCAATCTGCGGTGCCATTATCGACAAGCTCCGTCCGATCGACACGCTCGAAGTGATCGTTTTTAGAACTACGAGTTCAGTGGTCCTCTCCAGACGCAACATGGATCCCGATGGCAAAGCGGCAGCGATCGCTAAGGTTGCCGGCATTCAAGCCTACGGAGGGACAGACCCCAACGTCACGCTGGCGGTGATACAGGGGCTCAATCTCATGGAGGGAGCCTTTGTGATGATTTGCGATGGCGACATGTCGCTCGACTATGCGCAGAGTCTCCAGGGCGTTATCGGTCGTAGTGTTTTTTCGAAGGCGTTCGGCGCGGGCCTGCCAGAGATCCCAGAGACAAGTCCACTTTACCAATTCAAACACAGAAAGGCCGTGCCGTCTCTTGCAAGCATTCCGTCGCTCAAATTCGAGCCGACTGAGCCAGAGAAACGCGACAAGTACTTCGAACGCAAACAGTTTATTCCGGGACAACGATTGCTCGATGACCAGGACAAGAGCCGGGGGTGGCTGCCGGGGTTGACTCTTCCGGGGCACGCGGTCTCGACGCTTTCGGACCATGACAGCACAAGGTTGATCGGGCTGCATCCCGAGAACTCAGATCCGATCCTCGCTTTTCGCGACGCCGGATTGGGACGCGTCGGCGTGTTTTCGTGCGGCATTCCGAATGCCTGGCTCGACGATCCCGATCCCCAAAGAGCCGATGACCGAAATGCCGCTGCCGAGAAAGCCGCTGCCCGGAAAGCCGTGACGGCATGGTGTGAGGAAGTCTCGGCTTTCAGTGTGCCGGATCGTTACTGGATGGACGTAACAAGGAATCGCAACCGCCTGGAGGTGCGACTCGTGGCGTTCAAAGCGGTAGGCCAACCGGTTTTTCTGAATGGCGTCACGCTGACCCTGCGTCGCGACGGCGTGATACAGGGATCGGAGGCTCTGAAGCCGGATGAACGGGGCTTCCTGTGTGGATCCCTGCAAATCCCGGAGCAGGTCGCGGACGGGGTTCTGCACCTGATGATCGAAGAGTCCGGAGCCCGAGGCATTGCGTTGCCGCGTCGGCAGCGAGTGCCAGTGGTGCTGCCTCGGCAGCAGGAACACGAAGCTGGATCCGAACCGAATTCGACGGCTGCGGAGAAGTGGACCCAGGGCATCAATCACCAGCTCCTCGAGCAGATCGCCGGAGCCGGGAGCGGACGTGTGCTCGATCGCAATTCGGAATGGCCCGATTTGAGAGCGACTCCGCGCCGGCAGACGCGCACGCACTACTGGCAGGAACTGGCATCGGCCAGCGCGATGGCCGTCGTGCTGGCGGTGTTTCTCAATGCGGTGGGAAGAAAGTGGTGACTGGAGCGTCAGCATGAGCGACTCGCAAATACAATCATCTTCCGAACAGGCGACGCTTCCGGCGGCGACGTTGGGGCTGTCGTCTGTGCCGGTTGAGGAATTGATCGCACTGCTGTCCGGCATCGGCATTGATTTGCTGACACAGGCGACGGTCCATGAACGACTGAGTCTGGGTGACGCCGTCCGCCGAGTGCCGGGCGGGGTCGAACTGCTGAAGCGGTTGGACGAATTCCGGCCCGGGATCGAGCTGCCGAAAGACCGACTGACGTCGGCGGCTGAGACCCTTATTGACGGCCTGCGAAACGTCGGAGTACTGAACCGGTACTGGATGCGGCGCGACGCAACGCAGCGGGCCAGAACAAACTGGCGACGCGCCGTGCGGCGGCATGTCGAACGGATCATTCGCGGACGGCGCTCGATGGAGGAATTCGGTGGCCTGTTCAACGGTTTTCTGCGGCGGCAGGTATCGGCTGGTTCGGGCTGCGCGATTCCGGTTTCGATGTGGCAAACCTGCAGTCTGGCAGCGTGGACGAATCTGGCATTCGCCCGAGAGGCGACTGACATCATTCACGGGACGCTGCGGTCGCGCATCTGCCGGTCGAGTCGCTGGCGTATCGCACCCAAGTTGCATCCGAACTCGATCCGGCTGCTGATCCGATTGGCATCGCCGACGGGAGCCCATCCGCGCCGCATGCTTCACGTGCTGAGGGAACATGCCGGGCAATGTCTGCAAGAGACGCACTGGGCGCGGTTCTGGGATCAATGGGTCATAGCCGAAGCCCTCGAGTGTAGGCTGTGGCTCGTGCCACGTCCGGTGTTACTGTTGCCGTTCGTGATCGAGCAGGCAGCCGCTCGGCAGGCGCTGGCGAACGATCCGGATGCCGAGCCGCCGGCCGTTCGACTGGACGAGTATGAGGCGTCATCACTCACTGATCCGGACTGGAAAGCCGATCGACCCGAATGTTTGTCCACCCCGTGGCCCCCTGCCGTTCTGGATGCTGAATCGCGACGGAATTCGTCGAGCCTGACGAGATTACTGCAAAGGAGACTTCACCATGTTTCGCGGAAATGAACTGTACGACCGCTGTCGGAAGCACCAGAACCTGCTGGGGACGCTGGCGTCGATCGAGGAGGAGCTGAACAAACGGTTCTTCGAGGCCGACAAAGCGGTTCGGGCCATGATTCTGGCGGTAGCAACCGGCGAGCCGCTCTTGTTCGTCGGGGCTCCCGGCGTGGCCAAGTCGATGATGATTCGGACATTCTGCCGCATGACGGGCCTGTTGCCGCCGGAGGATCCTTCGCCGTCCGACGTCATCGAGCAGTCGGCAGAGTATTTCGAGTACTTGCTGACTCCGTTCACAGAGCCGGGCGAACTGTTCGGGTTCTGGGATTTTGAAAAACTGCACAACGAACACGTTCTGCAGCGTGCCAACCACGGACGGATGATGCAGCACGCGCGGGTCGTGTATCTGGACGAAGTCTTCAACGGATCCGGGGCGATTCTGAACTCGATCCTCAGCTTTCTGAACGAGCGGTTGTTTCACGACAACAACCGCGTGATCCCTGTCGGTATGGAGAACCTGTTCGGTGCCACGAATCAGGTACCGGAAACCGACGACCTGCGCGCTGTCTACGACCGCTTCGTCCTGCGGTGTGGCATGCACAATGTGAAAGCGACCGGCGAGGCTCTGCGCGGCCTGCTGGCCCGTGGCTGGAAGACGACTTACTCGAAGCGCGTCGAACCGGTTGCGGATGTAAAGAACTTCTGGAATTCGCTCGCCGCGTTCCGGAACTCGCTGAACGACCTGACGCTCACGGACGCCCCACCGGTTTATCAAGCGCTGGCGACGATGATCTCGACGGCTCGTCGCTATGAAATGTCGGATGTTTCGAATCGCCGGTTGATCAAGTTCGTCCGCGTGATGGCGGCGCATCGAATCTACGAAGGCTGCTTGTCGAACGAGAAGCCGCGGCAGTTCGATGAAGCTCCGGTGCGACGTGAGGATCTCGCCCTGCTCGGCAAGTACTTCCTGGACGTCGTGGATGATCCGGAAAACGAACAGAAACTGAATCAACTCCTCAGCCTGACCAAGCTCGAACCCTGGAAGGAAGGGCCGTGATCATGACCGGCGCACCACAATCAGAGACGGCCCGTTCGCGAGAAGTTCCGCATGCGGGGATAGTGCCGTCCGCTTGCCGCACGCTGCTTGCCGGCCCCGGCCGGTGGAAGCCGCGTGTGCGAAGCTGCAGCGATCGGACCCGTTCGCTGATTCAGGCGCTTCATGACCGGCATATCGGGATTACGCCATGGCTGGCGGAACGACTCGAGGCAGCGCTGGATCCGGGGCGGCGCGAACCAGCGTCGCCCGAGCTTGTGGATCCGTGGGTGATCGCGATCAATCAACTCAAGCAGGCGCTGCGCGTCCGCGGATCGGATCAGAACGCGGGGATGGCGAATGCGGGGCGGGCAGTGATTGTCTCAGCCGCTCCGTCGTACTTCGTGTTTCGAGTCGCGGCGTTTCTGTTGGACCGCGCGTGTCGGCGCATCGGGCGAACAGTTCTGTTCTGTGAAGACTGGCTGCTGCTGCGAGGTGTTTCGGAGACTGCCTACCTCGAATACGAACGCGAACTGATGACCGCTCTGTTGGCTGTCGTGCGCGACGAGGAAAACGAATTGGAGCTCTTCTGGTACGAGTCGGCGGTCACGCTGTCCGGTCGTGCCAGCAGTCTTTCGGGACACGGACGAGACGGGACCTCGATGCCGCAGGTCACACCGGTGGCGACGGCGTTGTTGAAGCGGATGCGCCCGTCGATCCCGGATGATGAACCGGATCGTAAGACGATCCGGCGGCTCGAACAGTCACGTCCGCTGAGAACTCTGCGTAAGCATCGCCGAACCGACGGGATCAACGGGGTCACGATGACGCGGTCGATCGAGGATCTGAGTGACATCATGCTCAGCGAACTGACGCTTCCAGAGCTGATGCAGATGCAGCGGCTGATGAATGAAGGCTATCTGTCACGTTTCCGGCCTCCGAAACAGGAACAGAATCGTGACGTCCTGTTGGCGGTGCTGCTGCCGGGGGAAGTCCGGGACTCGCTGCCGGGGACGTTTGTGAAAGCCTGCTGGTTCGACCTGTGTCTGCGACTGGGACAGAGGCTGTGCCAGAGCGGACTGTATCAGAGCGAGTTTCGTCTGATCGAAGGCGACCGGCTCGGCATGTACCGCACGGAATCGTTCCCGCTGGCGGCGCTGCGTGCTCCCGAACTGGCCGACGGCGATCAACCGAGTGAGTTCTACCGGCATGACTTTCTGAATTCGATGCACTGGCTGCCGCGGTTTCTCAATGAGCAGGGAATCTGGTCGGATCCGGTGCCGCAGCGCGGAGGCGACGGCCTTTCGACAGGTGACAACATCGCCGACTGGTGCGCCGCCGCGTGGAAGTCACACGTCGAACTTCCGTCGCCGGTCACAGGCACTCCGTCTCGAAATGGCTCAACTCGAAGCGGTTCATCCCGCACCGGCTCGGCAGCGCAAAGTGTTGCGGAATCGAATCGTGGTTCTGCATCCAAGCGCCGATCAGGGAGCACGCGACTGCGACGCAATTCCGCCAGTCTGGAAATGGCCGACTTCAAGTTCATTCATGTGATGGTGGTCTGCCCGAATTCGTGTCGAGGTAATCCGCTCAACGTTTCTCAGAAGCAGTTGAAACGGCGACTCCTGCGCGGGGCTCCGCCGACGGCCAATCTGAGCGTAACGTGGATTCCGGACGATCTGCAGATTGATGGCTGGAAGTTCGATACCGGACGAGAGCCGGCGGAAGAGATCCTGCCTGCCAGCGGCTCGGGAACGAGCGGAGCTTTTGTGACCTGGAATCAAGCCCATCTGGAAGCGGACGATGTATCCGGTTTCGCAGGTGGGCTTGTCGGGAGCTGGTTCCGGCAAATCCAACAGGAAATCTGGCAAGGGTGAATCCATGAGCCGCCACAGTGAATCGAAACAGATCGACCGGTTTCACCGGCTGGAGTCATTGGACGCTCAGCGTGTTTTCACGCTGTTGCGGCCGTTTCTGCGCGAGCTTGATCCCCAGTTGCGGCCACTGGCCGTTCGAGAGATTAAGATGCAGATTCTGCCGGCGCGGAACGGGGTGAGCGTTGAGCTGCTGCTGCCGGAGTTCAAGGGGCCGAGCGAACCGTTGAACGTTTTGAACGAACAATTCGCAAATCTGCGCGAGCAATACGGCAAGCAGATGGGGCGCAACGCAACGGTCGACCGGGGTCGCGGGTTCGAGCAGGCCGCGACGTTGCTCGGAGGGCTGGCCGGACTCCTGCTGACTGGGTATTCGCTCAGCGGCGAAAAGCCGGCCCAAGCGGCGGCTGGCGAGTATCTGGCCGTGTCCGACCCGGGGTTGACGCAGGAGCAAGCCGGGACTCTGTTCGCACACATGGCGATGCAATCGACAGCGGCCCGCTGGTCCGTCGCGGAGGTCGGCGGACGTCCCCGTTACTTTTTCTGCGGAAAAAGCGACCGCAGTCGCAACGGAAACTGGGAGAGCCTGGCACCTGAGTTGCAGTCACAGTTTCAAATACTGCGGGCCTTCCGCCGCGACACCTTCACGGTGTTCCTCCCCGAGAGGCTGGCTTATCCGTTGCTCGGCGAGGCCGAGCCCGAGGTCATTCCCGGAGTCGACGTGTTGTCACAGATGAAGGAATTGCTGGAAGAGTGTCCGGAAGTACTGGCGCTGCCTCTGTCTGAAGACGGCGTGCATCACAGCGTGTTGCTGGCCGTTCTGCCGGCTCAAAACTCCGGTTTGAATCACACGGCGGATAACGTGCTGCGGGCCGATCTCCTGGCGTTGCCGGCCGGGCGGTTCCATCGCAACTACTTCCTCGATCCCGAATATCAGCGGATCCACGTGACGCCGCAGAATCTGGAATTCACGGCAACGGCGCACGAGGGACTGCGGTCGCATCTGAAGCGGCAGAAGGGTTGCGAGGGCTACCGGCTTGAGTTGCGCGACACCGGATTGCGTACGTGGGAGCAGGACATCGGCGAGATTTACCGGCGTTACCAGGACTACGAATACAAGTACCGCCTTTGGTCCGAAGCAAACGCGGTCCGCCCAGCGCTGATGAGGTTCTCGCACGACCAGTTGCCCGAGCTGGCCCGTCTGCTGCGGGCACTGCCCTTGCGGACGTTGAACAGTGCCGGCCTGAGCTATGCCTGCTTTACTCCACAGGAGGCGTCGCCGACGTCGCCGGCAGATGCCGATCCAATCAGCGAGCTGTCTTACCACTATTTGTACTTCGATCATGGTTGGAGCGATCTGGCCGAAGTCGCTCCGTTGTTGAACTTCGCGCGACAGTGCGAACGCCCGGGGGTTCGCACCAAAGGCCGGCCGGAGACGATGAGGTTCTGGCTGGATCCGTTCTGGGCGCGGTCCTATCACACGGGAGGGAGCCGGGCCGATACTCCCGGCGAGAATCGGTGTCTGGTGTTTGTTCCGGAAGCGAAGGCTCTATTTCCGACGCTGCACGGCTGGGATCCGGCCGAGATGGAGGCGTACCTGCGTGACGTATTGACTGACTTTCTGTCGCCGGGGCAGAAGGGCATGCTGGGATCGCGTCCGCTGTTCCTGTTTGATGGGCCGTACGGTCCGGACGACGATCGCATCTGTATCACGTTGCTGGACCGCAATGAATTCAAGCCGTTCCGGCAGCGGCTCGACTGGGTCAACGACCATCTTGACATCCTCGAAGCGATCGACAGTGACAAGGAGCGGCGAGTCGCGGTGACGGCGAAGATTTCCGGGATGGCGAATCTGGCGCGCTGGGAGGTCATCGCCGACGAACTGGCATCGCGCGGACGGCCGGCTCAGGATCGTGTCGAAGCGGTGGCCCGGCAGTCACACCAGGAAGTCCTCGAACTGGTCCGCGGCGAGTTGTCCGTGTTCGACGCGCAGTTGAATGACGCGTTTCAGCGACTGCAGACGGTACTCGAACAGGCCCAGAAGCTGAATGCGGAAACCGTTGAATTACGAGCATTCCTGCGGGCCGCGGAATCGGCCCGCAATGAGATGCTTGGTTCTGCTCGACGGTTGCAACAAACAACGACGTCTGGCGTGACGAGCTTCGAGGAGTGGGAGAAGAAGGCCGCCGAGACGCTTGAGAGATTTCGCGTCTCACGAATTGAGACAGAAGATTCAATCCGCAAGTCGGCGACAGAACTGGCGGAATCGCGGAAACGCATCCTCGCGTTTCTGTCGCAGCTTTGGTGACAACTCTTGAGGCTCAGGTCCGTGGCCGCGCTCGCCAGAGCGCGGGTTTCGCGGGCAGACGACATCCGACATGACGGTTCGCGTTCTGGCGAACGCGGATACGGAACGAAACATGGCAACGAAGTCAGACAATTCGACAACGGACGATTCACCGTTTGCCAATGAGTTGGCGCGGACTGAAGCGTCGCTGCGCGAATGGCAAGTGGAATCCACTCGTTGCCGCGGCGAGTTGCAGGAATGGGACGGTCTTGAGTCGGTCGTCGATGACCGGAAACGCGCACACCAACGACTGCGAACACAGATTCGCGTCGCGCTGCGAGCGGCCCGCAACGCCACGCGGTGGCAGTTCTCGATTCTCAGTTCGCTGTGGTCGGTGTTGCGGTTTCGCTGGCTAAGCACGCGACTCTGGATGCTGCGGCTGAAGATCGTGTTGATCGCATTCGCGATTGCGATCAACCGGCTGTTGGTCTGGTCGCGGCGTGTGCTGATCCCGCTCGCGCTGCTTTGGGTGGCCATTGAGCTGGTGCGGTTTCTGTGGAGTGTCGGTTTCCAGTTCTACGAGCGAATGGTCCGCGGTCTGCTATGAAGCAAGTTGGGAACACGGGTCCATAACATTGGCATCAGCGTTGTGACACGGGTGGGTGAATCTCATGTTGCAGTTTCGATCTCCTCATTTGACGTCGCAGCGAATCGCTCGCGGTTGGACTCGCCCCCGGTGGGTCGTGGCCGGCTGGTGTTTCGTGATGGTCGTCGTGTTGCCGCTGACTTTGATTGGACTCGGCGTGCATTACGAGTGGTTCGATCAAGCGAACGTGCTCTACGAATGGCATGACGCGGTGTATCTGCCATTGCGTGGCTGGCTGGTTCTGAAGCCGTGGCCGTACTGCCTGATTCCATTGGGGTATCTGATCGGAATCGCGGGCGCGCTCGCGGCTCCGTTTCTGATCGGACGGTCACCGTTGAAGCAGGCTTATTTGTGGTGTGCAAGATTCGTGCTGCTCGGTCTGACGCGACTGCCATATGACCGAACCGAACACTTCTTCAACTGGTGGCAGCGCTGGGGGCGTTCCCGACATGCTGTGTGGCCGCTGCTCGCCGATGAAATGCGTGTCGCGGTGCGGCAGCAGTTTGACGCCCGACCCGACCGGCGCGCCTGGTGGCTGGCCGAGCTGATTCGCTGGACGGCCCTGACGATTCAGTTGCGCCGGCTGATTGCGATGCCAGTTGAGCCCCCCGAATCATTTCGCACGGATTGTCTGACAATGGTGTCTTGGTTCCGGAAGTGGTTCCGTGGCAAAGGTGCTGACACCGAGCCCGCTGTCATGCCCGGGCAACCGCCGACTGAGTCGTCGCAGCGATCAAGTCCGCAGCGGAAACTGATCAGCGAAGCGAATTCACTCTCGCGGGATGACCGCATTCGCAATGCGCGAGCGTGGACGGAAGCGGTCGTCAGACTCGCAGCGGTCTCCACGGAACAGGCCGAGGCCGAGGAAGCCGGCCGCCCCGCGTTGCTGACGGGCCAATGGAAGGACGTCTTTCGCAGTCGACGTGGCACGGTGCGTGAGCGTGCGACACTCGCGTGGTATCTGATCCGACGGCAGCCACACCTGACCGAACTGGTGGAATGGCTGCGGCGTGATGCGTCTGACTGTGTTACCGAAGAGATGGAGTTGAGGTCGGTCTGTGACGACGCTGGCTTCGCTCAGGAAGCTGCCATTCCGGTGGATGCGGGTCTTGACTTCGAATCGGCGGCGCGCGATGTCGCCCTGCTGGTCCCCATACTGACGCGACTCGGCAGCCAGATCGCGGATGTTGAAACCAGTCACGACGCCGAACAGGCCGTTGATCTCGGAGATCGCCACGGACGACAGGCGATGCTCGGTGCCGACGCCCGCTGGATATTGCGTCGCGTGACAATGTCGACGATGCGACGGCGACGACTTGTGGAACAGATATTGCGGGAACTGGAAGCTCGCGTGTTTCATCCATCCGCTTCGGTGACGACCGGTGAAACCATTCCGCTGGAAGGCGACCGGGAAGTTGGGGCGCTGTGTCTCGACCTGGCTCTGGTCCCCGCGCTGCTGACCGGCGAACCGGGACCACTCGTCGCGCTGCTCGACGCCATCGACGCGTTTCATCTCATGTGGTCGCTGGCCAACGCCAATGCCACCGGGACTCAAGAGCATTCCCCGTTGCAACCACGCACGCTATCGATCGTGTGGAGTCGACTGAGTGAGGCTCTTGACGAAGTGCCTCGAAGCGACATCCGAAGTTATTGCCGCGAACTTCAAGGAAAACTGTTCGCCCGGACGGCTGCCTCCGTTTCGGGCTCCGCGTTGTGCGGACCTTCCGTCGTGCGGAGCGGCGATCTCGGCATTTTGCACGACCGCGGTGAACTCGTAGATCGCGTGTCGACACCGCGTTGATCTGCGGACTTTCTCCAGAATGTCACACGAAACCAATTCGAACCCCACCATGTTGTTTCCATTTCGAATCCGCCGCAGTTCGATCGTCAGTCCACAGCAGCGAGCTGTCGCATGGCACTCGTTTGTCTGGCGCTGGGACAGCGCGATGCTATTGCTGCTGATTCTCGGTTTCCTGCTGTGGGCGTTTGTGGTCCGCCGCATGGATCTGTGGGGAGCGTTCGACGGTTCCGGGCAGTTCGAACCGGTGGGTGATTCGCGCAAACGATTCGACGTCGAAGAAGAGATTCGTCGGCACGGCGTTCTCGACGCGACACATCGCGGGGACCGGCTGGTCGTCACGCTGAAGGGGGGCGGCGTCCGAGAGTACGACACCGGGATGGACATCTGGGGCAATCTGCCTCCATTGCCGGAGACGCTGGTCGACCGCGACATCGTCCAGATTCGGGCTGGCAACGGGAATGGCAATGAACCGTTCGATGAGCGGCGCGACCGCTTGTTCGCGCGTACCGCCAGCGGCGGACTGGCCGTGCTGCGGGATGATGGCTGGCAGGTCATCTCCCGCGATACAAAGTTCTTCGGCCTCAGTGGCCGGCCGGTGGAATGGCGTGACGTGACTGCGGCAGCGGTGTCCGACGACCGTCGGCATGTCGTGCTGGGCTGCCGCACCGAGGGACTCGGACTGTACGACGCCCGTGATCGTGTATGGCCGAGAATCGAAGGGTTGAGCCGCCTACGGGACATCGGAGCGATTCGCGAAATCGCGTGGTGGAAAAGTCGCGGCTGCTTCGTGATCGGCGGCGAACGCCGACTGGCGCTGTTTCGGGTGCCTGGCAATCCCGCGGCGGCGATGGAGCCTCCGACTGCGGTGGATTCCGCGGGGGTGACTTCGGGGGACACCGATGACTCCATCGAACTCCCGTCCGAGTTCGCCCGCGAAATTGTGGATCTTCACGTGACGCCTCAAGGCACGCTGTGGGTACTCGATCGACAGCCGCGGTCGCCGAATCAAGTGCGGATTTCGAATTGGGCGGCGGATCGCGAACCCGTGGTGGAGTTCGAAGAGAACGAGATTCACCTGGGCCTGACCCTGAGCGACTTGAACTTCGCGATGCAGATCGACGACCGGCTGTTCGTCTGCGGCGAAACGACCAACGACGCGACTTGTGGAGTCTTCGAATATCACTGCGACCGTCACGCGTGGTCGCGACGTTCCACGACGCCCGTCAACACCACTCTGCGGAGTCTTGATGGCGGGAGTTTCTATGTCGGGACTGAGAAGACCGTCGAGCAGTTTCCAACTGACGCGAACAGCTCAATCTGGCGATTCGAGGGTTCCGACAGATCGGTACAGCGTCTGATCTGGGGCCGCGCCGGCGAGATTCTCGCGCAGTTGAAAGATGATCGAATCTTCTCATTGCGGCGCGGACAGCCGCCGGTCGAAGTGTTTCACGCGCCGGCATCAAACGTCGATCTGGCGACTGTACATTCGGCGTACGATCTCGACGGCACCCACATTCTGCTGGTCGGTCCTCACTCCGCGGTCATCCACAACACGCAGACTCGCGTCTATGACGACTTTCCGATCTCAAGTGATGACCAAGAAGCGAAATGGTTGGCCGAGCCAGGTCTGAGTTTCGCATCGACAGGCGGATCGGCGTTCTTCCATTCACAGGACGGAACGGTTCGCGTCTTGCCGCTGCGCGACCTGATTGGCGGCGGCAAGCGGTTTCAGCGCGTGAAACCCCATCAGGTCGCCGCCGGAACAGCGCTCTCGCTAATGCCGATGTCAACCGGCAAGGTCGCCGTGCTGGATGCTGATCGCGTGCTGCATCGCATTGATGCGTCTTCGGGCGGTCCTGTGGTACTCGGCGGCCGTCGGATTCCCGAGTCGTCGGGTCAGACGCTTGTGCCGCGGGACGTCGCTGGCTTGAC
Source organism: Planctomicrobium piriforme (assembly GCA_945860955.1). Lineage (GTDB taxonomy): Bacteria > Planctomycetota > Planctomycetia > Planctomycetales > Planctomycetaceae > UBA10511. Next base: position 20,650 of record CAMATH010000042.1, read on the forward strand.
GACGGAGACTCTCGCAGACCGTGACAGCGCTTTTTTGTTCCCAGAACAGAAGCGGCTGACCGTGCATCGGAGTGACTCACGCGAATTGCAGAATTACGCCTTGCCGGAGGATGAGGAGATTCTGGAATTGGCCTCCATGAAGTCGCGGCTGCTGATGCCGACCCGCGATGGCGATGTGTACGACTTCCGATCAACGAAAGATCGCTGGCCACCCCAGGGAGCGACGTCCGTGCTGCTTGGCGGCGATGGTCGATTCAACTCCAACGTCAATCTCGACATCACGGATGACGAACTGTCGGACGTGCGGGTTGATACCGACGGCGACCTGTATCTCGCCGGAGCGGGCAAAGTCGTGCGTTATTCGCCGGCTCACCGACGAGTGGTGGATCGCTGGAACTACGCCAGCACGAGCAGCGTGCGTCTGGCCGGAATCTCGAATCACAAGCCTGTGGCAGTGATTAATGGACATGTCATGCACGGCTCAGATTCAAAGTTGGAGGAGGCATCAAGGGCGGAAACTGTGAGCCTGTTCCACGAGCAGTTATGGATCACCGCCACGGGTGCCGACGGACTTCGGCGATTGGGGTGGTATCCCCGACTGAATAAGGATCCGCGGCGGCAGTTCGTTTTCTTCAAGCATCCGAAGTCCGATGCCCGGCAATTTCTTGATGCCGTTCGGCTGTCGAGCGGCGGTGAGGCCGATGGGGACGTGCTGGTATCAACGGATGCCGGACTGCGCGTTTACAGCTCGCGAGCCCGCTCGTGGTACTGGTTCAAGGACAAATCGTTTTTTGCCGCCGCGGAACTGTACCGGCTCGGCGATTTCGTGCTTGTCGCGAAACGACTGGGTGAGCGGCGGTATGAACTGGGCGTGTTTCATGTCCACGGTCTCAAAGTTCCGCACGAACCGGACGCGAGTGCGCTGACTTTCCGGAGCCCGCTGTGGCAACCGCCATCTGAACTGCGTGCCTTTGCCATGGACGAGACCAAGGGCGACTTCGTGTTCGTGTTGCCAGACAATTCCGTGCATCGCTGGCGTCCCGGAGTCGGAATCGCAAGTGGCTCGTCGGTAGTCGAGATCGCCGCACCGGGAGACTCGCCGGAGGCGAGCGATTTGAAGCGTGTGGTGTCGTGTGGTTCGTATCTGTGCTTTGCGGGTGAAAAGGTGTTGTGGACTTACAAGACGAACTCACATACGTGGCGTCGACTGTCGTTGAAATTTCCGGCGGGGACGACTGCGAGCGACTTTTCGGTGCAGGGCATCGAGAATGATCCACGTCTGGATCAGGTGTGGTGCGCCGTGCGAAGTGGTGGAGAACTGCTGGTGGGTGCGTGGACGACCACTGCAGCCTCCTCGGACATCAACTTGAAGTCGCTGTTCAAGCCGAGCGCCAGCAGTTTTATGGGGAATGCAGATCGGCTGATTGATGCTCAGCAAATGATTGATCCCGAGAAAAACAGTGACGTCATCACATTGCTGCAGTCTGACCGAGTCGACTGGTTTCATCCAGACCGGCGCGAACACCGTAGCGGTGCGTCTTTTCCCGGCGCGTCGCCAACCGAAAAGCTCATCTACGGGAAGATTGACGGACGGCGGATCGCCACGAACTCGCTGGGCCGATTCTGGATTGCAAAGTCAAGCGACGAGTTTCCGTCGGGTTTCCGATACTGCGATGTCGATCCGAGTGGTGACACGAAGTACGCGTTCGATCAAAGTGCGGCCGTATGGCGTCGCCAGCCCAATGGCGGGATCGACGTCTGCCAGACGGCGGCAGCGGTGTCCGATGAATATCAATCATTTGCCGCCCAGATCGTGCCGATGGAAGTCGACCCGGCATCCGTACTGGCCGTCTATCCGTGGCACGACCTGTCGGTCCTGCTCACTGTGGAAGGGGCCCGCGTCTACGACGAGAAGCAGTTTCGCGAAGTCTCCGTCAGCGACGTGAAACTGTCTCCCGTGAAATCGCCACTGTCTCGATCTGGACTCCGCGCGTTCGAAGATGACGGCTCGCTGTGGATCCAGCGCGATGGTGCGCTCCTGCATCTCGCCGGATCCTCTGACCCGTCGAAGTCCCTCGCACCGCCTCCACGGCTGTTTCGTGATGCTGTCGAGTTCGTGCCGTTTTCAAGCGGGCAACATTGGGTTCGCGCGACGAATCAGTGGCACTTCTGGAGGCCGGCCGAGCGCATGTTCGCGCCGGTGCCCCGCAGTGCCACACCCGTCGCCGAGTCGGGTCTGAAACTCTTCCTCCGGTCCGATCTGTCGCCGGTGGCGATCGATCGCGCCAGCCGGCAACTGTTGTGGTGGAACCCGGCTGGTTCATGGAACGCCCGGTCAACCGCGATTCTGCCGTCGAATGTTGTCCTCGACGAGATCCGCTGGCTCGCCCGTGACGGACGCGACTGGTGGGCTCTGTTCGACGACCGCATTGAACGGCTCGCGGAACGGCGGCGGGAGGCGTCCTTCGGTCTTCACGTTGTCGACTCGTACCGACTCTCTGCGGCGGTGCGGAACGGTCTACGGGAGGGGCTGCTCAACGTGCGATTGAGCGACGACGGCATCGAATTCGTCGGCGTACGTTGTGGCTGCCGCGCGGCGGCCGTCTCGGAATCCGTCACCGAGCGGGGCGACTTTCGCTGCTCTGGCGGCCTGCAATGGTGGACCTCGCGGATTGATGAATCTCCATTGGCCACTTCGCTCGACGCGAATGCCCGACTGCTGTTCATTGACGAACTCCACCAAACCGGCTGGCTTGCGACCGACGACAGCACCCGCTTCTTCGCGCTGATGGCTGACAAGTCGCGTCTGCCAGGTTCAGGCAACCACTCCAGCGTCGCCAAAGCGGCGGCTGGCGTCCTCTGGTCGAATCCGAATCCGCTCGACGCGGACACACGCCGGTTGCTCGCCGGTCGGGAGCAGCGACTGTCGTTGACCGGGCTCGAACTTCCGTTGATCGGCGCACGACCACTGGCTCACGTGTTCGCCGAACCCAACCTGAAAAACTCCGCGACCGGTACGGCGGACGCTGTGTCTTTCAGCCTCCCCGACCGCCATTCAGAGTCTCTGCACAAAATCCCACGCGGTACTCCGTTGCGGCTGGTTGAGCGGTTCGAGCGGTTCTTACCGGCCGATCAGTCGACAGAAGTCTGGTATCGCGCGGTGCGGGATGACTTCACCATGTTGTGGACACCGGCCGCGCAGCTTGATCTGGAAAAGTCCCGAGTCACGGCGGATTCGGCGCCGCTGTATAGCGATCCCCGCGGCGACTCCCCTGTCGTTGGCCGGTCGCCGCGTGGAACGGCGATGAGTGTTGTCGGGGTCCAGAAGGGTTGGGCACTTCTGTTTCTCACAAAGGCTGAAGTCGGGTGGCTGCCCGAAACCGCGGTCAGGCTGAAAGTCCCCGTCGCATCGGGAAAATGGTCGGAAGTTGACGTTCAGACTTCTGCCCGCGCGGCGGCGTTTCGCCAATCGATCGCGAAGGCACAGGTCGAATTCGGACCGAACGGAGCTTTGACGGTCACATTGAGTGAGACTGGATCGACATCGCGTCGCATGGCTGTGGTCGATCCCTGGCCGTCGATCAGCTCGCTCCGTCGCGACGGCAATACGGGCTGGGAGTCCCGCTTCGGAAAGGTTCCCAACGGCCGGCCGGCCTGGCAAGCGGTCACAGATCTCGAAATCAAACAAGGCTCGCTTGTGGCACTGCGTCCCGGCGGCGATGTGAAGCTCGCACCGGCCGGTGGATTTCTTGAAGTCAAAGGCATCAAGGTCGATCGGTCGCTCAATCTCGGCTGGTTGAAATGGGACCGCCAGTCGAAGCATTTCGAAATGAACTGCACCGATGGTCCGCAGGTATTCCCGCCGAGTGCGATCGTTGCGGCTGTGCCAGGCGGCGGCACTCGGTTCCTGTTCGAAGAAGTCGACGGACTCGTCTATCGCGAGTCAGGGAAACCGTTTGTCAGCAATCGTCACGGCGTCTGGCGGTACGACAGCGACAACCTCTCTCTGACGCGCGGCACCGTTGATTCCGTCGAATTCCGGCCGCACGTCGGTGCCGTAGCGGCACGCCCCTTTGTCGGCGGTTTTCTCGACGACAAAGGGGCGTACATTCAAGCCGTGAAAGGAATGCCCGTCGCCAGCGGTCACACGGGTCACAACGTGGTCAAGCACGGCCCGGTCACGTTTCACGAAGATGTACGACAGACTCCGCTCAAAGTCACACTGACTCGAATGGACCGTACAGTGCTGACGGACAAAGTGCTGACAGATGACGGATTCAACTGGGATCGCCGGCATAGTCTCGCGATCAATGCTGCCGGGGTGTTGCTGCAATCGGATGCCGGGGTGCATCAACATGCCGCCGTCCCTGAAAGCGAATTCTCGGCGTCCCCTGAAGAACAGGGCCGGCTCTTCAGTGAAGATCGCGCGACAACCTGGCTTCATCACGGCGACGACTGGTGGAAGCAGACGCGGAGCGGCTGGACGGCGGTCGACTCGCCGCGGCTGAACCGGACGCTCGTCGCTGCGGCCGCGGCTGGCGGTTGGAGCTGGAAGCGAAACGGCGCGGGTGATGTCACGGTCACCTGTGCCGGCCCGGCGGTCGGTTTTCGGCAGGTCGCCGACGCCAGCGGCATTGTGTACTTCACCTCAGACGAATTGGGCGACGCCGCAGCCTTTGATGGAGAACTGCACGTGGTGACGCAGTCCGCGCATCAGTTCATGGATCTAGCCGCGACGGCAACGGAGCCATTGGCTGTCGGCGGGTCGCTCGATCAGGGGACCGCCCGGCAGCCGCTTCCCGCAAAAACGAAACTTGAGGAGATCGATCTGGCAGTTCGACGCGACCGGAACTTCGGAGCCGCGAATCGTGGCGAGATCCTCTATCGCATTATCAATGGACGTATCGAGCACTGGAACAAGCCGACGGCCCGCTTCGAACCGACTCTACCGGCGGACAATCCGCTCATGCTAGAACGGCTCGCCTCGACATCGCGGCTGAGGTTCTGGCGGCACGACGACGCTCGCCTCAAGAAAGAAGTGCGGCTGGACAAACCGGTCGGAGGAGACGACTGGGTTGAATACACGTTCAGCGTCGTTACTGGACCGCGTTCGCAACAGCAGATCCGATTTCCGTTCGACCGGGCCAAGTCCGTGGCAGCACGCTTTGGACAGTTGTTTGTGGGCACGGATTGCGGACTGCAAGTCAGTCCCGAATCCGACGCAATCGACGAGACGAAGGCCGGGAAGTTTGACCTGCATCAGCCGACATTAAGACTATTACAAGTGCGCGACGGCGGCGGCAGTCTCGTCGTCGATCGCGTTGGGATTCCGTTTGCGAATCCGACGGTCCTCGCGGTTCGATCGGACAGTCTCTGCCTGGCGACTTCGGACGGGAAGACGTTTGTGGCGCAGCCTTCCGGCCGGGAACTGGACGAGCGACTGCGCTTCCAGAGCGCACTCTGGCAGTGGCGCGAGCAGACCGTGTCAGCGGATACCGAAGCGCGCCCGTCCACCAATGCGACGGCACCCAAGGCGGCTGCTTCCAAGGTGGTGTTGGCGGGGCGTTACATCAATGAGCGTCGTGTCTACGACTCCGAGTTGATCGACTTCACTAACGGCCGATTGCCGCACGATCGGATCATTGATGCCACGCATCACGACGGCCAAACCTTCACGCTCTGGCACGACGGCTGGCTCACGACCCATTCCGGTGACAACGCCGATTTCAATGCCGGTTTCCAGAACTTCGACCAGCGGAGCTTCAAGCCGACGGGCCTGTTTATCGTTCGCCATGCGAATCTGCAGTTGCAACCGAGTCTCTATGTGAGAAACGATCAGCGCGATGTCCTGCGGTACGACGGACCGACTGGCCAGTGGCTGCCGGTCCGGATGGACGAAGAACGGCGGCGTCTCAATGACTACGCGGCAAGTCGGCCGGCGTTCTCGCGCGACCGTTTGCGGTTGGTCGTCAACGATCAGCGGCAGTTCCAATTTCAGTATCTCACGCTGCCGACGTCCGCCAGCCCAAATGGCCAATGGCGCGAACTTCCCTGGAGGCCTCGTGATAACTCTGACGTCGGCACAGCCGCGGTGCGGTTCTGTCTTGAGTGCGATCATTGGCAGGAATTCATCTGCGATCAACGCAGCGACTCGCTCTGGGCCGCGACGCCAATGGGTTTCTGTCGCTTCAGCAGAGTGGCCGGGGATTCCCGACCCGCCTCGGGTTCGCCCCATTCAGCGACCGCGCCGGGACGGGTCAAACTGCGACTTGACGAATTCGTCTCCGCTCGACAACACGCCGATGCGGAGCGGCTGTCCGTCACGGAGATCCGTATTGCCACGGCTCCTGCCGGCGCGACGCAGCAGGTCCCCGAACAATTCGCCGTCGAATTTCGTCGCGATTACGACAGCGCGCACGTCTACTCCGCCACGCTGGATACTCGTCGAGACACCGGTGTGTTCCAGAAATTCGACCGTTCTGACAAATCGGTATCGAAGACCGATCCGTTCGCAGAGCAGGAGCCCGTCAAGACCAGCTTCTGGAAATGGCGACTGACCGGGCGGAATGGCCATCACGCCTCAAACAAACGACACCCTCAGCCGGGCAAGCTGGAATGCAGGCTCTTAAGCGAAGCTCCGGATGCCCCTGGTGAGAACATCGATCTGTCTAGCGGACGCTTCCCATTCGACCAACCGGATTCGCTCGTGTGCGACGGCAAGGCCGTGCATCTCGCCGCACCTTTTGGCGAACCACGATTCGGGTGGATCGCTGTGAATGGCGAAGATCTCCATCTGCGGCACTGGAAGCGGCCGTTCGACCGGGAAACCGCCAAAAGAGTCGAGCGCGTCTTTCCGGCCAGAAACAGCGAGCACAACGAGGTTCTGGGACTGCTGACGGCTAACGGCGAAGTCCTCACGATCCTTGGAAACAAAGAGAAGAAAGAATCGGACTTGGCAATCTTCGCAGGTGACGACGGCTTCTGGTCGTACCGACAAAAGCCGCTCACATCGTCGCGAGAGATCTCGTCCAGGACTACACCCGCGTCTGCCTCGACCCGATTGCCGGGTGAACTCCTCGCAAACGTGAGGACTGGGGCGCAGGGAATCGGGCGGCGGCATCTATTGGCCGGGCAGTTCACCGATGACGTCATCTGCGGCCTGCCTGTCCAGCGGTTCGCGTTCGACGCGGGCACACAGGGTGTTACCGACGACGAGTCCGACTCCTGCCAGTACTTCATACCGACTCTGGCTGGTATTGAAGGCCGAACCGCCGACTTCAGCCGTCAAAAGCTCGAACCTCCAAAAGTGCCGGACCAGGCCGACGATGCGACAGATTCGGCAGAGCGGGCTCCGCGTGTCGTCTATCTCGACGAGAAGCACAGGTTGCACTGGTTGTCGCTGAATTCATCAGACCCCGGCGAAATCCAGATGTCCCGCCTCGATTCGTTCGATCAACGCAGCACTCAGATTGTCACCCAGGAAAGAGAGGTTCTGGTTCCCACGGATGCTGTCCCGATCAGCGCCAGACGAGACATGCTCGGGAACTTCCTCATCCGCTGGAAACGGCACGACGAGACCGGATGGACGTTGATCGAGAAAACCGGGAACGGAGCAAACGCAACTTCCGAAAACACTATGCGGATCCCCGTCCAAACGTGGCGACGGTTCCAGCAGAACCGATACGTCTGGGGCAACCCGGAGCCGGTCCTGACTCTTCGCATCGACCCGGCGATTCATCATCTCATCGTACTGGACTCAAAACACAACGAGAATTCCCACCGCATTCGCGCCCCGCAGGAACCCATCATTGAACTGATTTCATACGGCTCACAACTGCTGACTGTCACCACCACGGGTGTCTACAAATTGCAACTCAACAGGCCCTTGGTCACGGCGTTCTCTGGCGCGGGTACCCCCGCCGCTACCAATCCCGACTAACCCACAAACAGATCCCTGGGCGCCGCCCCAAAGTCACGACTACCGCGTTTTTTTGCCGAATACCACTGCTTTTCAGCCAACATTTCGATCTCAATTTTTTCGAATGTCCGGCCGGGTTCCGGACGGCTCGCAGATTCGCCGTGCGACGATCATTTCCAGTCACCGGCACCGTGCTAGTCGGTTGGTGTGGAGGCAGTGACATACTGCTCGGATTGTACCGCTCAGCAACAGGTGAAACTGCAGTTTGGCCCCCGCGCGGTTGATGGCTCATTGCTCTCACAGATTCTGTCACAGATCGCTTGCAATCACTCACAAAACCACGCAAAATCTGGAACAGCGACGCGATCCGAAACGGCCCGCATTGGTAGCCCGATCTGCCTGCGTGACAACGAGTTAAGTGATCAAGGCGGCGGTCAAATTCCCCCCAACTCCGTCTCCATTGGCTTCCGATCGAATTGGGCGAACCACGTCACGCGAGAAACAAAAACGTCGCCGGCTGCGGCCGTGCGCGTTGCTTGGACGTCGACATTGGGGTGGCTCGTCGAAACTTTGGATAAAAAGCCGCACTGTGTGTTCCAGAATTCGTTCCAGAATTTGTGGTAAATCCTGACAAACGACCAGAAATTCTGGAACGCAGACACTCGCACCCCGAAAAGGAAAAACCCATAACTCCTTTTGGAGTCATGGGTTATCGAAAGCCGCCACCGCGACTCGAACGCGGGACCTACGCTTTACGAAAGCGTCGCTCTACCAACTGAGCTATGGCGGCCTGGAAGGGGACGGATAGTACCGGATTTCGGCGGCCGTGGCAAGTGCGTCGGACACTTGTTGAAGGCGGGCAAGTGAGCCGTCGTCGGCGTTTCGTCCCGGGGACATGCAGCTAAGATGGGGATTGAGACGCGGAGCGGTACAGTTGTTGCTACACTGGTGCCGTTGTTCGCAGGCATTCGCAGTCACGGATTCGTCGAAACATCTCATGGCATCCCATACCGAATCTCCAGTCCAGGGGGGACTCGAACGTCTGAAGCGGTCCTTTTCCGCTTCCGGATTGTCCTCGCGTCGCAACTGGTGGATTTTTCCGCTCGTGGTCGCCGGCGTCCTCTCGGTGGTTGGTTGGTGGATCCGGACAGGAGTCGAAGCGGAGTTGATGAAGTCGGTCGCGGAGCAGTTGTCGACCATTCGCGATGCGGACGTCGAAGCGCTCAAGATCTGGCTGAAATCGCAGGAACGCAATGTCGTTCAGGCGGCCGAGTCACGCCGTGTCAGTAGTTGGGCTGTCAATCTGATCGACATGTCGCCGACCGTGAAACCACACGAGTTGTTCGAGTCGGGGGCGCATGCACAATTGGTTGCGAGCCTCGAACCGTGGTTGTCCGACGAGAAATTCCAGGGCTTCGCGCTGCTCAATCGCGACTGGAAAATCGTCGCGTCCACGCATGAGGAATTGGTGGGGAAAGTCGCCCCGTCGGAATATGGCGTGTTTCTGGATCCCGCCTTCAGTGGCCGCCCGACCGTGTCGCGTCCATTTCCCTCGCTGGTCATGCTTCCCGACGAGTTCGATGTCCTTCGCGCTGGTGTCCCGACAATGTACGCCGCCGCGCCGGTTCATGAAAACGGTGTGGTTGTGGGGGTGTTGGCGCTGCGAATCCGACCGGAGCTGGACTTCACACGTCTGCTTCAGGTGGGGCAAATGGGGGCCACCGGGGAGACCTACGCGTTCGACCAGGAGGGACTGCTGCTGTCGGAAAGTCGGTTTGACAAGAAACTGAAGGCGACGGGCTTGATTCCTGACCAGTCAGTCTCCCGTTCCATTCTGATGCTGAAACTCAAGGATCCCGGTGTCGATCTCATGAAGGGAAAGCGTCCCCAGCTCGACCGAGATCAACTCCCGTTGACTGTGCCTGTCGCGTCGGCGATTCAAACCAAAGCCCCGGGCAGTAACGTCGACGGGTATCGCGACTACCTCGGCGAACCGTCCGTGGGGGCCTGGACGTGGATCGACGAGTACGGCTTTGGCGTGAACACCGAAGTCACCTACGACGAGGCGTTTCGCGCGGTGACCGTGGTTCGCCGGATGTTCTGGGGATTGCTCGCGCTTCTGGGACTCTCGTTCATCGCGATCGTTTTCGTGACGTGGCTGCTCGCGCGATGGCAGCGCACCGCGCAGCAGGCGGTTCTCGCCGCCAGACAACTGGGCCAGTACACATTGGATCCGAAGGAAATTGGCTCCGGAGGGATGGGGACGGTTTATCGCGCGCATCACGCGATGCTTCGTCGTCCGACTGCGGTTAAGTTGCTCAATGTGGAACGAACCAATGAGACGACGCTCAAACGATTTGAGCGTGAAGTCCAATTGACCAGTCAACTGAACCATCCGAATACGGTGGCGATCTACGATTTTGGCCGAACTCCCGAGGGGATTTTCTACTATGCGATGGAGTTTCTGGATGGCCTGACGTTGCACGATCTGGTCGTGCGGTTCGGCCCACAGCCTCCCGGGCGGGTCATTTCCATTCTCCGCCAGATTTGCGGATCGCTCGCCGAGGCCCATGACCTGGGGTTGATCCATCGCGATATCAAGCCGGCCAATGTGCTGATCAATCACCGTGGTGGAATGTTCGACGTGGTCAAAGTCGTCGACTTTGGACTGGTGAAAGACACCACGGGAGCGCAGGTGAATCTCACCCACGCGAACGCGATCACCGGGACGCCGATGTATATGGCCCCCGAGTCGATCGAAAAGGGAGATCTGGTTGATCAGCGCGTTGATTTGTACGCGGTGGGAGGGGTCGGGTACTTCCTGCTGACAGGAACCGCGATGTTCTTGAGTGACAGTCTCTTCGACTTGCTGAGACTGCAGTCTTCGGTGACACCAGACTCGCCATCGACTCGACTGGGACGGGACGTTGCCACCGACCTGGAAGAGGTGATCATGACGTGCCTCGCGAAATCGCCCGCCGACCGGCCCCAGACGGCCCGCGATCTCGAACGCAGACTGGCGGCATGCGCTGATGTCGATTCCTGGACTTTTGAGGAAGCCCAGGAATGGTGGAAGGCCTACGAAGCGAAGTCGCGGCCTGCCGAGACGCAACCCGAGACATCAACGCACGAACAGGGAGCGACCATGCTGTTGCCGAACACTCCCAGCGTCGAAAACCGAGAACAGATCACACGGGACGGGACAAAGACCCAGTCGTGATGTGCGCTGGTGATCACTGCCAGTAGGTCGCCGTCAACAAACTTCAACACGGTAATTGCGGATGTCGCACGGCGGGTGCGTATGACCGACGGAAAGAATTTGACAGGATGAAGAGGATGAATGGGATGAACAGGATGGAGTCGCGCGCCATTCCTGCTCTCTGGATCAGTGGCGGAAATTGAACAACTCCCAATTCAAACGCTTGACAGCCGCCACAGCAATCCTGTCCAAAAATTTAATCGCCGGCTTGCAGGCAATTGTCTCGTTACCGGGCGTGCGCGTGTCAACGGGCAGGGAAGGTGGAGTTCCGGTGATCCTAGCCCCTAAGCTGGCTGTGGAATAAATTCCACGCTATGGACACTTGCTGCCAGGCCCTCTGCACCACATGTCGCGTGCCGCGCAAATTCCAATTTTGATCAGCAACAGTATCTAAGCGTGGTTCCGCAACTATTCGGAAGTCGGCTCCGACTCCATGATCGTCCGGGTCTTTTCCAAAACCACCCGATTGCCCCGTTCGTTGTACACGATCGCGTTCATGAACGCCCGCATCAGGTGGATGCCGCGACCGCAGGGGCGTTCCAGATTCTCGTCCGCTGTCGGGTCGGGAACTTCGACCGGATTGAACCCCTCCCCCTCATCTTCGATTTCGATTCGGCAACCATTCGAGTCAATCTGCCATGCGATCCGCACGAACTTCTGTGGATCAAGTCGGTTGCCATGCTTGATGGCGTTGACCAGCGCCTCTTCCAGCGCGAGCCGAATTCCGAACAGATCGTGGTCGCCGTACGCCAGCTCTTCGAGCTTGCGGATGATCTGGTCTTGAATCGTCTGCCCGGCGACCGTATCGCTGGGAATGGTGACTTCAAACTTCGCCTGCTGGTCGTCAATCGCGGACATGATGTTCAGGCAGCGAGACAGGTTGGAACGGGCGTTGAAAGCACCAGCGGGCCAATCGTGCCGCTTACGCGGCACGCGACTGCCCGCTCCGAACGGACCCCGCCGGTCAAACCGACGTGAAGGGGACTAAAACTTCTCGAGCGCTTTGTCCCGAGTTTCCATGATCTTGAACAGTTTGTCGAGACGGGTAATCTTGAAGACTTCAAGAATATCTTTGCGAATCGCGCACAACCGCAACTCGCCCTGAGCCGCCTTCACCTTCTTGTCGAGGGTGATCAACTTGCCCAGCGCGGCGCTCGACAGGTACTCGACATTCGAAAAGTCGAGTACGACCTTCTGGCGGTGATCGTCGTCAATCAGACTGAAGAGCTGATTGCCGATGATCTGAATGTTGCTCTCGTCGAGGATCTTCTTGTCGGTGAAACGGGCGATCGTCACGCCGTTCACTTCTTCGATATCGATCTTGCGGGTAGACATCTGTTCGGTCCGGAGGTTGTGCGAAAGGGGCGAAAACCCCTTGAACGCCGATCTTCCAGCGTGATTGCCGCACTGTCAAGCGTCGCGCGACCCCGGCGGCGGCTGTTCCCCAATTTTCGGGTTGCGGATCGCAGTCGCAACGACTCGGAACTCTCCGCTACAATCTGTGCGATTGTGGCCGTGCCGTCAGAGTTTCTCAAACCAGTGACTTGAACTTGCCGCTCCTGATTGGAATCGACGAAGCTGGCTACGGTCCGAATCTCGGACCGTTGCTGCTGGCCGCCACAGTTTGGGAGATTCCCGGAAAACCCGCTGACACCGACCTATTCCAGCAGTTTTCCGAAGTCGTCCGCGATGCTGATGCGTTCGCAGACGGTCGCCTTCTGATCGCCGACTCCAAGCAGGTCTATTCCCCCAGCCAGGGGCTGGCGGCTTTGGAGATGGGGGTCTTCGCCGGCCTGCGGCTGTGGGGTGATGGCGGACCCGAGCGGGTTGTCACCTCCAATTTCCATACACTGGTTCGCGCGCTGCATCAGGGGCCGACTGGTGTTCTGGAGGGTGAGCCGTGGTACGACCAGTCCGAACTCCTCCTTCCGCTGAACCCGTTACCGGAATTGACAGAGCATTTCGAAAGGTGGTCCACATGTTGCCAGTCGCGGGGAATCACCCTGCGGCACATTGCATTCGACCTTGTTTCGCCCCAGAGATTCAACGCGCTCAATTCGTTGACGGGAAGCAAGGGGAGATCGCTGTCGGAGCTGTCGCTGCGCCTGCTGCGGACATGTCTTGAATCGTGTCATGCGATCGAGGGGGTGGAGACTTTGGTTCTGGCCGACAAACATGGCGGCCGCAATCGGTATCACGAGTTTTTGCCGTTCTGCTGTGACGACGCGTTCATCACCTGTCTGGAGGAAGGAGCCCAGCGGAGTCGATATCGCGCCGGGGCGATTGAGTTTCGGTTCGAAACCAAAGCGGAACGGCACCTCCCGACGGCGCTGGCTTCCATGGTGGCAAAGTATGTGCGGGAATTGTCCATGCGACTATTCAATCGCTACTGGCAATCGCAAATCCCCGGTTTGAAACGAACCGCCGGTTACCCGCTCGACGCGGTCCGCTTTCGTCGCGAGATTGCCAGCCGGCAATGCGAGCTATTGATCCCCGATGAGGTTTTGTGGCGGGAGAAGTAGCCCGGAACCTGAATTCGAGGGTTGGTCGGAATGCCAAGGTCCGGATTTGTCGCGAAATCCCGTACGCATCACATCGAAAAATGCGACCTCATGCCCGAGCCGCGCCCGTCAGGAAGCGGTAAAAGCCTGTCCAAAATCAAAACCGTTTTTGTTGCTTGTTTCGCGGACGGTCGGCACTCACTGAGCCGACTTTTTTGTTACTTACTGAGCGCTATGGATATCCGGCCGCAGCGATTTCGCTTCGCGCAGATAGGTGTGGGTGATTTCTTTCAACGATTTCGTCGTATTGATATGCAGCAGAACGCGAACGCAGCGGGGGAGCCGACCGGGGACGGCGATTTCCGACGCGCACAGCAGCGGAACCAGTTGCAGGCCGATTTCACGTGCCGCCTCGGCCGGAAATGTGGCATTGAGGTCGGGGGTGGTCGTGAACAGAATTGAAGCGATATCCTCAAAATCGGTGATCGCGTTGGTCCGGAGAACTTCCTGGAGCAACTCGCGAGTCGCTTCCAGGACCGCTTCGCGCGTATTGGCTGTCGCGGTGGTGGCACCACGGACGCCGCGAACTCGCATCGGATTTTGCATCGGAAAATCAACCAGATGAAGTGCCGACACCCCGGACTGAATTCAGTCCGGGGTGCCGTGCGGGAAACTCTTCAGGCCGCCCACCGGGCTACCGGAGAGCGGGCCAGTGCGGTTAGAGCGACCAACCTTCGCGGTATTCGCGCTTGATCACGTGGGCGACCTCGGGGGCGTTTTTCGCCGTCAGGTTCTTGGCGTCCCACTCGATGATTTTCCCTTCCGACTTCGGACCCTTGCCGGCATAGACCGCCAGGTTGCCGAGGAGGATGGTTTCCGACAGAGGGCCGGCGTAGTCGGCGAAGTTCGACATCGCGGGTTCGCCACCCTTGATCGCGTTGATCCACTCTTCAAAGTGGCCGGGCGAGTGCTTGTAGTCGACTTCCGCCGCCTTCGCGCCGCTGAGCAGCTCGAAGCGTTCGCAGTAATCACCGACCGCCCACAACGTGTCCTTGTCGCCGACGATCAGGGCACCGCTGTCGGGGAGCGCCTTGCCGCCAAACAGCTCGCGAGACGGCTTCTTGCCGCCGTCGTACCAGACGACCGGAATCGCCGGGCGACCGTTCGCTTCCGGGAAGGCGAACTTGATCACCGACCAGGCGGGGTAGCTGTCGCCGTTGTGGCCCGAGTGTTCGGCCGCGATGGTGGTGGGATCTTTGAGTCCCAGCGCCATGAACGGCATGTTGAACGTGTGGCAGGCCATATCACCCAAGGCTCCGGTGCCGAAGTCCCACCAGCCGCGCCAGGCGAACGGGTGGTACGCACCCGGAGCGTAATCGCGGATTTTTGCGGGGCCGAGGAACAGATCCCAGTTGACGTTTTCGGGGACGGCGGCCGCCTTGGGACGGGGTCCACCCTGCGCCCAGATCGGCCGATTCGTCCAAACATGGACTTCCTTGACGGTGCCAACGGCACCCGACTTAATCAACGCGGCTGCCCAGCGGAGGTTGTTGCCAGCCGTTCCCTGGTTTCCCATCTGTGTCGCGAGTTTCTTCTCGCGGGCCAAGTCGGCCATCAGACGCGCTTCGGAAACGGAGTGGGTCAGGGGCTTCTGACAGAAGCAGTGCTTACCGAGTCGCATTCCCATGACCGACGCCGGAGCGTGCGAGTGGTCGGGGGTGCTGACGGTGATGGCGTCGATGTCTTTGGCCATCTCGTCAAACATTTTGCGGTAGTCCGAGAACTTTTTCGCCTTCGAAAACGCTTCGGCTTCCGACCGCTTGCCAAGACGCTGTGAGTCAATGTCACAAATCGCCACGATGTCGCCAAACCGGGCGGCGTCGGCGGAATCGCTTTCCCCCTTGCCCCCGATTCCGATGCACGCCAACCGGATGCGCTCGTTCGCCGACGCGCTGACCGGGACTTGGATGCCGCCGGCCGCCCACAGGCCAACCCCCAAGGCGGCCGCTTCCTGCATGAACCCACGACGACTGTTTCGCTGCGACATGTGGAGAAACTCCCGAAATGAAACGGATGAAGCGTGAACGGTGACAGATGGTCGCCCGGTACGATATCATGCGAATTTCCCGTTCGCAACCAGTCCGTTCCCACCAATCTCCCGCGATTTTCCCCTTTGACTTCCTCAGGTCGTTCCATGCTCACCCGTCTGCCTCTGGTTTTGCTTCTGTGCCTTGCGACCCTGGCCAGTGCCACTTCCGCTTTCGCTCAGGCCGCCGCTTCCAAAACCAAAGCGGCCAAGCCCGCGCCGGCAGCCGCGAAGGTCGAATTGTCGGAGGCTCAGCAGCAGGCTCTCGCCGCCCTGAAAAAACTCGAGGCGAAAATCACCCTGGGAGCCGACGGTTCCGTCACCGGAATTGACCTCGGGAAGATTGAAACGCTCGACGAGCAGGTTCCCCCGATCACCGCCTTTCCCCAGTTGGAAAAACTGGTTCTCTGGGGACCGGGGATTTCCGACGCGGCACTGGACCATGTCGCCCAACTGACCAATCTGCGCGATCTGGTCATCGAAAACTGTTCCACCGTCACCGATGCGGGCATTGAAAAGCTCAAAACGCTGACGAAACTGAAATCGATCAACCTGCGGCGGTCGGGAATGTCGGATGAGGCGATCAAGTCGCTCAAAGCTCTCCCCGCGCTGGAAGAGTTACATCTGCTGTACACCCGCCTCACCGATGCCGGCCTGGAAGAGATGAAGGGGATGCAAGGGGTGACGCTGCTCGACATCCGTGGTTGTGTCTCGATTACCGACGCCGGCCTGCAGAGTCTGCAGGAGTTGAAAAACCTCAAGACCCTGCGACTGCGGAATTTCGCCCTGACGAATGCTGGCCTGGCGCACCTGAAGCTGCTCGGCAAAATGCGAGTGCTGGCGATCGAGGATTCCGAAAATGTTGACGATTCCGGGGTTCAGAGTCTGTCGGGGATGACGGGACTCGAAGACATCACCTTTTTCCGCGACAACGTTTCGGATGCCGGGTTGGCGCACCTGGCGAAAATGCCAGGACTCAAGCGGGTCAGCCTGCGAGGCTGTAACCGAATCAAAGGCCCCGGTCTCGCGTCGCTCGCCGAATTGGCGGGCCTGCGGACGCTGGTCCTGAGCGAAACTGATATCGGCGACGATTCGCTGGTCAACCTGAAAAAGCTCCAGAAACTCGATTCGCTCGACCTGTGGCACACCCGGGTGGGGGACGCCGGCCTGGCGGAGCTTTCGGGGTTGAAATCGCTGCGGATCCTGATCCTCAAGGAAAACGCGGTGACCGATGGGGGACTGCCCGCGCTCGCGAAGCTCCCCAAGCTGGAAAACCTCGACTTGAACGGGACTCAGGTCACGGATGCCGGGCTGGAGACGATCGCCGGTTTCCCCGCCTTAAAAACGCTCGATTTGCGGGCCGCGAAAGCCACCCCCGAAGGAATCGCCGCCCTGCAGAAGAAGCTCCCCAAGCTGCAGATTCTGAAGTAGCTAAGAACCTGTCCACAATCAATTTCGTGGTTTGTGAAATCCTTCGGACAAACCGAATCAGCAGCGGTTAAGCAAAGTTCGCGGTCATGTCGCATCGAATTCAGTGATGCACGTCTACCCCGCAGGGGTTTTATAGCAAAGCCCAGGGTTGGTCGAGCGAAGCGAGACCTACCCTGGGTCACGCGACGAATCGGTTCTTACCCTGAAAGGGTTTCACCCGGGGGCGAACGCGTGAATCGAACCTCAATGGTTCATGGATTCGTTCCGGAAATCGAAGTGCTGTTCCTTCATTCCGGCCGGGATGGAACCCTATCAGGGTACGGCTCGGCGCCGATTCAAAAACCCAGGGTGGGTCTCGCTCCGGATCTACCGGCAGTCGGGTTTGGCGGTTCGCCCGCAAAACAACCACCAGAATACGGAATTGATTTTTTGGCAGGTTCTAACTCGTGGTGACACACTCGAAACGAGTGAATCCGCGCGCGAGTCGGTTGTCGCCAAACAGTATCGTGCAGAACCCGTATCCCACTGCCGCCCCCCAAAGAGTATCGCTCAGAAAGTGCGAACCTCCCTCAACCCGCTGTACCGCGACGAGGGTCGCGACCGCGACAAACAGCCACTTCCCTTTGGGGTACACCGCCCACATGGCGACACAGAAACCCGCGACAAACGCCGAATGTGCCGACGGAAAACTCTGGAGTTTCGATCCCCCTGCGAACAGCGGAAACAGGCCGCGAAACGAATTCCAGACACCACCGGCAATGTCCTCGGAAGTGAAAGAGAAAAAATGATACGGTCGCGCTCGCGCGACACACAGCTTCAAAACATCGGCCGACAGCCCCGCACCGATCGCCGCCAGTGCGATTCGCACGCTGGCCCGCCCTCGACCGGCGTCACACAATAACAACGCCGCACAAATGGCCACTAGTCCGGTCGGCTGCCCGAACGGTTCAACGTGTTCGAGAAACTCGTGGGCGAATTGCCCGCCCCGCTGCACGTGACAGAATCGGCTCACTGGCACATCGACCGACAGCGCCAACACGCCTGCCAGAATCAACACGGGCAGCACGACGCGCGGTGATCCCGGCAGCCGGGCTCCCGAGGTGGTGGCGGTCGGAATGGGGACACTCATGTCGACTTGGGTTCGTCGTGTCCCCTCTGACCGGTATGCTGTTTCGCCCGACGCTGCCGGATCGCGTACGGAATCGCCAGACAGGACCCAATCACCACCGTGTAAAAGACCCAGGCGAACCAGTGGTACTTTCGGCCTTCAACCTTCGCCAGGGACTCTGCGGGGAATTTTGGCTGAATCAGCGGATGGATGAATTCGGGGAGCCAGCCGGGACCTTTCCGTACATGCGACATTTCGTACATGTTCCCGACCGCCTCCTTCTCCACGTCATTGGCGGCGGCGTCCAGCAGCAGATCGCGATGCGCTTCGGTCATCTGGCCGGTATAGCGCAGATGATGGATGACAGACTCGAAAAACCAGTAGTCTTTCCGCTGGGTGTCCATCACCACGAGCTCTTTCAAGTCATCGGGCAGCTTCGTGAAGCCATCGCCGCTGGGGAGTTCCGCCGAGGCTTTCATAAAGTCCTCTTCCCAATGACTGCTCAACGAGATCCCGTGTCGATTCACCATGTACCGGGCGACTTCGCGATCCCCCAGAATCATCTCGGCGGCGGTCAGAGCCAGAACAGCGGTCCCCACCCACACGATCCATGGATAACGGTTCATCAACCGCGCGATCAGGCCACTGCACGTCATGATGATGCCAATCGACACCACCAGCCCCATCAGCAGCCGCAGTGTGTCGCCATGGCTCGCCCCCGCCACCGCGAGCATGTTGTCGAGGCTCATCATGAAGTCGGCGACGAAGATCATCCGGATCGCGGCGAGTGCGCTCTGGTCGGCGTTGTCGGGGGTGATCTCATGGTCGTCGTCTTCCAACAGAAGTTTGACGGCGATCCACAACAGCACCAGTCCTCCAACCAGACGAACGCCGGGAATCATCAGCAAAAACGCCATGAGCAGTGTGAAGACGATTCGCATGAAGATGGCGATTCCGCCTCCCCACATGATCGCGCGATGCCGCTGATGGGCGGGGAGTTTATGTGCCGCCAGCGCGATCACCACCGCATTGTCGCCCGACAACACGATGTCAATCAGAATGATCTGTACGACGGAGAGGATATAGTCGAGTGGCATGCAGCAGTCGGGGAGATTTGGGGCGGCGGGATCGGATGACGCAGATGCGCTAGGATAGTATTCCCGATTCTTTCGTACCATCCGAACCCCGGAAAAGTCCGGTCGGCACGACTGCCCTCCCGGTCTCAAATCTGGTACAATGAAGGTTCGTAACCAACGATTCCGCCTCCGCGACGCGGCGACATTTCCATGGCCCTGTTCCCTTGTGATTCGCGAAAGTGTCCACCGGTCGAGCCGGCGGTTTCGCGGCGTCGGTTCCTGGTCGAATCGGGGGGGGGCTTTGGGGCGGTCGCCTTGGCGGCGATGTGCGGCGACACGACTCGCCAAGCGTTCGCTGCGGGGCAGGGCAGGGGGGATCCGTCGCCTCAGTGGCCCCGAACTCCCCACTTTGCCCCCCGGGCGAAACGGGTGATCTGGCTGTTTATGCACGGCGGTCCCAGTCATGTCGACTTATTTGACCCCAAGCCCGATCTTGTGAAATACGCGGGGGAACCACTGCCCGAGAGTCTGGGGCCGGTGATGACTCGTCGCAAAGTGGCGGCGAATCCGCTGTTGGGACCGGTGGCTCCCTTTCGTCCCCGGGGCGAGTCGGGGTTGGAGATCAGCGATCTCCTTCCCGAAATCGCCACCTGCGCCGACGACCTGTGTGTGATTCGAAGCTGCCACGGCGATAGCGTGAATCACCCGCAATCGGTCTACCAGATGAACACGGGCAGCATTCTCATGGGACGGCCCAGTGTGGGAAGCTGGGTCGCGTATGGTCTCGGAAACGAAAGTCAGGATCTCCCCTCGTTCGTGGTACTCCCTGATCCCGCCGGGGCAGTCAAAGGAGGTCCCCCCGCCTGGGGTGCGGGCTATCTCCCGGCGGCCTATCAGGGGACAACGGTCCGTCCGGGCAAAGCGCCTTTGCTCTATTTGAAACCGCAGCCCGGAATCGACGCCGGTTCACAGCGGGCGATGCTGGATCTGGTCCACACACTCAATCAGCGGCACTTGGCCGATCGGGAATTTGACGGCGAACTGAGCGCACGAATCGAAGCAGGGGAACTCGCGTTTCGGATGCAGTCGGCCGCGCCACGGGTCGTCGATTTGCAGGAGGAAACAGCGGAAACGCAGGCGCTCTATGGGATTGGGAATCCCGCGACCGACGAATTTGGCACCCGCTGTCTGCTCGCCCGTCGGATGATTGAACACGGAATCCGATTCGTGCAGTTGTACTCGGGAGGAACGGACGGCTGGGACGCACACAACGATGTTCTCAAGAACCACACCGATATGTGTCGGAAGACCGATCTTCCGGTCGCGGGGCTGCTTCGCGATCTGAAACGCCGGGGGTTGCTCGACGAGACTCTCGTCATCTGGGGCGGGGAGTTTGGGCGCATGCCGATGAGCGAACAGGGGGTGGGCCGCGACCACAATCCCTGGGGGTATTCGGTCTGGCTGGCGGGGGCGGGAGTGAAACCCGGTTTCGCGTACGGTGCGACCGATCCTGTCGGGCTGCGGGCGGCCGAGAACAAGGTTCACGTCCATGACCTGCATGCCACGATCCTGCATCTATTGGGCTTCGATCACGAACGGTTGACGTATTTTCACAATGGTCGCGATGAGCGCCTGACCGAAGTGAGTGGCCGAGTCGTCACCGAGGTGTTGGCATGATTCGCCGCTGGAGAACCCTGGCGGTATTCCTCTCGGCGCTGCTGGCGGGCGCGCTTTTGCGGGGCGAAGAACCGCCGCCAACCGTCGACGAGCCTTCCATCACGGCCAGCGACCGTGATCATTGGGCGTTTCGACCGGTGAAACGCCCCGCGATTCCCGACGTCCGCGCCGCCGAGTGGTGTCGCACGCCGATTGATCGCTTTGTGTTGGCGGCTCAAGAACGGGATGCGGTCCATCCCGCTCCGGAAGCCGATCGCCGGACGTTGATCCGTCGACTCAGTTTTGATCTCACGGGACTGCCGCCCAATTCGCTTGAGATTGAACAATTCCTCCACGACCCCGCACCCGACGCGTTCGAACGCTTGGTCGACCGGTTCCTCGCCTCTCCCGCCTATGGTGAACGCTGGGCGCAACACTGGCTGGACCTGGCGCGGTTCGCAGAGACGGACGGCTTTGAGCACGACCTCGAACGTCCGCACGCCTGGCGGTACCGCGACTGGGTGATTTCGGCGCTGAATGCGGATCTTCCGTACGACGAGTTCGTGCGGAGGCAACTGGCGGGTGATGAGTTGTCGCCCGACGATCCCGAGGCGGCGATCGCCACCGGGTTTCTGCTGTGCGGTCCCGACATGCCCGACATCAATCTGCAAGAGGAACGACGGCACCACTTCCTCAACGACCTCACCGGGACGGTCGGGGCCGCGTTACTCGGTTTGCAGGTCGGGTGCGCGGCGTGTCATGACCACAAATACGACCCGATCAGCCAGTTCGATTTCTATCGGCTGCGGGCCTGTTTTGAGCCGATGGAGATTTTCCGCGACCACCCGCTTCCCCCCCGGTCCGCGACGGACAGCGAGGCCCGTCCCTTCGGACGCATCGTGCGAGAATTCAGTCCGGAATCGTCCCCGGGCCGACTTTACCTGCGGGGAGACTTTCGGCGACCCGGGCCGGAAACCGACGCGGGCTGGCTGCGCGTCGTGTCAACGGGGGCATCCCGGGTCGACCCACCGACCCAGGACCACACGACAACCCGGCGACGGATCCAGTTGGCGAACTGGATCACAAGTCCCCAGAATCCCCTCACCACTCGCGTGCTGGTCAATCGGGTCTGGCAACATCATTTCGGCGTCGGACTGGTCGCAACTCCCAGCGATTTCGGCAAATTCGGCGCAGATCCCTCGCATCCCGAGTTGCTCGACTGGCTGGCGGACGAGTTTCTGCGCGAGGGCTGGAGTCTGAAGCGACTGCATCGCCTGATGTTGAATTCGGCGACATGGCGACAGGCGAGCCTGCCACCCCAGTCGGACACGAATGAGTCCGAACTGACCAGCGTGTACAAGGAATGGAACAACTCGGTCACCCGCGATCCCGCCAATCGACTGCTGACCCGCTTTCGCCGACGTCGGCTCGATGGCGAAGAGATTCGCGATGCGCTGCTCGCTGTTTCGAGGGAATTGTGTTCCGAACGGGGAGGGCAGGGGGTTCGTCCGCCACTTCCACCCGAGGTGGTGCAGACGTTGCTGGCGAATCAGTGGAAGACGAGTCCTCGCCTGGAAGACCATCGCCGACGCAGTATCTATCTGTTCGTCCGCAGGAATCTGCGCTACCCCCTGTTTGAGGCATTCGACCGGCCCGATACAAACGCGAGCTGCCCGCAACGGGGACGGTCGACAATCGCGCCGCAGTCCTTGGTGATGCTGAATGCTGAACTGTCGCTGGAGACCGCGAAACACTGTGCGGGGCGTCTTCTTTCGCGGGGCGGATCGTCTCGCGAGGTGCTGGCCAACGGCGCGTTTCAGTCGCTGCTCGGCAAGACACATCCCACTGCGGAAGAGTCGCAGGCGGCGGTTGAATTCCTCGATCGAGAAGCCGCGCGAAAACGGGCCGAGTCAAGTTCCGGCGCGGAATTTGCCATGCCAGCACCGCTACCGGCGGGCGTCGATCGGTATGATGCCGCCGCGCTGGTCGAACTTTGCCTGGCGCTGGTGAATGTGAGCGAGTTTCAGTACGTCGACTGACCGGTCGACCCCCTCTGGGAAATCAGGAACCACACGAGATGATTGCTCTGCGAGTTCGTCGTGCGATGCTGCGAAACTGCCTGCTGGCCGGCTGGATTGTGCTGGTTGCGGGGGCGACCGGTGCCTGGGCCGACAAGCTGGTTCACGTCGCAAGCGGCGGTACCGTCGGAACCGGTATTCCCGCAGTCAGCGCCAAGATGACCGCGCCGTTCGGCGTCGATTTCGATCGTGAAGGAACGATGTTCATCGTGGAACTCGAGGGAGGCCACGTTCATCGAGTCGACACGCAAGGACGCTTCACCACCATTGGCGGAACGGGGGCGAAGGGAGATTCGGGGGATGGGGGACCGGCCAACGACGCGGTCTTTCACTCGATGCACACACTGGCGATCGCACCCGATGGGGTGTTGTACATCGCCGACACGCTCAACCATCGCGTGCGAAAGCTCGATCCCCGCACGGGAAAAGTCGAGGCGTTTGCGGGGACTGGAACCAAAGGTTATGCCGGCGACGGAGGGCCGGCGAAAGAGGCGCAGTTCAACGGCGTCTATTGTGTCGCGTTCACTCCCGACTACCAGACGTTGATTGTGACCGATCTCGAAAACAAGCGGATCCGGGGCGTCGACATGCGGACGGGGGTCGTCCATCTGATCGCGGGTAACGGCCAGAAGGGGGTGCCTTCCGACGGTGCCAACGCCGTCACCAGTCCGCTGGTCGATCCCCGCGCCGCGGCCGCCGACCGCGACGGGAATGTCTACGTGCTGGAGCGCGGGGGGCATGCGCTGCGGGTTGTCGACCCGCGCGGAAAAATTCGCACCGTCGTGGGAACGGGAATGCCAGGAGGCACTGGGGACGGTGGCCCCGCGCTGCAGGCAACCTTGCGCGGCCCCAAGCATTTGTGTTTGGAAGTGGATGGCAACGTTCTGATCGCGGACACCGACAATCACCTTATTCGGCGGTACTTGCCGGCCACGGGAAGAATCGAGCGGGTCGCCGGGACGGGAAAACAGGGGACCGAGGGTTTGGGTGGCCCTCCGGAACAGGCCGAACTCTTTCATCCGCATGGTGTCTGTTTTGATGCCGCCGGTACGCTGTTCATCGTCGATACCGGTAATCATCGGATTCTCAAACGAGTGCGTGAGTGACGCATGATTCTGAACGGTAAGGGGCTGAGCCAGGGAGTGGGACGCGGTCTCACACAGGTGATCGACACCCGCGCGATGATCGCTGCCGCGCTGGCCGTGCCGGCGGCCAATCCGCCAAACGTCGAAATCGAACGCCTGCGGGCGGCGATCGCCCGCGCGACGGTGGAACTCGATCGGGTGCAGCGGCACCTCTCGGGACGCGTGAACGCGGCCGAGGCGGCGATCTTCGCCTCGCATACAGCGCTGTTGCGTGACCCCCAGTTTTCTGGACGGATCGAACGGGTCATTCAGGCGGGATATCTGTCGGCCGAGGCGGGAGTCGCCGAGGTCGTGACGGAACTGCATGCGTCGTTCATGGCGCAACCCGTGGCCCTACTGCACGACAAGGCGGCAGACGTGCTGGATATTGGCCGGCGGGTGGTGCATTGTCTGCGATCGTCTCTGCGTGAAAACGAAGTGATCGCGGACGGTGGACGGGTGATTGTCGCCGCCAGTCTGACCCCTTCGCAACTGGTCCGTTTCGCCCGCCAGGGAATTGTGGGAGTGGTGGTCGATTCGTGCGGTCCCAAATCGCACACCGCGATTCTGGCGCGCAGTCTGGGGATCCCGCTGGTTGCCGGCGTTCATGACCCCTGCGTTCAAATCGCCGACAATGTCGAGGCGATCGTCGATGCCTCCGGAAATCGCGTCTTTGTGGATCTGACCGCCGCCGAGCGCGACCAGGCTCCGACGGTGGAATCACCCGACGTCGCGACTGAGGAGGACGATTTCCGACCTGAGCCTGCGGTGACGCCGGATGGTGTCACTGTCCGTCTGATGCTGAATATCAGTGATCCGAGTGAGGCGTGGCAGGTCCAGACTTTGGGGACAGATGGTGTCGGACTGTTCCGGACCGAGTTCTACTACATGACCTGCGCGGGCTGGCCGACCGAGGAGGAGAGTTACGAAGTCTACCGGGAAGTGGGCGAGGCGGTCGGTGATGCCGAACTGCACATTCGGCTCGTCGATTTCGGCGCCGACAAGTGCCCTCCGTATTCGGAAATTCCGATCAACCGGAATCCCAGTCTGGGCCTGCGGGGGATTCGACTGTTGTTGCAACGCGACGACATCCTGCAACCCCAAGTCCGGGCGTTGGCGCGTCTGGGGCGTGAGCGCCCGCTGACCGTGCTGGTTCCAATGCTCGACTCCCTCGACACGCTGAATGAAACGACGGACCGGTTGTGCCGAATTGTGGGTTGTGCCGAGCGCTCACTACTTCCCTTTCGATTGGGGGCGATGATCGAGGTGCCCGCCGCCGCGCTCATGATTCGCGATTTGTTGCCGCACGTCGACTCGATTTCGGTCGGACTCAACGATTTGACACAATACCTGCTCGCGGCTGATCGAGATGACGAGTATGTTGAACGCTATCACGACGCGATGCAGCCAGCCGTCTTGCGACTGCTGGCGGACGTCGTGACCGCCGCACGCGACGCGGGAAAGCCGGTCACCATCTGTGGCGAATTGGCGGGCGATCCACGCCTGACGGGGCTGCTACTTTCACTCGGCCTGCGTCGTTTGAGCGTTTCCCAGAGCAGCTACAAGGCGGTGCTGCATGCGATTCGCCATATTTCGGTGCGGGGCGTTCGGGAATTGGGGGAAATGATCTCACAAATGACCACGGCGGCCGCCGTGAGAGATTGGGTCCGTCGAAATCTGACGCCGCCCACGGGGAGAGATCTTCAACGCGGGTAACGTAAGATTCGGTGGCAACGAACCCCGTTTTTTCGATTTCAGAGACGAAATTAGGTGAACAGCCATTTGGGGCGGATCCCCGACTCGTCGGCGACGGTTCGGAGCTTCGCGACCACGTCGGCGGGGAGCGGAATACCCGATGCGATCGCGTTTCGCCGGGCGGCCCATTCGCGTTCGCCGGGGAGCAGCACGCGCTCGATGCCCTCGGCCGTTTTCGCCGCATGGATTTCGTCGATCAGTCGTCTCAGCCGCGATTCGAATTCGGTGGGCGACGTCATAGCCGCCACATTGATCGCGACGAACGACGCGTTGTGCCAGGAGGGGCGCGATGGATCGTCAAACATCCAGCTCCCGACCTGCCAGGTCATGTTTCCGCCGGGGAGAATGGCCGAGAGGATCTCGCACCACAGGCCGAATCCATAGCCTTTGTGCCCGGCCATCGGGGCCAGCGACGCCTGATGCGGGTAGAGACTGCCGTCGGTTGTTGGGAGACCATCGGGGCCAATCAGCCAGGTGGGAGGAATCTCTTCTCCTCGCTGATGGGCCGCGTAGACCTTGCCTCCCGCGACCGCCGCCGTCGCCATGTCGAGCAGGATGGGGTCGCCATTCAAGAGCGGAATGCCGTAGGCGATGGGGTTGCTCCCCAAGACCGCCCCGCGCGAACCGGGGGCGGCGACACTGGGGATGTCGTTCCCCGTGACCATGGCGATCATTCCCTGTCGGGCGGCGAGGGAGGCGTAGTAGCCTGCCGCCCCGATGTGCCCGGTGTTTCTCAATCCAACATAGGCGATTCCGGTGTTTCGGGCTTTTTCCAGCGCGGTCTCAATGGCGAAACAGCCTCCCACCTGGCCGAGCGCGGACTCGCCGTCGATCACGGCCCAGCCAGGGCCTTGTCGCTCGATCCTGGGCCGCGCTCCCGGACCGTACCCTCCACCGCGCAATTTCCGCAAATAGCCGGACAGCAGTTTGGTGCCATGGGTGAACACCCCCATGGCATCCGTCTCGACCAGCGCGTCGGCGGTGACACGAGAATCCGTCTCCGGAAGTCCGGTTCCACGCAGGGTGGCGACAACGAATTCGTGGAGGTCGGAAATTGCGACCGTCAATGTGGCTTCGGGCATGACGCCGGTTCTCCGCGTTCAGGCTGGGAATTGAGCGAAGGCGGGAGTCTATCCAAATCACGCCAGAGGCGGGAAGCGCTCGGGCGGTCAGGCGGTGGATTGGGGGAAACCGGGTCACTGAGATTAGCGAATGACAGGACTTGTGCCCCAAAAATGTGGGTCGAATTCGGTAGAACTCATACTCGGCAGAATGGCAAAAACTTCGCGTGCGCCTGTGCGCTCGGCGAAAACCCCTACGTGAGTTCCACCGTTCGAACGCAAATGCCCTACGAATTCCAACGAGGAACCATTGAACCGGAATTGGCGCGGCTACACCAATTCCCAGTTTTTTACAACCAAGCCTGGGACGGCAAGCAGGTCGCTATCGGTTGTCACCACAACGCAATTTCCGAGGGATAAGGCCACAGCCGCCAACATGATATCCACAGTTTGCATCGGACGGCCGCTTCGACGCAATTCCGCCGCCACGACCCCAAACATTTCGGCGGCACGGCGATCGAAGGGCCAGCATCTGATCCCAAGCAACGTTCTGCGAAGTCGAGCCGTGTTTTCTTCGCGGCTCGCGCTGAATTGCAGTCCAAAGAACAATTCGGCAATGACAGGTTCGCATGTCCCAATCCGGGCTCCACTGCGCCGAGCGTCCATCACGTGTCGGGAAAATGGTGCGCGACCACGGATCAGGGCAGTCACCGCGTTGGAATCCAAGAGATACCGTGTCAATTCCAGTCCTTCGCGAGTTTCTCCGCGTAATCGCCAAAATTGGCCTTTTCCCTTTCCCGACGAATGCTCCGCTCGGCTTCCAGTGTCGCACGTTCCGTTTCGGTGAAAATCAGGGGTTGAAGTGTAGCGTACCAGTTCAACCATGCCTCAATTCCGGCGGGTGAATTGTCCCAGCCATCCACCGAATCGTCATTTTCAGTCACGAGCGACACCTTGAGGGCCGTACCGTCAGGCAAATTCAGAGGCGTATCCGTCTCAATTCGACCATTTCGCACAACGGCGTCAATCACGATCATAGGGAGTCTCCAGGGAACAAAATCCTCGTGAAGCTGTATTTTCCGCGACTCGGTTGGACCAATCAAGGCAGGACGGGAGGGTAACGTGGATTCAAATCCACGCTACCCTCCCTCAATCACACCTGCCACGCGACATCCGCAGTCGCCGTGTTGGCGAGCAGAATCGGCTAGCGCAATCAAGGCCGCGGCCTAATACGCCTTCTTCGCCTTCACCCCCGAGTCCTTGTTTTCCAGCAAATTGCGGTAGTTCATCCGCTGTTCCTGCTGCCAGGTGTTATTCGAATCGTTCAGGTTCTTCAACAGAATCGAATTCCCGCCCGGGGCGTTGGGCGCGGGCGGTTGTCCCGCCGGTGCCGATTCGACAGGCTTCTCAGGCGCTCCCAGCGACTGCTTGCCGCGGAAGAACGCGTAGCGATTCGAATCAATCTTCGCGATCACCGTACTCGTTCCCAGAATTCCATCCGCGACAAACAGCCCTCGCAAGTCGGTCTCTCCCGAAATGAACTTCTCATTTCGACTGCCGATCACCTTGACGTGAATCTTGTGGGCGTACCGGTCGGCGACCGTGTCTTTCACCGTCACCCGAACCCGGCCGGCAGTGGCGTCTTCCTGAATCTCCAGCACCAGGGGCGAGACCAGCACCAGGCCGCTGGTGTAGAGGTTCTCTCCCTGCGCGACCACCAGATACGCCCCTTCATCGCTGAGGGGCATCTCCAGTTCCCGTTCCCGATCGCGGTAGTCGTGACCGTTACCGAGTTCGACTTCCTGTTCGTGGTACGGACGGATTCCAGCGAGATTGATCGCTGTGATCTTGCTGAGGTTTCGCTGCAACAGACTGAACTTCAACAAGTCAATCCGGTAGACCTTCACCGAAGCCCCCTTCACATTGCGGAACTTCAGGGTCGCCCTCGCCGGTTCGCCCGGCTTCACTGTTGTGACCTCCGGCAGCGAGATCTGTTTGTGGAGGAAGAAGTCGATCGACTCCCGCGCGTCGGGGAATTCGTCGCGGACTCGTTCGTATTCCACAATCGCCTCGGCCGGCCTGCCGAGACTGTGGTACACCTGACCCATGATGTAGATCGCGGGGTTCTTGTTCGCCGCCGCCACTGCGACTCCTGTCACCGCGTCGATCCGCTTGTACTCGGCGACTTTCTTGCAGGTCGCCAGAGCCTCTTCGTGCCGACCTTCGGCGAACTGGCAGAATCCGATCACGTACCAGAAGCTGTCGAGCAGCTTGCTCTCGGGATAGCGCTCGGCGAACTTTGTGCAACGGTCAATCGCCGGCTTGTACTGTTCGAGTTCGAGATAGGCATTGGCCATGGCGAACGCGACCTGGTCGGCGGCCGGATCGCTGGGCCAGTTTGTGAGGAAGTGATCGAGCATCTGAACGGCGGCGACCACCAGATCGACCCGCGTCACACCAGCGGCCTTCAATTTGGGCTGAGTCGCCGCCTCCGCCGCCTTTCCCTGGATCTCCTGGGCCAAGGCGTACGTCGCGGTGGCCACGTATCCCTCTGGCGGGTATTCACGCAGCAGCCGTTCGACCACCTGGACCGATCTCAGGAATTCCCCCTGACCGTCGAGGAAGCCGGCGATCTGATTTTCCCGTAGGAAACTCGCTTCCGCCGTCGCCCGGTAAACCAGGTAGCCCCGTTCGTACTCGCCAAGCTGAATGTACGATCGCGCCACCTTCAGGATCGACTCGAACGGCACCTCGAAGTCGGGGAACTTCTCTTTGATGATTTCGAAGAACTGCACGATCCCTTGATGATCGTTCCGGGCGAGCGCGACCTGAAACAGCATCTTCACCAGTTCGGTCTGGTACTGGTCGGTCATGCGGTAATCACGGAAGAGCGGCTGCAAGTGTTCGTCCGCCTTGTCGAACTCACCTTTGGCGACGTAACGTTTTCCGAACTCAAACAACTCCATCGGCGTGAGACGGTATTCATCCTTCGACGCGACTCCGCGGGGCAACACGTCCAGCGGCAAATCCTTCGCGACGGCGATCCGCTCGGGCTGGTAGAAGCTCCGCAATACTGACGGGGCACAGTGATACGAACCCGGCAGCACGCCCGCGATCGCGAACTTGATTGAGCCGGGGTACGGGCGATCTCCCAGGTAAAAGTTGATCGCGCCCGGAACGATTTCGTAGCGGTCGAATGTTCCTTGAATCGATTCGGGAACCACGACCGCCCCCGCGGGGATCGGCTCGGTGTAGATCAGGTAGTCGAGCTGTTCGTTGGCGACTCCCTTCACCTCACGACGCCAGATCGAAATCGAAATCTCGCCCCGTTCGCCGATCGGCAGTTGCGTCAGCGGATTGTGGAACGTCTTGACCTGTCCAGTGAGGTTGCTGAATCCGCGAGGAATTTCCTGTCCATCGAGCATCCGGGGTGCGGGTGCGTACAGGCGATTGAACGCGAACTCCTGTGTCGTCTGGCGAATCTTATCAGCGGGGACAAAACCGGTCAGCACGGCGCTGTAGCTAAAGGTTCCCCGTCCTTCGATATCCAGGTTGATCTTTTGGGGCTTGTCGGTGACCAGCAGTTTGGCCGGCACCGCCACCACCCGGCTCGGTTCGATCGAGGGGTCAATCGCGATCTTCTCGACCAGACGGTCGTTCGCGAAAATCGACAGGGTGTACTTTTCATTGAGCAACTTGCCACGGCCGAACCATTCGGCGAGAGCGGCGATCGCGGGGGCATTCGCCTTTTCAGGAGTCCAGCGGGAACCGACGCGGGCAGACATCAGCCAGTCGGCGACCTCGGCATTTTGAGCGGCGGCCGGTTCCGCGGTCGACAAAGCCAGCAGGTACAGCGCCCGTAATTCGACTCCCGATTGCATCCAGGGAATGCAGCCGCGCATCGCGACATCGATCTCCCCCTTGGTGGGGACCGGCTTGGAGGGGATTTTCGTTTTCGCCAGAGTGAGAACTTCCTGGGCGAACTCGGGCTTGTCGAGACGTTGGAACGTGAGTGCCAGATGCACGAGTCCCGATGCGGTCAGCGACTGCCGACTGCGGTGCAGGCGATTGGCATGCGCGAAGTCGGCTGATCCCGCTTCCGCCAGGCCGTGCAACACAATCGCCTTGCCTTCGAGATCTCCTTCGTCAGCCGACGCGAACGCCGACTGCAAATGCTGAACCCCCTTGTCGAAAGTCGCCGCCGGGACGGCGAAACCGGCTTTACGGGCGGCCGACAGAGCCCACATAGCCCGGCTCGAGAGATACCGGTCCGACCGTTCGGTCGTGGGGCGTCCCGACCAGCTCCAGCCGCCGTCGTCCCGCTGAGCCGAGACCAGGCGGGAAATCGACACCTGGATCTTGCCGGCGAGAGACTGCGCCTCGGGAGAATCGGTCGTGCGACTCGCTCCAATCAACTTAAGAACCGCGACTCCACCCACACAGTCGGAAACGGCCCGTTCGAGGTCGGCAGCAGGTTGCGCCAGTCGGCGTTCGTACAGAGAGACCGTGCTTCCCAGAACGGTGTCCAGCAGACCGCGATGAATGCTGGGACCGATCACCAGTTCGAGTTGCGGACGCAACGCTGTGAGGCCGGCGGGAAACTGGATCGGAAACGACGTGTTTTGCGTCGACGAACCACTCGCGGTCGCGTAGACCGGCAGGCCGTAATCGAGAACCGGGACCGATCGCTCGACGCGGTCCTGCCGCTCGCCAGCGGCCAGGGTCACGGTGATCTCGGCCGACTCGCCCGCTCCAATGTCGAGTGGAAAGGCGATCTCGGTGATTCCCGGTTTGTCCGCGGTGATCATCCGCTTGTATTCGGTCGTCTTTTCGCCGAACACCGCTTTGAATTTCACTTCGACCTGTTCCGTGAGCGCCACCGGATGATGCACTTCCACAGGAACGTCGGCCTTGTCTCCGACCGTGAATCCCAACGGGAGGCGAATCTCGGCGAAGAGTTCCTTGCGGGTCACCACCTCGGCTTCCGCCTGTCCCGCCTGAGAATCGCGAGTGATTCCCTGTGCCAGGAGTGTCCAGGCGGTCGACTGGTCGGGAAGTCGCAACGTCAGTTTCGCTTTCCCGTCGTTGTCCGTCAGGATCGTCGGGTTCCAGTACGCAGTCTCGGCGGAGGGGGCAGTCGGAACGATCTCCATCCCCTCGGCGGCGAGTTTCGCCAGAGTGGCCACGGACAACCGATTAAGAACCTGATACTCACCGTTCGGATTGACGCCCCAAAGCGGGACGTTGTTCCGCGACAGGTCGGTGAACAACCGATTGGAATTCGCCGACTTCGCGGTGGGGCTGTTGCGGTACAGGACGATCCCGGAATTCAGGAACTCGGGATTGATGCGGTACCAGTTGGAATTTCCATGGATCGAATCGTTGAGCGCGAAATACGACGCGCTGTTGGCGGCCATGACCTCCGATTCCTTGCCCAGGAAAACCTGCGATCCGGGTTTGGCTGCCCACGTCCCATTCGCGATCACGACATTCCGCATGGGATTCATCGATTGCGGCCCTCCCATCTGCCCCACCCCCGGTCCGTTCACCATGGAGCCGGGGGCATTCATTCTGTATCGCGGGTTCCGTCGATTCAGTCGATTCGATCCCAGTTCGGTCCAGGTCGACTGTCGCTGGAAATTGAAATTCGCCGCCTGTTGCGAGAGCTGGTCTTTCTGTGCCGGCCCAAGGATTCCGAGGGGCGTTCCGTCCACAATTCCGTTCAACGTCTGGTCAGCCCACCCCAGCGGGAGATTGCCAGCGTTTTCGGTGTTTACCGAGAACGAGACGACATCGTCCAAGTTCACGTTGGCGTCGGAATAAAGTTCGAATCGCTCGACGGTTCCATTCCCATCCCCATTCGAATCCACGAAATCGACCGACTGCGTCTGAGCGAGCTGAAGCGACAACACCTGCTCGGCAACCGTGTGGGCTTGCGCCTCGGCGGCCAGAATTCGCTGACGTTCTTCTTCACCCAGCAAGAACAGATTGATCGGTCGCGTAGGCGGCTGGTAACGAAAGACGCAACTGGTGGTCGTGCGCAACGAGATCTGGCGACGATCGGCACTGAAGAACGCGTCGATCGAACCTCCTTGTCTGCCGAACAGTTGCAACAGGTTCTTCTGCACGATCGCCAACGACAATTCGGTGCTGACCGGGTTTCCCGCCGCATCGGTGACTTCAATGTCGACCGACAGCGGATCTCCCGGATTGAGCGTCGTCGCCGATGGGGTGATGCGGACTTTCAAGTCCCGGGCGACGCGGAATTCGCTGCGTGCCTCGTGGAATTTTCCCCCTTCCATCACCGTCACCGACAGTTCGAAATTGGGGGCGAGTTTTTCTTCGAAGGGAATTTCCAGCGCGTTGGGACCGGTTTCCAGATTCACCAGGCGGTAACCCAGAATGTTCGCCCCCTCAAACGTCACGAGGGCAAGGGCCGGCTTGTCGCGCCAGTGAACCTGCACGGTTCCCTTTTCGCCCACACGGTAATGATGCGAGTCGGCGAGAATTCGCAGACGCACTTGATCATCCTTTCCAGAGATCAGCACGGGAATCTGGCCGCTGATCTCGTTCCCGAAGCGGTCTTTGCCGGTCGCCCGCACCAGGTACCGCCCGGCCCGTTCAATCGACACCGCCTGCCGTCCTTTGCCTTCTTTCTCGTCGGTCTTGGTTTCGAACGTTGAGATCAATCTCTCACCCGAAGGCAATCCCCGGGCTGCCGGCAGGTATTCGAACACCTGCAACTTTAACTCCGTCGCGACCGGCTTTCCCGCCGGGCTGTTGACGGCCAACGTGACATCGAATTTCTCGTCGGCCAGGTAAACGCTCCGCAACAGACTGACATCAATCTCAAAACCGCGGGTCGCCAGAAACACCTGGGCCGACGTTTCGAGGTTCCGCTCGGGGAACAGACCCGCCAGAACCAACGGTCGCGATTCACTGTATTGCTGGGTGTCGAGTTCGAACGCGACTTCCCCCTTGTCGTCAGTCACCGCCGTGTATAGGCGATCTTCGGCGAGTCGATACTGAATCTCACGACCGACGATCGGCGTGCCATAGTGGTATTTGATCGTGAATTTCCCTTTCACCTTTTCGCCGCGATAGACGACCCGCTCGGGAACGTCGACGGTGAACTGCACTGGTTCCAACTGGTAGTCGTGGACCAGGAATGTCGTCTCATACGATTGCGACCGGCCCGGCTGGTGAACATGCACTCGATACGCTCCCTGCGGGGAGGTGCCGGGCAGTAGAAACCGCGCGGCGAGTGTGCCGAATTCGCCCAGCGCGACCGCCTGCGAATGCACAACCCGGCCCCGGGCGTCATAAATGTCGAGCTGATATTTCTCCCCCACCTTGTATGTGAAGCGGTCCTCTTCCACCCAGCGGATGATTCCCTTGAGCTGCACAAACTGACCCGCGCGATACGCCGGTCGGTCGGTGTAGAGATATCCCTTGGGTGACAGTCCGACAGCGAAATTCAAGCCATCGAGACTGAGAACGCTCGACGCGGTGTGCCCTTCCTGAATTGCGAAAACCCGCAGATCGGAGATCGTCTTCAGCTCGGCGAGCGACTTCTGAACGACCCCCTGGTCGCCGGTTTCCAGCTCCGCCAGCAGCTTGGAGCCGTCGCTGACCAGCAGCTTCACCCCCGCCGCGGGCTGCCCCTTCAGCAGGTTCTCCACGAAGACGAACAGTTCGTTGCGGGAACTCTTGACGATCACATCGAGATCGCTGACGACCACCATGGTGGTCGCTTCCATTGTGTCGCTGCTGACGGTCACCGCGGTCACTCCGGGGCCTTTCACCGGAATGTCGACGAATTGTTCCGTCCGTTTGTACTTTTCGTACCCTTCGACTTTGTGTTCGAGAGTTTCGTCCGGATCGATGAGCGCGATGTCGAGCGATTCGACCCCCGTCGCCAGGTGCATCTTGCGGAAATAGTCCGCCAGATCGACGCGGTACAGTTTCACGGTCACCGCTTCAAGATTGCGGGTCGTCACTTTGATTCGCGGCTGTTCATCGCTGCGGAATTTCTTCTCGGTGACAATCTCCAGTTTCTTGGCCGTCAACTGCGCAATGTGCTTTTGCGCTTCCTGCTGGTGCGGGCCGTCGACTTTTTTGTAGGCTTCCAACGCTTCCGCGAGTCGGTTCAGCCGTTCTTCGAGCGTGCGGCCAATCATCAATGCCGCCTCCGACGCCTGAGACGTCCCGGGATACTTGGAGACCACCTTTTGCAAGTCGACAATGGTAGCTTCAAAAAACTCGGCGGCTTTGGCCGGGTCGGCGGCGATCGGCTCGAGGTCCGCCCGTTCCGGCGGAGGAGGGTTTTGCAACCGCGCCCCCTGCGCGTAGTTCATCTGACCAAACGTCAGCAGAATCTGTGCCGCCCGCGCGTCGAGCGGATACTTGTTCAGAAACGTCTCCCACTGCTGCCGGGCGATGTCGTAGTGTTCGGTCCGCCGTTGTTCCTCGGCCATCGAGTACTCGGTATCGATGATCAACCGCTGGACGTCGCTCCAACCCGAGTCAGAAGGAAACCGGTCGAGAAACTGCCGCCAGGCGGCGATCGCTTCGTCGTACTTTTTCTGTGACGCGTACGAGACCCCCAACTGGTTCCAGGCGGCAGCGACCTGCGGCGCTTTCTCGTACGCCGGGTTTTCGATCAGCCCCTTCAAGCGATTGACCGCCTGTTCGAATCGGCTATGTGTGATGAAGCAACGGGCGATGTCAAACTCGGCCTGAGCGGCGAGCTTGTGTTCGGGATACGCTTTGATGAACCGTTCCAGTCGCGCGACGGCCAGCTCCATGTCTCCCACCGTGGCCGGCTGTGGCGCGCCAAACGTCTGAGCCAAACGGTACGCCGCGTCTGCCGCAAAGTCACCCCCGGACTTC
The DNA here is from genome assembly GCA_945860955.1 of Planctomicrobium piriforme. Taxonomy (GTDB): domain Bacteria; phylum Planctomycetota; class Planctomycetia; order Planctomycetales; family Planctomycetaceae; genus UBA10511. The sequence goes on from CAMATH010000042.1 coordinate 56,595, forward strand.
TTCGCCAAATCACTCTCCAGGAAGTCTTCCCATGTCTTCCGGGCTTCGACAGGTTGGCCGGCGGCGAGCTGCGACTGTCCCAAGCGGTAACGCGCTTCGACTTCGAATTCCGCGGGTGCCCGATTCGCCGCGACCACCCGCGGACCGGCATGAACCATCAAGAACTGCACATAACTGGCAATCGCCTGTTGCGACTGATTCGTCTCCTGCTGGCAGCGGGCGATGCGGAGTTCAATCTTCTGCTGAGTCGGCAGACTCGGCCGCATGGTGAGCGCCTGCTGATAGAACGTCAGCGCCTGCGCATACGCGGGAACCTTTTCGACTCCCGGGCCGACAACGTGGTCGCCCGTGTAGTATCGGTCGGCGAATTCGAGGTAGATCGCCGTCAGTTCATCGCGACGGCCGGCGGAGAGCAGCCGTTCTGTCTCCGTCTTATAGATCTCCGCCGCCTCCTGGTATTTCCGCACCTTGGCGAAAACCATCGCGCGACCGAACCGGGCTCGCGAGACCCAGGGACTCTTGGGGAACTTCTGTTCCAGCTCGGCGAAGCTCGCCAAAGCAAGTTCCTGCCGATCGAGGTGATGCAGGGCGAGGCCCTTGAGGTACAGCGAGTACTCCCGAATCTCGCTCTTTGCATCGGTCTTGAGGAGCACGTCGATCTGCTGAACCGCCCCCTCGAAATCGCGTCCCTGGAGCGCCTCGTGCAGGGGGTGAGGCAGCTTGGGGAGCGACGTGACTTCTGTGCGAACGGCGTCCGCTGCCTTGACCGTGCCCCCGCCGGGAACCGTCACGGACGCGAATCCGACGACCCCCAGGCAGAACAACATCCTTCCAAATGACAAATCCATGATCGCATCCAGACGCGGGAATTCAGGAACTGAGCGAACCGACAGGTCTCTGGGAAGCCCAAGCGGCCTCCCGGAAAGCGTCGTGTGACTCTTATTAGATCATCCGGGAGGGGGTTTGCGGGTAAAACGTTTGTAACCCGATGGTCGTGACATGTAGCGGACGGCGTTCCTACGACGCCGCGGTCTGGACGCCCGTCGGCAGAGTTGAGTGGAGACAGATTTAAACGCCGCATCGGAAACGCCGGCTCGTTAGACGACATCCCCAGTCCGCGCGAGGGACGGCGAACTCATCGCAACGACGGTTCGGGGGGGGGCATGGTTGGGGGACTCGGGAGTCCGAGTCGAAGAATTCGACGACCGCAGGGGGGGTTAGGGGGATATTCCAGTGACGCAACATTCACTTCACTAACAGGTTGTGGCGAATCACGGCAATTCCCCGGGGACACGGCCGAAGCGTTCACCTACCACTATTCCGCAATTTCACGGTAGAATACGGGGCGAAGTTCCAGTTTGGTTTCGAATCAAACCGGGAATTGTGCGTAGTGGGGGATGTGAAGCGTCTTGAGGGGCGCGGAGTGTCCGCCCCCCAGAAGTGAATTTGAGTCAGTTTGTCTGCCGACGAGGCGTGGAACATGCGGATTGGTGTGGCCCTGGCGGGTGTGTTGGCGTTCATCGGTGTGACGTACGGCGTCGTGACGATGCTAAAGGGATATCAGGTGGCGCAGCCTTCCGCCTCCCCGTCGAAGCGTACGATCACCAGCGGCGCGCAGACGGTCGACCCCGCCCCGGTCGTGCACGCGGATCACGGGGATCACGGGGCAAAGGGTGAGAAGACGGAGGTTTTGCGGGCGACGTCGGCGAGCTATGTCCCCCCGATCTCTGCGAAAGGCCCCTGGCCCAAGGTCGTCATCGAGGAAACGGAGTACCAGTTCGGTCGCATGGAGGTCGGACAGGAAGACCACCACGACTTTGTGATCCGCAATGAAGGGGAAGCCGACCTGGAGATCGCCAAGGGGAACACGACGTGCCAATGCACGATCAGCGAGGTGGACAACAACCTGATCCCCCCCGGCGGGTCGGCGACGATCACGCTCCGGTGGAAGCCGACCGCGCAAACCGACGCGTTTGAAAAAGGGGCCGAGATCCGGACGAACGACCCGAAAAAGAAGTCGTTCACATTAAAAATCGTCGGGATGGTCGTCCCCCGGTTGATTCTGATGCCGAGCGAAAACTGGGAGATTCGCGAGGTCAACGAGGCGACGAATTCCATTGTGTCGGGTTTCCTGTTCTCGCCCGTGTTGAAGGAATTCGGCATCGTGAAACTGACCTACGACGAGAATCTGATGGAAGTGAAAACCCAGCCTGCCGACGAGAACATCCTGAAATCGTTGCAGGGCGTGTCGGGATACCGTTTTGATGTGCAGGTCAAACCGGGGATGGCTGTCGGAACCTTCAGTTATCCCCTCAAGATTCACACCAGTCTGTTCGATCGTAAGGCGGATGGAAGCGAGGGGGAAGAACCGTACATCGTCGATGTGAACATCACGGGCAGGCGGGATGGACCGGTGAAGTTCATGGGACCGTCGTACATCGCGTCCGAAAGTGTGGTCGGGATGGGAACCTTTTCGTCGGCGGAAGGGAAGACCCTCTCGTTGATGATGCTGGTCCGGGGCGCGCCGGAAGAGGGATTGAAGTTCCTGGATGTCGAATCCGATCCGAAAGGAATGAAAGTGACGCTCGATCCGCAGGCGAAAGCACTGGGGGCCGCAATGCGGTACACCATTCGGTTTGAAATCCCCCCGGGAAGCGTTCGCGGCGTACGACGCGAAGAGGAGCCGGCGACGGTGAAAATCAAGACCAACCACGCCGAGGCACCGGACATTTCGTTAAAAGTGCATTTCACGGCGTATTGATTCATTGACAGGGGTGAGATGGAGAAGTCTCCCCGTGTGTGGATAATCCCGTT
>CAMATH010000043.1 GCA_945860955.1 Planctomicrobium piriforme
TCTGCGCGGTGGCGCTGTTGTCTCCAAAGAACAACGTCCCATAGGTCGAGCCGTCGGCCTTCCCGATGTACGCGGTCCCGTTCAGCGCCAGGCCGTTCGTGATCGTCAGTTGCACGCCGTTCACCTGCGTCAGATCCAGGTCCGCATTCACGGTGACGCCGTTCAATGTCCCCCCGGTTGCCGTGGCGACAACGGCATTCGCACCAGTGCCGGCATTCAATGTTCCTCCGGCGAGGGTTCCCCCGGCGAGCGTCAAACCGTGATTCGCCTGCAGGGTCGTCGCGATGGTCATCGTTCCGCCGGTCAGGCTCAGCGCGGCTTCCGAGGTGATGCTGTTCACCGAGACGTTCGCGCTGGAGACGATCGTCAAACCGCTGTAGGCGGCCCCAATCTGGACGTCGGCACCCGCGGCGGGGACCACGCCCCCGACCCAGTTCGACGCCGTGGCCCAGTTCTGCATGCCGGTCGTCGCCGCCCCACCCCAGACAACCGATGACAACAGCGTTCGCGTTTCCAGAACCTCCGCGTACTGCGCGAAGCCGATGCGATTCCGGTGGCTGGTCCGCCGCAGCCGGCCCGCAGCGCTCCGGCGGGTGGAACGCGACAGTCGTGACAGCAATGTTTCCAGCCAGGCGCGCAGAATCATGGGGTGTCTCTTTTGAAGTGTCTGAATGGACGGAGCGAGCGTGGTGGTCGCCACGCGGGGGACTACAGGAACAGGGCAATCGGTCGGTGGAACTCGGTGATCGACGTGGCGGCCAGCGGATTCGTCTGGTTCAGGGGGTGCCAGTCGGCCTGAATTTCAGAGCCGGCACCAGTCGTCAGTCACGCGAGTCGTAGTTCGGGAATGAAAACGGATTCCCTATCCCTCCAATGCCCTTCGCGTCGCGCGCTGTGCCAGATATTTTTCGAATTGCGTGGTTTGGTTTTGAAGTGGCGTTTGGGAAGGCTCGGCGGCGAGAACGTAGCCCGCATTTTCCAAATGCGCGGCCCGCTGTTCGTGCGGCGGTCTCGAGACGTACTGGGGGCAGCCGTTGACATTGGGCGAGATGTTCGGCTTTGTCTTTGCCGTCGTCATTGCACCTGCCCTCCTCATCGCCATCCTCTTCGACGAATTCGCTGTCGGCCTGTTCGACCCACGCGGCAGCGCCCGGCGTCTTGTGCAGGGCCAAAGTGCCTGCTGGGTGCATCGGGCGCACATCGGGGCCGGCATCGGGACGATTCCGCCTACGTAGCCCGCATTTTCTAAATGCGCGGCCCGATGTGCGTGCGGTGGCCGAAAAACGTACTGGGGGCAGCCGTCGACGTTGGCTGAGAGATTTGGTTTCGTCGGTGGTGAAATCGGTGTCGGGTTCGTTGTTGACCCGATTGCCCGAAACGGCAGCGCGCGGCGTCCTGTGCATGGCCATAGTGCCTGCTGGGTTCATCGGGCGACCATTGGGGCCGGCATCGGGACGATACCGCCTACGTAGCCCGCATTTTCTAAATGCGCGGTCCGCTGTGCGTGCGGTGGTCGAGAGACGTACTGGGGGCAGCCATCGACGTTGGGCGAGATGTTTGTCTTTGCCAGTGGTGAAATCGGTGTCGAATTCGTTGTCGACCGGTTCGACCGACGCGGCAGCGCTCGGGCGTCCTGTGCGGGGCCATAGTGCCCGTTGGGTTCATCGGACGCACATCGGGGCCGGCTCGCCACGAACCGACTACGAGTCGAGTATTCGCGACTTTGTTTCCTCGTCGCCATATCGGTAATGCAAGAACTGCGTTCCTGTCAGTCCCGCCTCCCTGGGGTTGTTCGCGATGTACCGCTGAATCGCCTCGAACTGATCGAGGCTGCGCACCATGTGGTCAAAACTTTCTTCCTGCCAGAATCGTCCGGAGTTCCGTCGCCTTTGGTTGATTTCTCGCGCTGTGTACCGCTTCCAGGACGTACACTGTTTTTCAATATCGGTTTCACCCAATAGGCAAACCAACAGATGGACGTGATTGGGCATCACCACGAAGTCACCCATCCGGTACCGCTGATCGTCAAAGTGCAAGAGCGATTTCGCCACCAGTAGTGAAAATTCACGGTCTTTGAACAGGCACTCGCCGTAGCCTCGGTCGAGGTACTGCAGGAACTGGGCACTGAACCGATCGTGAAATTCGCGTTGATGGTTGCGAGGCAGAGACTCCAGCGCCGACTTCCAATCCGCCGTGGAGGGATTAATGCCGTGTCGATTTAGCCAGTCGGCTCGCTTGCGATGCCAAAACGCCCCGACCGTTTTGGGAATCGAGTCGTTGGTTCGAATGGTCACGAAGTAGGTGACGCCCGGCTGGTACCAGTGGGGGAGGTTGCCAGCGGTGACCCGATAATCGGATTGTGGGTCGAACAGTTCGAACATCGCAGGGGTCTCCGCGTATCTCCGATTGGGAGTGTATACGTTTGGGCACGGGAACGCAATGGCACTGGCTTTTCGTGTTGATTCTGTTTGGTGCGAGGCGGCAGCGCGCGGCGTCCAATGCAGGGCCATAGTCCCTGCTGGGTTCATCGAACGCACATCGGGGCCGGCATCGGGACGATGCCGCCTACGTAGCCCGCATTTTCTAAATGCGCGGCCCGCTGTGCGTGCGGCGGTCGAGACGCGGACTGGGGGCAGCCATCGACATTGGGCGAGAGATTTGTCTTTGCCGGTGGTGAAATCGGTGTCGGGTTCGTTGTTGCCCCGGTTTGCCCTAAGCGGCAGCGCGCAATGTCTTGTGCATGGCCATAGTGCCTGCTGGGTTCATCGGGCGCACAACGGGGCCGGCATCGGGACGATTCCGCCTACGTTAATCCGCGACCGTTCGCACGACTCTTATGCCCGTACTCTGATTCCGCACGATGTGCGGTATCGCATCGCGTTCTCCAGAGTTCAGGCTGAGGTAACTCCAGAAAAAGTAGCCTCCGCGAACGATCCTCCGCAATTCGTTGTGCCGCGCCGGTCCTGTGGGATCGACCACTTCAGGATCGGCGCTATAATGCTCCTCCCAATCCTGGCACCATTCCGTCACGTTTCCGTGAACATCGAACAATCCCCATGAGTTGGGCAACCTGGTGCCGCACGGTTCCGTGTGGTCCGTTCCAAATACCGCGAATCGGCCGGCGATCCGTTGGTCGTCGCCGAAAGAAAACCGTGTCGTCGTACCGGCACGACAGGCGAATTCCCACTCGGCCTCGGTTGGCAGGCGATAACCGTCCGACTCAGGAATCAACTTCCATTCTTCGAATTCGCCCGAAGGGCTCTGCCAGATTCGACCGGTTCTCGCGTAACACGGAGTCAGTCCATCCAGGCGGCTGAGCCAGTTGCAGAACATGGCGGCGTCGTTCCAGTTAACGTGTTCCGCGGGATGGTCCAGCGGCGGCAGAGTTTTTAGCTCTTCGCCGGGCCAGTTTTTCGGCTTGTCCCCTTCCGGGAAATTCGAGTCGCTGAGAAAGCGTTGAAACAGCCCCAGCGACAATTCTCGATCGGCCATCAAGAACGATTTCGTAAGAGTCACCTTCTGTACAGGCCTGCGATCGGGAGGAGGCATCGAATCGCGACGCAGAAAGCTCCCCCTGGAAATCTTCAGAAAGGTCATTCCGGCCTGATTGACGAACCACTGTCGTCCGGAATCTGGCTGTTTCGACGGATTGATGGTCGGTAATTCGAGCTGCCAGTTCCGAAGTGTCCAACCTGTGGCACTGTGCATCGTCTTGTCGAGATCCTGCTGAAACCAATCGCCCAGTACGGGATTCCAGGCCTGTTTCGCTTCCTCGGTCAATTGCTCGGGCGGAGTTCCCCCGAGCCCCAGACAGACTCCCGACCGCAGATCGAGATCGGTCAGAGTTCGTGCCAGGCCGGCCAGCTTTACGGCGTCTCCCTGCCATGTCGCCAGCAGCTCGACGAAGACGTTGCGCTGAACGGGATCGGGGCGGCTGCGACACATTTCCTCGGCCAGTGAGGCGTCACCCAAGTACAGCGCCACCAGGGCCATCCGCTGTTTCAGCCGCCAGTCCTGATTCGATTCGCACGCCTTGGCGGATTCGTGAATCGCCGCCAGTGCGGTGTTCCGAGAGTGTTCCAGCGCGATGACCAGATTCGCGACATCGGGAGCGGGAATTTTGGGAATTTCTCCCACCAGATAATCCGTTTCCACCGTGCCGAACGACGCCATCGCGAACGCCGCCGCCAACTTCTGCCCTTCCCGACTCTTGTTGAACCGTGTTCGCAACTCGTCAGCCAGAGGCCGACGGGGAAATCCGGCCAGGTCGTCGATCGCGCGGGGAACCACATTTCCTCGGCTGTTTTCCATCGCCTGCATCGCGGTCTGCATTCGTTCTAGCAGGTTGCGATGCGCGGCCGATGCCAGCATTTGCTGAAAGAAAAATCCGATCACCAAAACCGCGGCCAACACGCTCCCCCAGCGAAAAATGTGGTTCCGGTCGGCAGCCCGCATCAATCGCCGCTCGGCACCCGACCAGTTCTTGCGCTTGGTCAGCAGCCGAATCGAGCCCCATTCCCACAACGAAGGGAGGTGCCTCGATTCCTGCCGGCTGTTCCGGACGTCGGAAAGGTCGGCCAGTCTCAATTCGGCCCGTCCCCGGCGGGTTTCGCGCTGCTTGCGCGTCAGCCAATCGCGCAGTGAGGGAACTAAGTAGTCGTGAGTGAGCTGGTAGTATTTCTCTCGGGGTTCGAGCGGTGCGACGGTCGACCCGCCCGCCAAATCCTCGTGTTCGGTCGGCGTGATCAGCCGGATTTCGGAATCCAACACGCGAATCAGCTCGTCGAAATTCTGCGTGCGGTCGACATAGCCGGACGCCGCCAGCAGTTCCAGGTACGACCGCATCCGGCCCTTGATGTTCGCCCCCGATTCGGGAAGCAGCGACTTGAGGACTCCCCGCGCGCCGTGTTGATGCCGGCGATGTTTGGGATTGGCCGTCCGGGCGCAAAATGTCTCTTCCAGAAACGTGGCTCCGATTCCCTGGGTGCCCCCGACCTCAGAGAGCGAATCGCGTGTCCACGGCCGGCCTTTCATCATCTCTGCGAACAGGGCCAGACGCACGCAGACGATCTTCCCCTCTTCAGCCAAGCCGCCAATCGCCTGTTTTACGAAGTCCCTCTGTTCCCTGGACTTTTCTTTGACGTTTTCCGGCAGCCGGCCGAACGCCCGCCCAAACGCATTCAAGATCTTGCGGGCGTGATCGAGATCGAACAAGTCCACCAGCGCGATGTTGCGACCGGGAACCAGGTCAACTTCCAGTTCGCACATGAACCGGCTGACCGCCAACCAGAAGTCGTCGCGGACGAGGACGATGCACTGCACATTGCCACCGTCGCATTGCCGCAACGCCTGGACGAGTTCTGTGCCGTGCGACTCCTTGTGGGTATGCAGCCACTGCTCGAACTGATCGAGCACAATCAGCAGTTTCTTCCCGGCGGGCAGACCTGACCCCTGACGCAACCTGGCCAGCGTCTCTTTCAGATCGAGATCGGTCGGCAGGTCCGGGCAGTGTTTTCGTAACCCCGCCAGCAGCCGCGTTTCGGTGTCGCCGAGAGTCGACTCCACGTAAACCGAGACCACGTGCGTCGAAAGTCGGGGGAGCAGCCCGGCCTGGATCAGCGATGACTTGCCACAACCCGACGGGCCGTAGATCAGTCCCACGGAAAACGTCTTGTCGACGTCGGTTTCCTCAATCCGCTTTGTCCAAAATTGGACGCTGTCGGGGAGCCCCGTCCGGTCACGCGGACCGGGCAACAGCTCCAGGAAGAAATCGGCGTCGTGTTCGTCAAACGCCCGCAGTCCCCGGGGAATGATCGCCGTCTGCGGACTCTGGGAAACGTCGACGCTCGTTTTCGAACCGATGCTCGACGCGGTGGGAGGCAGGTCGGACGAGAATCGCGAATTGGAATCGGGCGACGGAGCGGGCGTTGTCTGTCCCGAGGCCAGAAAATACCGCAGATCGTCGGCCATGTCGCGGGCTGTCGTATAGCGCTCGTTGGCGCGCGGTGCCAGGGCTTTCAGACAGATCCGCTCCAGTTCCCGCGGCATACGATCGTCGATCTGTCGCGGCGGTTTCGGTTCCTGCGTCGCGAGTCGTTCCAGCAGCTTCGCCTGCGTCGAACCCGAAAACGTGCGACGTCCCACCAGCAACTCGTAGAAGACCACACCCAGGCTGTAAACGTCGCTCCGGCCGTCGACGCGATGCCCTTCCCCGCGCGCCTGTTCGGGGCTCATATATTGCGGAGTTCCCGCGTAACGGGGTCCGCTTCCGAGATCGTGGTCACGCAGAGCCAGGCCAAAGTCGACAAGAAACGGCTGATCGCGCCGGTCGATGAGAATGTTCCCCGGTTTCACGTCGCGATGCACGAGTCCCTGACGATGGGCGTAGTGCAGCGCATCGGCGACCGTCGCCACCAGTTCGGCGGAGACTCTGTGCGACAAACGGGATTTCTTAATTCTCTCGGCCAGATTGAGACCGTCGACGTATTTGGAAACGATGTAGACGGGGAATTCGTCGGAACTGCCGACGTCGTAGACGGAAACCACATGGGGGTGATCGAGATTCGCCACCATGCGGGCTTCGGAAAGGTACCGCTGGGCGTCGCCCGGTCGGTAGACCAGCGTCGCATGCGGAACCTTGATCGCCACCGGGCGAGTCAACTCATCGTCATGCGCCAGATAGACTCGTCCAAACCCGCCTGTGCCGAGGAGTTTCTCGACCCGATATCTGCCGATCCGGCCCGGCGGATCGCTGGTTGGGTTTTCCTTGAGGATCTCGTGGAACACCTGGTGGATATCGTCGCTGCGATCCGGAAAACGAACCAGGTATTCGGCGATGGAGGGGGACTGTTTATTGGCCGACCGCAACTCGACTTCAATCGCCAGCAGTTCGCGAAACAGAGGATCGCGCATCGCGCTGGAAGCGGCGGCGATGTGATCCTCGATACGGGGCGGTGTGTCACTGCGCAGCGCCTGCTCGAACGCTTCGCATGCTGCGTGGACGACCTGGAGTTCGGCGTCGGAAAGGACGTTAAACCGCCGGGTTTCATCCACCGGTCGGCTCCAGGCTGTTCCAGCGTCGGCGAATCACCTCGAGTCGTCGCTGCACCGTTCGACGCGAGCATTCGAGACGGGCCGCGATTTCGGAATCGGAGTAGCCTTCCATCCGCAGCACGGCCACCTGCCGCAATTCGGGTTCGTCGATGGTCTGCAGCAGGGATTCAAACGTTTCGAAGCATTCGGCGGCGAATTCGGGAGTCGGTTCGCGGGAGACCAGCAAACCGACGCCTCCCTCATCCAGGCTTGAGGCGGCGGGATCGAAAATGGAGTCCGACAGATTGCGGCGCACGTCGCGGCGATCGCGCAGATCATGTCGATGTCGGCGCGCGACTTTGCGGGAGGTAATCACCAGCATCAATCGCCACAACCCGTCGCGATCCAGGAGTTCGGGAAACCGACCGGCTGCGAATCCGGCGCAGAGACTGTGAAACGCGCTCTGGGCGGCGTCTTCTTCGTCGTAGGTTCGTCGAGTTTTCGGCTGGAGTTTCCGTCGGGCCAATTCGTGAAGGCGACTGGCGAAGTGATCCCAGACCTGGCGCGCGGCGGCTTCGTCGGCGTTGCGCAACTGGTCAATCCATAGGGTCACAGGGTCTTCCATCACTCTTCGTTTCTGGACGTCCAATTCTGTTGTGGGGGAAGCGAGAACGGGACGGAGGCCGGCGTTTGGTTTTCACGTTCGGCCCCCCGGTCCAGTCGGGAATGACTTGAAATATATCCCTCCGTCAAACAACCGGCAATTGGCGATACCCGCGTGAGTTGATCGGTTCGATACCACGTCCCGCGCTGTTTCGACTGGATCGCACCTAAAACAAAAGAAGAAAAAGCGATTGCGGTCGATTCCGGAAGTGGATTCACACGGATTCCCTCCGACGGCCGAAAGCACAGCGTCAGCGTGTGGTGGGTTCCGAACACCTTACGGCTCTCCCAGACAATACAGCGACTTCTCTCCGCGCAGAAAGATCTCTCGACCGACAATCGCCGCCGACGCGTTGAACCGGTCTTCGAGTCGATTCTCGGCGAGGAATTTTGGCTTCACACCGTGACGATAGACCACTGTCGTGCCTTCGCGGTCCGTCACGTAAATGCGCCCGGCGGCTGCCACAGGAGAGGAATAAACGTCGGTGATTCCTGGCAGACGAAACGCCCCCGGGCGATCGTCTCCCGACTGTGGATCGACGCCAATCAAGACCCCCTGGTAGTGATGCAGAAAGTAGAGCGTTCCACCGTAGAGCAGCGGCGAGGGAACATACGGAGTCGCCCGGTTGCGAGACCAGACGACGTGGTCTGTCCCGGTAATGTCTCCCCGTGCCCCGTCAAGTCGAATTGCCAGCATCGCCTTCGTGTCGTAGCTGCTCCCCGCGAACAGCATTCCATCGGCATACACCGGCGACGCGACCACGTTCGTCGAGAGACCGCCACATTCCCACAGTACTTTTCCCGTCGTCAGATCGTAGCCGCGAATGCGCTTCGTGCCACTCACGATCACCTGCGGCCGACCGGCGTGTTCAATGACGATCGGCGAACCCCACGATGTGATTTCGTCGCGAGGAGCTCGCCACCTCTCTCTACCGGTGGCTGCTTCGAATGCGACGAGAAACGAATTTTGTTCGTGGTCCCAGTTGACGAGCAACGTGCCGTCGTGCAGGACGGGCGAACTTCCTTCGCCGTGCCCATGCACGGGGTACATCTTCCCGAGATCCTTTTCCCAAACCAGTTCGCCATTCCAGTCGAGGCAATAGAGCCCTTCGGAGCCGAACGAGACGAACAGGTGCTGGCCGTCGGTCACGGGGGATTGCGACGCCAGACTCCCGGTGTAATGACCGCCGCCATCGTGCGGCAGCGATTCTCGCAACACCTTCTGCCAGACGATCCGACCGTCGCCGCGATCGATCGCCAGGGCGACGTACTGCTGCTTGCGAGTGACGGGGATATTGTCGTGCGCTCCCTTGGCGCGGGTGTGCCGCGGGGGGAGTTCGTCGCCGACGGGGATCGCGGCGGTGAGAAATACCCGATCGTTCCACACAACGGGACTGCCATGCCCGAGTCCGGGAATGGGCGTCTTCCAGCGGAGGTTTTCGGTCTCGCTCCAGGTGGTGGGCGGGTCGGCTTCCGGCGCTTCACCGGTCGCCAGAGGGCCGCGCCACTGCGCCCATTGGCTGCGGGGCAGGGGAGTCGCGTTGCGTTCGGCGGAATTTGCACCCGCAGCGAGCAGCAACAGCGCCAACGCCCACCGGACAACGTTTGGAATCTGTCGTCGCTGCATCGATCGTCCCTGCAGGAGAGTTCGCGGTTATTGTGGATGCTTTGGGGGTCTATCCTATCGCTGGAGATTGCCGATGTCACTGATTGAAGCTGCGTACCAAGCCGCGATCGACGACATGACTTCGTCGCTCGCAATCAACGCGTTGATTTCACCGGACAGCCTGCATAGGGTAGATAAGATGGAGCGGCTGGTCTGGAAAAACGGATTCGTGACCGGCCGGCACGATCGGATCGACCCATTGAGATTCGGCAGGAGATTCAATCCACAGAAGCCGTCAGGTCGGGTGAAGGAATTCGAGGTTTTTCTCAGGAATTTCCTCCTCGGCGCAACGAGCGGCTACACTGGATTGCGGACCTGGAAGCACAACACGCGACGCACACCCTTGCTCATCACTCCAGGAATGCCCCCCCGGCGAACGTTGTCCGCCGGGGGAGTTTCCCGTCACCACACCACTGTTGTCAGCGAGCCTGAGAGATCCTGGTGGATCGCTCGCGTCGCCTCGCTGAAGGGGGATGTCGTATGAGAGTCGCAGCCACTTGCAGGTCGCTGCTGGCTGTTCTTGTCCTGGGAATCGCCACGTCACTCCCGGCACAGGTTCCGGCCGAGAGGCAGCGCTATCCCTGGGCCGAGAAGATGCTCAGCGCACTGGAACACGATTTTGGCGTGGTGGCCCGGGGGGCTGACACCCGGCACCGGATCGAGATCACCAACCTTTACAAAGAAGACGTTCACATCCAGCAGATCACCACGAGCTGTGGCTGTACCGCCGTCCGCCCCTCCAAAGATACGCTCGCCAGTCTTGAGAAGGCGTACATTGAAATCACGATGGACACCAAGAAGTTCTTGAACGAGAAGAACTCGAGCGTGACGGTGGTGTTTGACAAACCGCTGTACGCCGAGGTGAGGATTCCCATCAAAGCGTACATCCGCTCGGATGTGGTGATCACGCCGGGCGGAGCCGAGTTTGGCGGCGTCGCGCGAGGTGCCGAGGTCGAACGCAAAATCGGCATCAGCTACGCGGGCAGGCCGGAGTGGAAGATTCGCGATATCGTGAATAAAAACAACCACTTGGCTGTGCGGCTGCAAGAGACGAATCGAGCGAACAACCGGGTCAGCTACGACTTGTTCGTGACGCTGAAGGGGACCGCGCCGCGGGGAGATTTCCGCGATCAGATTACGCTGGTGACCGATGACTCGGGGAACCCGCAGATTCCGGTGATGATCGACGCCCGCATCGAAGACGAGTTCACCGTGAATCCGACCGTGGTCGATTTCGGGACGCTGGCCCCGGGGGCACAGGTGACAAAGAACATCGTCGTCCGCGGCAAGAAGCCGTTCAAGGTGGCGAAAATCGAGAATGAGATGCTGGCCAATGCGATGGAATCGAAACTTCCGGCTGAGGCGAAAGTCGTGCAGATCGTCCCGATCACGCTGACGGCCCCTGCCGACGAGACGACGGTGACAGAAACGTTGCACATCACCATCGAAGGATCCACCGAGCCGATTGAATGCAAGGTGTTCTTTAAGGTGGCGGCCAAGAAATAGAGGGAAGGAAAGGCTCTGGAACGGGTGTGTCGCCCGTTGCAAAGCACCATCTGTGGCGGATGGCCCGCAGACCCCGTCTGGAAAGTTCCAGAACGGGGTTTGCGGCGTTGGGTCTACTCCTCGTGACTACCCGAACCGAGCCGGAATGCCGTCGTGACGGCCAACAGGCACCACAGCAAATCAAACGGTCCAAAGCTCTCTTTGAACACCTGCATGCGCATCGCGCCCCCAAGAACTTTCGTCAGCATCTGCAATTCTTCCTGTCGGGCTTGCATCATCTGCTGCCGAGTCGCGGGGTCAATCGACTGCCATTTCCGGACCGCTTCGTCCCAGATTCCCGGGGGATAATCCACCGAATTTTCGGCGTTATCCAGCGTCTTTCCCGGGGGGAAGACCAGCTTTTCTCCCGCGTTGATTCGAGTCTGGCAGACTTCGTCGGCCATCGCGGAGAACATATCATTTTCGCTCACTTGGGGAGCGTGTTCTTGCAAGGCCTTGTCGAGCGCCATGCCCGCCGCCGCGTACTTGCCCGCCACGATCGCCAGAATCGCGATTCCCGCGGCCATTACGCCCATTGTCGCTCCTTCGGAATCGCTTGCCAGCATCCGCACCCCCAGACCGACCAGGAAACCAATCCCCCAGGCGACATAGCCAATCTCGGCGTTCGCATAGTGGGCGATCGCCGCCCAGATGGCTGCTCCGATCGCACCGGCGATCACCCCGCCAATCGCACCGCGCACCGCTCCCATCGCACACCTCCCCAAGGACTGATGAACCAAGCCGCACCACGCGCGCGGCCGGCGAGTTCCGATTTTTTCCGGGGTGACTCTCCCCGCATTTCCGGCAGACAGGCTACCCGATTTTGCGAACGAAGCAACTGCCGCTTATCACTCCGCACGGTCGACAGAGCGAATCTCCAAGTATCGGCGCGCGACCTCCGCAGCCGTCTCGTTGCCCGTCAGTTCCATGGGCCGACACTCTTCGAGATTGCGAAACCACGTACACTGCCGTTTCGAAAACTGCCGGGTGCGGGTTTTGATCAATTCCCGCGCCGATTCCGGTGAGGCCCCCGCCTCGATCGCGTCCAGAATCTCCCGGTAACCCAAAGCCTGCCTTGCGGTCCGCCCCAGCCCCCGGGGACGGGTGGCAGTTGACCGGACCTCGTCGACGAGACCAGCCGCGAACATTTCGTCGACACGTTGATCGATGCGCGCGTACAACCGCTCGCGCGGCGGATTCAGCCAGGGCACAACCGCCGGCCGCTCGTCAATCGGGCGGGGGCCCTGCTGCTGCTGTTCCGAAAGTGGCCGACCCGTCGCTTCGAATACCTCCAGCCCACGAATGATGCGTCGCACATCGGCCGGTGGCAACTTGGCGGCAAGTGTCGGGTCGACCGCGCTCAAACGCGCGTGTAACGCCTCGTTGCCGTTCCTTTTGGCGAATGCTTCCAGTTCCCGCCTCAAATCCCAGTTGGCTGCCGGACCTTCGAACATTCCGCGGAGCAGGCCACGAAGATACAGCCCCGCTCCCCCCACGAACAAAGGAACCCGACCGCGCGACAGGACTTGTCGCACCGCCGATTCGGCCGCCGCCAGATAGTCGGCGAGGCTGTATTCTTCCCAAGGGTCGAGCAAATCGAGCAGGTGATGCGGAACACGGGCGCGGTCGATTTCGCTCGGTTTGGCCGTTCCAATCTCCATGCCGCGGTAGAGCGTCATGGAGTCGAGGGCGAGAATGTCCGCACCAAGCTGTTCGGCGACCACCAGC
Source organism: Planctomicrobium piriforme (assembly GCA_945860955.1). Classification (GTDB taxonomy): domain Bacteria; phylum Planctomycetota; class Planctomycetia; order Planctomycetales; family Planctomycetaceae; genus UBA10511. The sequence goes on from CAMATH010000043.1 coordinate 12,635, forward strand.
GCGGCGGCCGACTTGCCGGTGGCGGTCGGTCCAACCAGGAACCAGCAGGCGGGAAGAAGTTCGAAGGAAAACGACATGATGGGACGAATCGTCGCATGTTGGCAAACTTGCCGCTAGGATTCAGACCCGATTTGCCGGACCCCATCCGGCACAACCGGGCTGACCCCCAGCGGTCCCATTCAACCCTCCTCGAGACGCGCCCACTATGGCCTTGTTCGAAGCCCAACTGATCCTTCCCTGCCCCCAGCGCGAAGTGTTCGATTTTCTGTTGCGGCCGGCGAATGTCGCCCTGATCAGTCCCCCGGAACAGGGACTGTACTTCGTCGACGCGCCGGAAATCGTCTCGCAGGGAACGCGGCTGAAATTCCGGATTCAGGTGTTCGGACAGGTGCAGGAAGGGGAACACGAAATCACGTCGATCGTCGACGACACGCGGATCATCGAGAGTCAGGTCAAAGGGGTGTTGAAGAGCTGGGTGCACGATCACCTGTTTGAGACCAATTCCAACGGTGAAGTGGTTGTCACCGATCGAATTGAGTTCGAACCTCCCGGAGGAGTTCTGGGTCTGCTCGTGACGAAGAACCGGGTTCTCGACCAGCTTGAAGACGCTTTCGAGCACCGCTATGTACGAATGAAAAAGCTGCTGGCGAAGAAGTAGGCGGCTCGCGAGCATGACCTTTCTGGCGAATGTCAAAATCGTGCTGGTCGAGCCGGAACATCCGGGAAACGTCGGCTCGGCGGCACGGGCGTTGTGGACCATGGGGCTGGAACAGCTCGTGGTGGTCAACCCGGTGTGCGATCCCAAGGCGCAGGAGGCGTATTGGCTGGCGCACGCCGCCGCTCATGTGATCGACGGGCTCACTGTGGTCCCAACGCTGGAAGAAGCACTCGCCGGCACCGTGTTTTCGGTCGGAACCACCCGCCGACGGCGACGGGTGGCGTATCCAGTGTTTTCACCTGCCGAGGCGGTCGGACAGATTCGGCTGCGGGCGACCGAACAGGCGGCGGCGATTGTGTTCGGAAGAGAATCGTCGGGGCTGACGAATCCCGAGTTGGCGCTCTGTTCCATTCAATCCTCGATTCCGTGCGCCCGGGAGGAACACTCGCTGAACCTGGCCCAGGCAGTGCTGGTCTTTGCCACCGAACTGTATGAAGCGTCCCTCTCGCCTGCTGACGTCGCGTTTCAATGGCGATTGGTTGACCACGCCGAGATGGAACACTTTTACCGTCGGCTGGAACAGGTTCTGATTCAACTCGACACACGACCAGCGACGACGATGGAAAGCTACATCGCGCGGTTCCGCCGGGTCTTCAGCCGAATGGCTTTGGAGACACGCGACGTGAGGCTGTTGCACAAACTGCTGAATCGGGTGGAACGAGTGATCGGACCAGCCGACGCCGGATTCGATTCGAAACCGGAATAGTCACGACAATTCTCGAACCGAAACACACCCGCGCCGGGCTATCAACCACCAAGGCGGGACCAAGGTTTCGCACTCCGAGTGAATCCGTGCGATCAAACGGGGACCGTGACGGTCACCGCGATCGCTTGCCAGAGGAGGGTCAACGTCGCCATCACCACCAGGTAGATGATGAACCAGTTCATGCCACGTTTCACAATGAACTGAATCAGCCATTTCAGTGCGACGAGGCCGACGAGAAATGACACGATCGCCCCGACGACAAGTGGTGCCAGTCCCGCCACACTGAGGTCAGTTCCGGGAAAGGCCTCGGCGGCCGGCGTGCCCTTCAGGAAGATCTCCACCAGCGGCTTCACGATCTCGAGAACCGCCGCCCCTGCGATCGCCGGCATCGCGATCAGGAATGAAAACCGTGCCGCCGACTCGCGGTCGAGTCCTGTCAGCAGGCCAGCCGTGATTGTGGTCCCCGACCGCGAAATCCCCGGCACCGGAGCGATGGCCTGGAAGATGCCGACCACCACCGACTGTTTCCAGCCCAGATCCTCAAGTTTGAGGGTGTTATTCTTCATCCGCTCGGCGAACCACAAAAACGCCGCCGTGATCAACCAGCCAATTGCGGCGATCGTCGGGGAATCGAACATCGATTCGAGCTGCTTTTTGAACGGAATCGCAATGATGGCGGTGATCACCGTCGTCAACAGGATCCACCCGACCAACTTGGGCTTTTTCAGCAGGCCCAGCAGGTCTTTCCAAAAGACCACGATCAATGTGGCGAGTGAACCGATGTGTAGAACAATCACCATCAGCAACAGCCGGCGGTTTTCTTCGGGGTTCATGGAACCCCCGGTTCCGAGCAGGTCCCCCAGTATCTTGCCGAACACGGTGAGGTGGCCGTCGGAACTGATGGGTAGGAACTCGGCGATTCCCTGGAGAATGCCAAGCAGAATCGCTTCGAGGTAGTAGGCCATGGGGCCAGAGTGCCTTGAGTTGTGGAAGGGGAATCGCGATCCGGCCGACGTCACGGTTGATCCAGCCGGAACCGGAGACACGAAGTTTTCGAGGTATAACCGTCCGGGAGCAGGCGGGCAACGCCGTCACGACAAACATCTCGAAATCGTGCGTGGCGATCCCGAAATCACACAAAGAATATACATTTGTATCAAGTCCTGGTACGTAGCTGAAGAAATTCCAGCGGGCTCCGCTCGACAGCTACAGGATGGCACGACGGCAGGTGTTTTTGTATAGGCCCTTCGTGTGTTTCGTGCCTTTCGTAGTTCCCATTGTCCATCAAACCGCGAACGAACAACGGGCCCGGTTATCGCAGATGCGTAATTGTTCGGCACAGCGTCAAATCGCTCACTCAGGGCGTGAGAAGCGATTGGGAACCACGCAAGGCACGAAACACCCGGAAAAAATGGGAAACGGAATGGGTCGTTTGGCGACAAGCGCTTTGGCGACCGCGCGATCGACTCTCCTGGCATGCCGGAGTCGCCGCCTGTGGCACTCAACGTCGTGTGAAACCGGTCCGTTGTTTGAAAATGCCTTGTTTTCGGCCGCATACCGTAGGAAACGTGGCATCCGAGCCATGGCCTGGGAAATCTGGGATGACTGGGTCAACTTCCAATCCACCCCTACGCCAAGCATTTCCGCGAATTTCGGCACAATCGTCACAATTTTACTGATCCGCACAAGCCGGAAAGGTCGAAAAGATGATTCGAGCGTCAAAAATCAACGCGTTGCCATCGGCGTCGCGGTCCCACCCGTCCCGTCCCTCCCCAGATCAGTTGCCATGATTTCTCCCCTTCGCTACCGGCTGGAGCAACTCATGAAAAAGGCACGCGTAGTGCCCTGCCTCGCCATGATGGCAGCCGGCTTGCTGGCCGGCTCAGCGGCCGCCCAGGACGCGCCCGGGAGGGCGGTGGCTGGCGACGGCTCGTCCGGCTTCGACCGGTTCGGCAACCGCAACTTCCAGTTGCGGTCCGACATTGGCGACGGAGTCGGGTACTCGAACGGCTATCAGACCTTCGGTATCTTCCAGCCGTTGATGCTGGAACCGGATCAAAGCCTGTTCTTCGTGAATCCACGCGGGGTTGTCACCTACGAGGGGGATTTCATTGGAAACCTCGGGGGAGGGTTCCGTTGGCTCAATCCGGAAACCGAACGGATTCTGGGTATCGGCGGCTGGTACGATCACGATGTCAACGGTGCCAACGATTACGACCAGTGGGGCATCAGCTTCGAATCGCTGGGGAACCTGTTCGATTTTCGCGCGAACGCCTACCTCCCGACTGAGACCTCCGCGAAGACCTTGCAGCAGAATCTGACGGGCAGCGTCTTCTTCGTGGGCAACAACATCGGGTTGGGACGCTTCTCGGTCTACCAGTCGCACTTTGGCGGCGGTGACTTCGAAGTGGGCGGTGCGCTCATCCCCGGATTTTCCGACGCCGGCATTCGTGCCTACGCGGGGGGTTACTACCTCCAGGGAGACGATACGATCGGTGCCGGCTACGGCGTCAAGGCCCGCATTGAAGCGTTGATCACCCAGGACTTTCAGGTCAACGTCGGGTGGACCAACGACACATTCTTCGAAACCAACCTGACCGCCTCGGTCACCTGGTACCTGGGGACGGGAGAGTCGCCCCGCTGGTTCCAGCGGATGCCGCAGACGACCCGTCTGTATCAGCAGATGGAACGAAACTACCGGAACATGGTGCTGACGCACGATGTCACCGACTTCGTGCTGGCGCTGCGGGCGGGTGGGACCGGTGGTTCGGGCGGCGCGGTCGGGACGCCGATCGAGGTGTTCCACGTCAACAATCTGGCGGCGGGCGGCGGCGACGGCAGCTTCGAACGTCCGCTCAACCAGCTCCCCAGCACGACCGCCTCGAGCGTCGACATCATTCTGGTTGATCGGGGCGACGGCACGACAGCCCGCATGAACGGCGGCATTGTCCTCAACGACTGGCAGCGTCTGCTGGGCGACGGCCGGCAGCACACATTCACCTCAACTCAGGGAACGTTCGTGTTGCCCGGGTTCTCGCCGGGAGCGTTCCCCGCGATCACCAATCTGGGTGGCAGCGCGGTCACCCTGGCCAGCCACAACGAAGTGTCGGCGTTCCGGATTCCTGGAGCGGGAGCCGCCGGTATCACCGGGGGCGACGTCACCGACTTCAACCTCAACAACCTGACGATCACCGATGCCGGAACGCAAGGCATTGTGATCGCGAACGCCAGCGGAACGGGAGTCATCAACAACGTCACCGTGACGGATGCCGGTCAGAACGGAATCGACATCGCCAGTACGGGCACCTCGCTGCTCGATCTCACGACCCGCAACGTCAACGTGACCGGAAGTGGCGCGTCGGGATTCAATGGGGTCGGCTTCAATATCAGTACGTTCGACAGCGCGACCGTCAATCTCGACAGCCGTGGTGACACGTTCAGCAGCAACGCCGAAGACGGTGTGTTGCTCTCCTCCGCGGGGAATTCGACGATCGACGCGCTGTTGCGAAACGCGATCATCCGCACGAACGGTGGAAACGGCGTGACCGTTCGGGGTGACAACGCGTCGACGATCACCGCGGTTCTCAACACGGCGGACATCTCGTCGAACCGGAACAACGGCGTTCAAATGCGTCTGACTGGCACCTCGCTCGGCGATCTGTCGGTTCTCAACTCGACCATTCAGGGGAACACGAACGACGGTGTGCGGCTTGACATTGAGGACGCCTCTGTCGCCAATGTGACACTGACGAACAACACGATCACGGGCGGCTCGGTGGGACTGACCTTCCTGCTGGTTGGTAACACGCTGACACAGCCGTTCACGATTACGAACTCGACCGCGGTCGGTGGCCCCGATCTGAGCGAATTCTCAATGACGCTCAACGGCACCAACGTGTTCGACACGTCCAATCCGCCGACGGGAACGCCGTTCGCCCCGGCCAACGGAACCGAGATCACGGCGGGTTTGAACACGGTGAACGGCACGACCAACCCGCCCGCCTGGCTTGTGGCCGACAATTCCACAACGCTGGATATGACGTTTGACACGTTGATTCCGACAACTTCGTTCCAGTGGAATATTGACGTTGACCCGAATCCCCTGGTCAACGGCACGATCAATGGAAATCAGTTGATTGGAACACAGGTCACCGCGACCTACTCCGACGGCCAGATCCTCACCGGGGCCCTCGTCGCGGTCGCCGGCCAGCCCAACGCGTCGACCTTCGTCGCGACTTCGGGTCTGGGTGGTGGAAGTGGCGTTCACATTCTCGGCAGTGGAACGGGCGAACTGCGAAGCGCCACGATCAGCAACAACAGCATCACCCGTTCGGGATCGCACGGCGTGAGCATCGACATGCAGGACAGTTCGATCGTCGGAGTCGGAGGTGTCCGGATCGCGAACAACACGATCACAGACAACGGGTCGGCCACCGGCTCGACCGGCGACGGCATCAACGTGCTGGTGCGAAACTCGGCTCAAATCGGTTCGGGCCTGCTGAATATCAACACGAACACCATCACCGACAACACGGGCAATGGTGTGGGATTGCGTGCGGAAGACTCGGCCCTGCTGAACGCGGTGCTGCGTGGCAACACGATCACAGACAACGCCCTGGCGGGTGTGTCGGTCTCGTCTGCCGCCGCTCCGACCGTCAATGTCAGCCTGCTGGAGCAGAACATCATCCGCACCAACGGGACGGATGGCGTGGTGTTCGACATGATCGGCACCAACACGACCACCGTCATCAGCAACGCGATCATCAGCGACAACGGTGGGTTCGGTATCGCTGCGACCGCGACGGGGGGAAACTTCGACCTGACCGTCGGGGGAGTGCTGGCCACCGACCGGGTGCTGCTTGACAACAACGTGGGGGCGGGTATCGCCTTCACACTGCTCGACACGGCGACCGGGACCACGTTTATCGCGAACAACCGGATCACCAACACAACCGCTCTCGCGGGGAGTACAACGTACACCGGACAAGCGATCGACATCCGTCTGACCGACTCGGGAATCCCGGTGACAGCGACCTCTTCCCTGGTCAACTCGCTCATCATTTCCAATGAACTGGGGAGCGAGACCACGCCCGCCGACGGTAACGCCGGTGCCGGCCTGGTGGTCTTCGCCAACAACAACACCACGATCGACGCCTTGATCGTCGCCAACAATCTGGTCGCCAACAATGGTGCCCAGGGGGTGGTGTTTGACCGCCGGAATACGGCCACAGTCGACGGCGTGATCCTCAGCGACAACCGGATTATCAACAACCCCGGCGTCGGTGTGGAGATCAATGTCCGCAACGCCAACAACGACGTCAACAATTACCTCCTTGCCCGAAACGAGATTCTCAACTCGGGAGGAGTGGGCGTGTTGCTCAACGTGGAAGCGGACGGTCAGTTGCAGGCCGACCTCGAAGAAAACACCATCACAGGCAGCGGCAGCCACGGTATCCGGCTAATCGAGACGATCAACTCCGAGAACGACACCCGGTTCATCACCGGAACCTGGGAACGGAACACGATTTCGAACAACGCCGGTGCCGGTATCTTCGACGCCTTCGCCAATGGAATCAACGGGGCCGCCGTCTCGAACCTCAACATCGGTACGTTGGGGAACGGTAACATCATCGAGAACAACCAGGGAACCGGTATCGTCATCGGCTCCCCCGGGACCGGAACGATCACCGCCAACTCGATCAGTGGCAACGGCGCGGGTGTCGCTGGGACCACAGGGGTCGGTGGTATCGACCTCAACATCATCCGCAGCACGACCAACCTGATCAACGTCTGGTCGATCAGCTCGAACACGATCGTTGCCAACATCGGGGACGGCATCGAGGTCCTCAACGACCAACCCCGCTTCGACCCGGCCACCCCGGGCCTGCAGGTCACGATCAGCGACAACACGATTCGCCGAAACACCGGTCGCGGCATCGACATCCTGAACCGAATGGCTCCGGGGGAATTCCGGTCCGACCTGGCGATTTCGGTCGCGGGGAACCGGATCCAGGAAAACTTCCTCGAAGGTGTGTACCTGGTCAACACGTCATCCTCCTCGCAGAATCAAACCGCTTCGGCCGCCGCGACTCTCGCCGCCGACGGAGCGACCAACGTCCGGCCCCGCGTCGACTTCAGCTTCGCCGACAACCTGGTCACAGGCAACGGAACGAACAGTGTGTTTAACTCGACCGGCCTGATTGTGCGGGTTGGTACGAGCGACGGGGGTTATGGATTCACCAACCCTGGCGGGTTCTTCTCCAGCGGTCGTGGCGGCGTGGGAGCCGAGGTGACCAACAACACTTTCGGTGGAAACTTCGGCAACGACATTTACTACGACTCGTTCACCTCGACGACCGATCCTGGCCAGTCGACGGGAACGTGGAGCGACATCGCTTTCGCCCCGACGTTCTACCAGGGTGACCCCCTCGCCCGTCTCGATCTGATCCAGACCGGGAACATTTTCGATTCGACGGCGGTCAACAACGCGGGAGCCTTCTACAGCAACGCCGAAGCGGTCTTCAAGTCGCGTGACGTCGCACAAACAGACCCTGGCCCGTTCCAATCAAACACCCGCGAACGGAATGCCCAACGACTTGGGTTCCGTGGCACACTGCCCCCCGGTACCCCGGGCGGGGCCTCGAATCTCTTCCTGTACGCTGGACTGGGACAGAGTACTTTCCGAATTCAAACGGGATTCGACGCCACTGCCGGCTTTATCACCGACGACGCACCGTACAACAACATATTCGATGCTTTCGGTGTGTTCAGCCCCACGGGTGCCGGCTTCCGGCCGGAAGCGATGCCCTACGGCTGGACCGAGTTCTAATCGTCGCCGTCTGACTCAACGTTGTTGAAACGAACCAGGGCCCGGTCGCAAATCTTGCGACCGGGCCTTTTTGTTTTATTCATCGATGAGAACGTCCAGGAAAGGCAAAACTGTCACGAAAAACCAGACTGGAATCAAAGTCCTTTTTTGGGAACCATTTCGAACTGCAATCAGTCCCGTTCATGTCAAGAGGCTGTCACCTGGGGCTTAAGCCGGTGCGCCTTCAGTGCCGCATCTCGGATTGGAAAGGCTCAATCCGCCATGGTGACACGGATGTCGAGAAACACCAGCGGTTTCCGATTCCTTGCGGGCGCAGTCCGGGTTCCCGATCACACTTCCCACCGTGCGGTGTCAACTACGCCATGCTACTTCTTATGCCCGCGCTCGTTCCACGCCCAGCGATACAAATTGCGAGAATCACTGGCGGCGGCACCGGCGGATGGCGATCCCAGAACGACGACAATCAACTCGTCCTTCCCCCGGATCCCGGCCGACACCAGGCACGAGCCGGCCGCTTTTGTGTAACCGGTCTTCACGCCACGATACCCCTCAATCCCCAGTAATCGGTTCGTATTTCTCCAGACTACCGTTCGGGCTTTTCCCTCGGGGGACCGCACTTCGACTGTGTGTTCGCGGGTCGCGACGATCTTCCGAAACAGGTCATCGCGAAGCGCCGCCGACGTCAATCGAGCCAGATCGCGGGCACTTGACGTGTGCTTCGACTGTGGCAGCCCGTGCGGATTGAGATACCGAGACTCCTTGAGGCCCAGGCGACCCGCTTCCCGATTCATTTCCGCGACAAATCGGCTCAGTCGATCGGTGGCCCCCGATTTGGCCGCGGGTTCAAAGCGATCTCCCAGAAATCGCCCGACAGCGACCGCCGCGTCGTTTCCCGAGGGGAGCAGCATTCCAAACAGCAGGTCGCGAAACCTGAGTTTCTCACCCCGGTTCAAACCGCAACTGGAACCGGGGGTCTGGTCCGACGGTTCGTCAAACGTCACTTCCGTTTTCAGCAACGAGGGATCGGCGGCGACCGCCTTCATCGCCACCAGAGCCGTCATGATTTTTGTAGTACTGGCGACCTCGCGAACAGCCCCCGCCTGCGGATGATTCCACAACAGCGAACCGGTTTTCGCGTCGGCGACCGCCCAGGCCTGACAGCAGACAAACGGCTTCCCGTTCAACGGGTCGGCGGGTTCCAAGGGAGCCAGTGGCTTAGTCGATGCGGCAGCCGTCAATGTCACGTCGCTCGCCGCCGGTTCCAGTCCCTTCCCATCCGCTTCCACCACATCACCAACCGCGCTGTCTGAGGTCGCAGGAGACGGCACCTCATCACACTCCGCGCACGCGACGTTGGTCTCACCCGGCGATCCGCCGCATCCATCGTCCGCCTCGATTCCCTCCTTCGGAACCGGAGTGAAATAGTCGAGGACTTCGCGAGCGACTCGCGCGCATAACAAATCCCCCTCATTGTCGTCTGTCCAGCGGCGGTCGGCACTTTCGCTGGTCAAGACGCAAATCGCGACCGGGCCTTTCGGCGTTTCCAGAATACCGGCGGCGGTTCGCGCCGCTTCGACGCTTCCCGTCTTGAACGCGATCTTGGTTCCATCCGGCAGGAATCGCGGGAACTTCAATTTGTCATCGCACGTCAACAGGTGAGCTCGCATCGCGTCGCTCGCCTCGGGGCTGACGAGTTTGCGGTTTTGCAGCAGGCTCAATAACCCGACCATTTCGTCGGCGGTGGTACTCCCCAACCCGAATTGTTTGCTGCGGTCGGGAAAGATTGACGTTTCGCGCAGATAGACCTTCGAATGGAGTTTCGTGTTGGGAAAACCCAGTTCCTCCATCGTTTTTGAGGTCGAAAGGATGCCGATCCGGTCAATCACCAGGTTGGTCGCGGTATTGTCGGAAAACGCGATCATCAGACGAATCGCGTCCCGCAAAGGGAATTTCACTCCCTCCGAGAAGTGCGGTGTCAGAATTCCCGCACCAGGAACCTTGTCGGCTTCATGCAGTTCCAAGACTTCATCAAAGTCAATTTTCCCCGCCGCCGACTGCCGGTACGCTTCGATCATGACCGGGAACTTGATCAGGCTGGCGGTCGGCATAGGTTCGGCCGAGCGGTGCCGAAAGCTCTCGTGCGTTTCGAGGTGTTCGATGGCGATCGCGACCTGGCCGGCGTGATCTTCGATCAGCGGTTCCAGTCGCGACGGCAATGTATCGGCCAGAACGAACGGACCGCGGAACGTCAACCAGACGACCAGCCCGGCGGCGAGCGTGGCGCGAAAATGTGAGGAAGACATGTGTGAAGCTTGAAGTTCGAGCGAACAAGTGGAGTTCCGCGGGAGCGGCGAGACCGCGGTCGGAACCGGCCGGGAGAAGTCGGTCCACCCAGCATTTTGCCGTTTTCCGCCACCATTCGCCAGCGGGAACCCCCGGTTGGCCAGTTCCCGCGACTGGCCAGCTTGGCTATCCTGTCACCAGTCACCCATTTCCTTTGGTTCAAGGTCTGCGACCATGCGTGTTCGGATGCCAGGTTCACGACGAATTCGAAGCGGCATTCTGGCGATTTTCTGCCTGCTGATCCCGGTTGTCACTTCAGGACAGACTCCGCTCCCGCCGGGTGTCGAACAGGTTCTGGCGGCCCCAGAATACAAGCACACGTTGTGGGGTTTGCTGGTGGTCGACGTCGCGACGGGAACGACGGTCTATGAACTCAATCCCGACAAGCTCTTCACTCCCGCGTCGGTCACCAAACTGTTTTCCGTCGCGGCCGCTCTCGACGGACTTGGGGCCGATTATCGATTCACCACCCCGGTCGTGCAGCGAGGTGAAATCGATGCGGCCGGGGAGTTGCGCGGCGATCTGGTGCTGCTGGCAAGTGGGGATCTCTCGATGGGCGGCAGAACTCTGCCCGATGGCACAATCGCCTTTACGAATAACGACCACACCTACGCCAACGGAGGAGATAAAGGGGAATTGACCGCCCCCGATCCGCTCGCAGGCCTGAATGAACTCGCCCGGCAGATCGCGGCGGCGGGTGTGAAACGCGTTCACGGTGACGTTCTTGTGGACGATCGCCTGTTCGACAAAGAGACCAGCACCGGAAGCGGCCCGGCACGGGTGAATCCGATTCTCATCAACGACAATCTGATCGATCTCACCATCACTCCGGGTGAACTTGGCAAACCCGCCAAAATCACGGTTCGTCCCGCGACGTCATTGATCCGGGTCGACTGCCGACTCGAGACCGCCGCCGAGGGAACGCCCCTCGCAACGACCATTCGGGCCACTGCACCCTACGACCTCATCGTCGGTGGCAAGATCGCGGTCGGTAACAAACCGGTCGTGCGAGTGTATGAAGTTCCCAACGCCGCTTCGTTCGCCCGATCGCTGTTCATCGAAGCGCTGGAACGGGCCGGTGTCACACTGGAGGCGTCCCCCCTGGTCGAGCAGGGAGAAGGAGCGTTGACACTTCCTCGAGAGGCGTACGCCAAATTGCCCCCGGTGGCGCAATTGTCGTCACCCCCCTTCAGCGAGTCGGCGAAACTGGTTCTCAAGGTCAGTCACAATCTGCACGCCAGCACTTTGCCGATGTTGTTGGCTTCCACAAAAAACAAACGGACACTGGCCGACGGATTGGCGTTGCAGCACGACTTTCTGGCACGCGTGGGAGTGGATGTCGAGACCATTTCGTTCGGCGGCGGGGCGGGGGGATCGCAGGCCGACTGTGTGACGCCCCGCGCCACGGTGCAGTTGCTGCAAGGGATGCGGAATCATCCGGCGGCCCAGGCGTACCGGGGTGCGCTCCCCATTCTGGGAGTCGACGGGACGCTTTCGGAAACCGTTCCCGTCGACAGCCCGGCGCGAGGCAAGGTTTTCGCCAAAACGGGAACGTACTATTGGGACAACACGCTCAACAAACGCTACCTGCTGACGAGCAAAGCGCTCGCCGGCTACATGACCACGGCGAAAAACCGGGAACTCGCGTTCGCGGTCTTCCTCAATCGCGCTCATATCGCCAAATCAAGCGACACCGCGCTCGCCGGCAAAGCGCTCGGAAAGATCTGCGAAGCGATCTATCTCGAACAGTAACGATTCAGAAAGGAATCGATTGCACATGGTGCGCGACTACACGACGGAAAGCCTGTCGCACGACCCCATTCACGGTTATATCCCGTTCATCTCCCGGTCGGGGCTCCCCGACGGAGAGGTTTCGGAACAGGAGATCATCGACCATCCCTGGGTACAGCGGATGCGGCAGATTCACCAGTTGCAAACCGCCTGGTGGGTTTTCCCTTCCGCCGAGCATACCCGGTTTCAGCACGTGCTGGGGGTCATGCATCTCGCGTCGCTGGCGATCGATCACTGGTACGAATCGCTGTGCGACGCCTGCAAGAACGTCCCGTCGCGGGCGTACGTCGAAAGTCTGGTGCGGCTCGCCGGCCTGTTGCATGACGTGGGACACGGACCGTTCGGGCACTTCTTCGACGACCATTACCTCGACCAGTTCGGGATCACACACGAAGACATTGGGGCCGCGGTCATCCAGCAGGAACTGGGGGATCTCTTGCGGCGGGTTCGTCGCAATCCCTACGGCAAACTCGCGCCGCTGGAAGAGATCGACCCGGCACAGATCGGCTGGCTGATCCGCCGCCCCGCGCGCGGGGCGGTCGAAATTGGACATCCCGACTGGCTGGTCAAGCTGCGAGCGCTCTTCAGCGGGATCTATACCGTCGACAACATGGACTTTGTGCTGCGCGACGCGTTCATGTCGGGCTACAACCTCAAGGCCTTTGATCTGTTTCGCCTGCTGCACTACAGCTTCTTCACTCCGCAGGGACTGACGATTCACTCGCGCGGGCTGCGGGCGCTGATCAACTTTATCGAAGTCCGGGCCAACCTGTTCCGCACGATTTACTTCCATCGCACGGTCCGGGCGCTCGACGTTTCCCTTGCGGAGTTGTTCGGTCCGACCATGCCGTACCTGTTCCCGGGGAATCCCCTGGAACATCTCTCGAAATATCGGGGTTTCACCGAGTCTTCCTTCCTGGTTGACGTGCAACGGATGTTCGGCGACCCAGACCCCGAACGGAACGCGCTTGGAGCGAAATGGAACGACATCTTCAGCCGGAATGTGTTGTGGAAAATGGCGGCGGAACGGGCGATGTACTTTCACTCGGGACAAAGCGAACAAACGACGATCTTTTCGGAGCCCGAAGTGGTCACTCAGCGGGTGCGAAAGAAACTCCCCAAAGAGATTCGCGGCGTCGAGATGCGCGTCGACATCGCGAAGCACTACCACCGTCCCAGCACGAAGCAGCCCGCCGCCGGGCAGAACTTTGTTTACGACCCGGCGGACGGGGAACCCCGTTCGTTGAGCGATTACGACCTGTTTCGTGAACTGCCGCTCAGTTTTTCCATCTGCCGAATCTACACCCGCGATCACACGCACGACGACCAGATCCAGCAGGCGTTGCACGCGGTTTTGGGAGACGCGGGGGATGCGAAGACCAATATGTAGGCGCGAATTGTGTATTGCAGACAGGCCAACGCCGTCCGGATAAAATCGTCCTCATGAAAACCGTGCCCCTTCATCACATGGTGTCGCTGGCGGCTTTCGTCTGCCTGGCGATGTGTCGATTCGCTTCCGCCGCCGAGCCGTCGGCCGAGGATCTGGAGTTCTTCGAAAAGAAGGTTCGTCCGATCCTGGTCGATGTTTGCCAGAAGTGCCACGGGGCGAGGAAGCAAGAGTCGGGACTGCGACTCGATTCGCGCGCGATGGCCCTTCAGGGGGGCGAACAAGGGGCCGCGCTGGATTCGACCGCGCCCGAAAAAAGCCGGCTGCTGGCGGCGATTCGCTATGACGGGGATCTCAAAATGCCCCCGCGGGGCAAGTTGCCAGCCGAACAGATCGAGGCGGTCGCCGAGTGGATGCGGCGGGGCGCTCCGTGGCCCGCGGAAAAAGCGGTCAGCGGATCGAAAGGGGAATTCGACCTGGAATCCCGCAGGTCACAGCAATGGGCCTTGCAGCCGATTCAATCTGTGGAACCCCCCGCAGTGAAGCATCTGGACTGGGTGCGAAATCCAATCGACCAGTTTCTGGTCGCCGGCCTGGAGGGAGCGGGCCTCGCGCCCGCTCCATTGACCGACAAACGGACGCTGTTACGGCGGGTGACTTACGATCTGACCGGGCTTCCCCCCACACCGGCCGAGATCGCCGCGTTTCTCGACGACAAATCTTTCCAGGCTTTACAGAAAGTCGTCGATCGACTGCTCGACTCGCCCCGGTATGGCGAACGCTGGGCGCGACATTGGCTGGATCTGGTGCGGTATGCCGAGACCGCCGGCCACGAATTTGATTTCGAGATTCCGTACGCGTTCGAGTATCGCGACTACGTGATTCGGGCACTCAATCAGGATGTGCCGTACAATCAGTTCGTGATGGAACATGTCGCGGGGGATCTGCTTCCGGAACCGCGCCGGCATCCGACCGAGCGGTTCAATGAATCGATTCTCGGGACGGGGTTCTGGTTTTTGGGCGAGTCAAAGCACTCTCCCGTCGATATTCGGGTCGACGCCGCCGAGCGGCTGGACAATCAGGTCGATGTTTTCTCGAAGGCATTCCTGGCGCAAACAGTGGCGTGCGCCCGTTGTCATGACCATAAATTCGACGCGATTTCGACGCGCGACTACCACGCGTTGTGTGGTTTTGTGCAGAGTTCCCGCATGCAGGTGGTCGCGGTCGACCCGCCGGAGGAACGGCTGGAATTGGCACGACGGGCCGCGGAAGGGGAGCGCAAGACACTCCAGGAGGCGGGGAACCAACTCCGGCAACTCGACTCCGCGATGATCGCCAAATTGCTGCTGGCGACCCAGGACGTGTTGCGTCCCGCGCCGGTCGAGGCCAATGAAAAGCCGAGCCCACAAGACGACGACGCCCTGGACGATGTCGTCTTCGAGGACTTCGAAGGGAAGACGTACGGAGCCTGGAAAGCGACAGGCGACGCGTTTGGCACCCGCCCGAATCGGCTGCCACTGCCGGAGTATCAGGGAAATGTCGCCGCGATCGGACAGGGGTTGATCAATTCGCATTCGGCATTCAACGACGCGGGCCAACGGCGTGCGACCGATGAGTTGACGGGGACACTCACGTCCCCCGCGTTCAAAGTCGTTCATCCCTACATCCACTTTCTGGTCGGAGGGGGCGCTCACCCGGGGAAGACCTGTGTGAACCTGAAGCTCGGCGACAAGGTGATGCGGACCGCGACGGGGAAAAACAACAACCGGATGGACTGGGCGACATTCGACGTTCGTGAATTCATCGGACGCGAAGCGACGCTCGAAATTGTCGACGCCGAAAAAGGGGGTTGGGGAAACATCGGCGTCGACCACATCGTATTCAGCCAGTCGTCCCTGCCGTTGGGAACAGGCAAGAACATCCGGCGGATCGCCCGGAAGCACCAACTTGATGCCGACGTTTTGACGCGGTGGGTGCAATACCTGAAAACAACGGCCCTCGAGCGGCCGGAAGATCCTTGGAATCTCTGGGCCCGCTGGGTGAATCGCGAAGGGGGACCGACCGCGAACGAATGGCAGGGGTTTCTGGGTGAAATGCGGTCACAGTCGCGCGCGGCGCTGAGCCAGATCCAGGCGACGTCTCCCGCCGCCATTCGGTTTTTTGACTTTCGCGAAGGATACGCAGGGTGGTTCCGGACGGGGGAGGCCTTTGGCGACAAACCACTGACGGCCCCGTTCTTGGCGGCTTCCGGACCTTTGAACGGCGCGCATCCCGAATTGCCTCTCGCTCACAGTGGCGGCCGACTGTTGCGATTGCAGGGAGCGCTTCGATCGCCGTCGTTCGAAATCTCGAACGCCCGCATCCTGTATCGCATGGCCGGACAGGGAACGCGATTGAGGCTGGTGATCGACCAGTTCCAGCAAATCCGCTATCCAATCTACGGCGGGCTGGAAATCGGTCTCAAGTCCCCAAATGAACTGCAATGGCACGTGCAGGACGTCAGCAAGTGGGTCGGCCATACGGCGTATATCGAATTGCTCGACGAAGGAGACGGTTTCGCAGTTCTGGAGCAGGTGCTGTTCAGCGATCAGGGATCTCCCCCTCAGGGAATCGTGAATCCCGTGACCGACCAACTCCTGACAGGAGACAAGACGCCCACGATGGACGAGTTCGCCAAGCAGGTGGCCAACCGATTCACAAAGGCTCTTGGTCGTTGGCATGCGCCGTCGGAAGGGGGGCCAGACCAGACGACCGTCGATGCGATCCTCACCAACTGGGCGGTGCAACAATCACTGCCGGCCGACGGGCTGCTGCGGTCCCTGTTGCCGCAGGGGGCGAAACGGTCCGAGACGCTGTCGGCCTTAGTGGCGGACCGCGAGAAACTCGAAGCGGGAGTCGTCTATCGCAAGAAGGGGCTGACGCTGGGGGATGGGACGCCGTTTGATGAACGTGTTCATCCACGGGGCAATCCCAACAAGTTTGGCGACGTCGTTCCCCGGCGGTTTCTGGAATCGGTCGGCGGAGCGGACCGTCCCGTTTATGGACCGGGGAGCGGTCGGTTCGAACTCGCCCGACGCATGACCGATCCCGCCAACCCGCTGGTGTCGCGGGTGATGGTGAATCGCCTGTGGAAGCATCACTTTGGTGAAGGACTGGTGCGGACGGCGGACGATTTCGGCAACATGGGGCAACCGCCGTCGCATCCGGAGTTACTGGATTGGCTGGCTGGCGAGTTCGTACGGCGGGGCTGGTCGCTGAAACAGATGCATCGGATGATGGTTCTGTCGCGGGCCTACGCGTTGTCGAGCGCCGCGGACCGCGTGCGGGCCGAGGAGGTCGACCCCCTGAATCTGCTGCTGCACCGGGCGAATCTCCGCCGACTGGAAGCGGAATCCATTCGGGACGGTATTCTGGCTGTTTCCGGAAGACTGAACGTGACTTCGTTTGGGCCGAGCGTGATGCCGCACCTGACACCGTTCATGATCGGACGTGGACGCCCGGGGTCATCCGGAGCGCTCGACGGCGACGGCCGACGCAGCATTTATTTGGGCGTGCGACGGAACTTTCTCAACCCGATGTTCCAGGCGTTCGACGCTCCGGTTCCGTTCAGCACAATCGGAAGGCGTTCGGTCTCTAACGTTCCGGCACAAGCCCTGGCGATGTTGAACAACCCGTTTGTGTCGCAACAGGCGGAACTTTGGGCCCGGCGGGTGATCGCCGAGACGAAGGACGATTCGGAACGGATCCGGGCGATGTACGAATCGGCCTACGCACGGCTTCCTGACGACAACGAACTGCGTTCCGCCCTGGGGTTTTTGGAAGAACAGAAACAACAGTACGCCGGCGACGACGGCCTGCGCGCGTGGACCGACCTGGCGCACGTGTTGTTGAACGTGAAGGAATTCGTCTGGATTCCGTAGCGGTTCAGTCCATTGTCGTGCTGCATGCTGACAGTTAATCCAGCGGAACACATCCTTTTGGCATGCGGCGGGCGGAAAACAAAAACGGCACGCTGTCGTGAAAACGACAGCGTGCCGGGGAAAACGAATCACTCGGAACACGGAAACCACTGCGGAATACCGCGAGTCCGGAACGGACGACCGGGTCAGCTCATCGACTTCTTGATCGCGGTGCCGATTCCACCGAGCGCCACGATTCCCAAGCCGATCAAACTTCCAATGGCCCGGCCACTCAGCCGAAAGCCACCGCTGGCGGTCTTTCCGTTCGTCTCATCACGGCCGAAGAAGACCTTGCAGTGCGGGCACTTGTCGCCGGCGGTCAAATTCTGCGGGACTTCCTTATTGCAGTTGCTGCACAGCTTCACAGTTTGAGGTCCGGTCGGGAGCGACGGTCCCGCCCCCATCCCTCTCGGAGGACCGCTCATACCAGGAGGGCCACCCATTCCAGGGGGACCACTCATCGCCGGAGGACCGCCCATCCCCGCCATTGCGTTAGGAGCCATTCCTCCAGGAGGGCCACTCATATTCGGCATTCCCATTCCCGGACCGGACATTCCGGGCGCGGACATGCCTGGAGCGGTCATCCCGGGGCCCATCATGCCGGGCGCACCCATGCCTCCAGGCATCCCAGGCGCTCCCATCTGAGGGGGCTGCATCCCACCGGGCATCCCGGGATTTCCACCAATTCCCGGAGCCATGCCACCAGCCGGCATCCCCGGCGCACCGCCTGGAGGACCCGACGGAAACGCTCCGGGAATGTTGGGGGCCGCCCCAGGCGCTCCCGCCGCACCACCGGGCGCGCCCGGAAACGCGCCCGCGGGCATCCCCGGGCCACCAGGCATTCCTGGCATTCCTGGCCCACCTGCGGCCATGCCCGGTCCACCCGCAGGCATGCCCGGTCCACCCGCAGGCATTCCCGGTCCACCCGCAGGCATTCCCGGATTCACTCCGTTGGGACCGATCCCGCCCGGACCACGATTGGCCCCTGCGGCTGCCGGCTTGGGAAGTGCGGCCGCTTCGTCGGTTCCCGCGAGCAGCTCTCGGAGGTACTCCTGGTCGGTCTCCGAGAAATTCGCGAACGGAATCGGCAACACCTTGCCGTTGTTCAATTTCAGGACGACACTGCCATCCTTAATCCGCACGTACTCCCCCTTCACTGTCTGGCCGTCTCTCGCGGTCCAGGTGCGCATTTTGGCCCATGCGTTCGTCCCGGACAAAAACAAGACGCACACCAGGATCCAGCCGGCGTGTCGATTCATAGGGGCACCCTGCGAAATGGAAGTGGAAGAGAAAGTGGGAAGTCGCGGGAACAGGCGGCGAAAATTGGGTAGAATTCGCGAATTCTCACCCATCCGCAGCCTGGAATGACACAACACCTCGAAAAATCAACCCGTCGCCGACGTTTCGAGCCGGGTGCGACCCTTCGATTCGAAGGCGGCGCAACACCTGATTTTGGTCACAGTTCCCGGGAAATGTCAAGCACAAACGATCGGTTTCGCGAAACCACGACATTTGTCGAACAGAAAGGCTCCTGGTGATGACGAAAACCGCCCTCGACCGCGACGAGTTCGACTGTGACGTGTTTGTCTGGGGATTGGGAGGCATGGGATCCTCCGCCGCCTGGCGGCTCGCCCGGGCCGGCGCTCGCGTTTTGGGGTGTGATCAGTTCGGTCCCGCCCACGATCGCGGCAGCTCCCACGGCCAGACCCGCATCATCCGCAAGGCGTATTTCGAACATCCCGACTACGTCCCCCTGCTGCAGGAAGCGTATCGCCTGTGGGGTGAACTCGAACAATTCGCCACCCGCCCCCTCCTGCATCCCGTCGGCTTGTTCATCGCCGGCGCTCCCGAGAGTGTGGCCGTCGCCGGCACGCTCCAGGCGGCGCGCGATCACGGGTTGCCGGTTGAGCAGTTCTCCGCCTCAGCGGCTCGCGCCCGCTTCCCTGGATTTCAATTCGACGATCACTTCGCAGTCGTCTGGGAAGCCCAGGCTGGTTTTCTGGATGTCGAAGAGTGTGTGACCGCACAAATCGAGTCGGCCAAGTCGCTGGGGGCCGACCTGAGGTTTCATGTGCCACTGCTCGACTGGCAGGCCGACGATCGGGGCGTGACGGTTCGCACAGCCACCGAGACGTTTCGGGCGGCCAAGCTGGTGCTGTGCGCCGGCCCGTGGGCGGGACAATTCGTTCCCGGGCTGACCGTCCGCAGGAAGCCGGTCTTCTGGTTTACCGCCGGCCCGGAATACCGACTCGATCGCGGAGCCGGCACGTTTTTCTTCGATCTGCCAGGAGGTCAATTCTACGGTTTTCCCAGCCTCGACGGTGTCTCTTTCAAGGCGGCGGAACATACTGGGGGCGAAGTCGTCCATGATCCCGCCGACGTGGATCGGTCGATGCGCCCCGAAGATGTCGCCCGAATGGGAGAGTTTCTCAGACAACATATGCCCGCCGCCGGTCTGGCTCCGACCGCACACAGTGTGTGTCTTTACACACTGACAACCGACCAGCATTTCATCATCGACCGGCATCCGGACAGCGATCGGGTGGTGGTCGCTGCCGGTTTTTCCGGACATGGATTCAAATTCACGCCCGTCGTGGGGCAGGCGCTGGCGGAACTCGCACTCAACGGCGGGACCGAACTCCCGATTCGGTTTTTGCGGTGCGACCGGGGGAATTGATCCCATTCCACCAATTCTCCGATTCACTGCTGACAAACTCCCCGCAAACTGGTATCAAATGTCCACCCCGGCAGGGAATTCGCCGGGGTAACCGATCGCGCGGCGTCGCGATGGACTGAGTTCAAAACCCATGACCGGCATGCTTTCGGGACCGCCCTCCGAAACCGTGTTCACACCAGATTGAGAGCAGGGAGGCATTCGATGGGTGTTCCGTTGTCGCAGATGTGGACAGTCGCCACATACGTCCTCGGGCAGAAACTGCGGGGAAACAAGCGATTTCCCGTCGTTCTCATGCTCGAACCGCTGTTCCGATGCAATCTTGCCTGTTCAGGATGCGGGAAGATTCAATACCCGGCCGACATCCTGCGGCAGAATCTGACTCCGGAACAGTGCTTTGCCGCCGTCGACGAGTGCGACGCGCCCATCGTTTCCATTCCCGGCGGTGAGCCGCTGCTGCATCCCCAGATCGACGAGATTGTTGCCGGTCTGGTCGCGCGGAAAAAGTACATCTACCTCTGTACCAACGCGCTGTTGCTCGAAAAGCATCTGCACCGCTTTCAACCGTCAAAGTACCTCTCCTTCTCGATTCACATGGATGGTCCGCGTGAGGAACACGACCATGCCGTCGATCGCGAAGGAACCTACGACATCGCCCTGTCGGCGATTCGCAAAGCGCTGGCGGCCGGTTTTCGTGTCACCACGAACACCACTCTGTTCAACACCGCCGACCCACAGCGGTTCCAGCCATTCTTCGACGAAATGATGAAACTGGGGGTCGAGGGGATGATGATTTCCCCCGGCTACAGCTATGAAAAAGCCCCCGATCAGCAGCATTTTCTGAAACGCCGCGCGACGATCAGCCTGTTTCAGCGCCTGCTCGCCGGGGCACCAAAACGCTGGAAATTCAACCAGTCTCCATTGTTCCTGCTCTTTTTGCAGGGGCGGTGGGATCTGGAATGCACCCCCTGGGGAAATCCCACCTACAATCTGTTCGGCTGGCAGAAGCCCTGTTACCTGATGCAGGAAGGGTACGCGAAAACGTACCGGGAACTGCTTGAAACGACCGAATGGAAAAACTACGGCCAAGCCAGTGGCAACCCCAAATGTGCCGACTGCATGGTCCATAGCGGGTACGAGCCGACCGCGGTCTCCGAGACCTTCGGCAGCTTCCGCGGGTTCTTTCGCACTGTGACCGCCGTCCTGTTTGGAACGGGCGGACCGAAGTCTCAGGAACCGCAGCCGGTCGAAGTGCGGCCCGAAGAACTCCTGCCGATCCTGAATCGCCAGGACGCCGCGGGTCACCCGGTCACCGCGCGGGTGGAGCTTCCGATTGTGACCGTGGAGCGCTAGGAGTCGGCGAACTTCGCCCTCCGACTTTCCCATGTACCCTCTCCTCGAAATTCCCGAGCTGGCGCGTCTGGAGGCTGGTCAGGGACTGGTGCGGATCCCCGAGCAGCAGGACGTTCCGTTCACGTCCAGGGTGAGGGCGCTGGTCGATACCGCCGAGTTTCGCCGACTCGCGAACATCACCCAACTGGGCCTGGTGTCGCGGATCTACCCGGGGGCGATGCACACCCGATTCGAGCATGCGTTGGGGGTGTTTCACAACGCGCTGCGCTATCTGGCGCAACTCGCCCGCGATGCGCGGTTCCGGACCGCCGTCGACACACATACCGCCGAGGTCTTGCTTTGCTCGGCCTTGTTGCACGATTTGGGGCATTGGCCGTTCTGTCACCCGATTGAGGATATGGGGCTGGCCGAGCTGCCGTCGCACGAGCGGCACGCCGCCGAGTTTCTGTCCCCGGGGCGCGAACTGTCGCAGATTCTCGAAAGCGAATGGAACGTGGCCCCCGCCGAGGTGCTGGACGTGCTGGCGGCGCGGACCGATTCCACGCCGCTACGAATTGTGCGGTCGATTCTTTCGGGACCGATCGACATCGACAAGATGGATTACCTGGAGCGCGACAGTCTGCACTGTGGCGTACCCTATGGACGCAACTTTGACAAGAACCGGCTGATTCAATCGCTGGTGCTGAATGCGGCGGGGGATGGACTCGCCCTGTCGTATAAGGGAAAAACCGCCGCCGAGCTGATGGTGTTCGCCCGCTATGTGATGTTTGGCGAAGTGTACTGGCACCACGCCGTCCGGTCGGCGACCTGCATGTTCGCGCGGGCGTTTTACGAATTGCGCAATCAACTGGAACTGCACGAACTGCTGCAACGGACGGAGGCCGACGTGATCGCCGAACTCCGCCTGCGGGGACGTGGCTCAATCGTCGAACCGTTGCTCGAGGGAGTGTTCGGCCCCCGCCGGCGGATCTACAAACGGGTTCTCGACGCGACCTTGCATCAGAACCGGGAGTTATTCGATCGATTATCCCGGCAACCGTTCGAGTATCTGGTGCGGTGCGCGACGCGTTTCGCGGAAGTGCTGGGACCGAAGCTGGGCCGACGACTTTCCCCGTGCGACATCCTCATCGACGCCCCGCCCCGTCATCGGGAAGTGGAGTTCAAGGTCGATATCTATTTCCCGAAAGAGCAGGCGTACCGTCCGCTGCAGGAAGTTTCCCCCGTGGTGCGGGCACTCGCGGGAACCCAGTTTGACGATTATGTGAAACGCGTGCGACTGTTCGCCCCACCGGAGATCGCCCGGGAGGCGGCACAGTTACCGGACCTGGTGGAAACCCTGGTGACGGCGATAGACGCACCGGGGGAAACGACTGTTGAGAATGGAAGCGAACCCGGGAAACCTGGCAATACCCAGGGGACCTGATTCAAGGAGTTTTGGAGGCGACAAAGCGATGACATTCAACAACTGGGAAGTACTCGTCACGTCGAATCCTAACGAAACAAACTTGGTTGCGGAGGTTTGGTGTGACAACAAAATGTTTGCCGAGGTGCGTTTGGAACAATGCACTCACGAGGCTCTAATTGACCTCGCGCCGCTGGGTTTTGGGGAGAGTGTTCGTTTCAAATTGGCAGATTTTGAATCTTCCATCAAGGCGGCCGTTCACGCACTCAAGTGAATCGATGGGATTGACATTCTCCCCAGTTCGCCAGCCAGTTGACCGCCTGTGTCAACAGGATCGCCGATTTTCAGAACAAATACGCCTACGACTCCCTCTCCCGCATCACACAGATCACGCAGCAGAGCCAGGCTGCGGGGAACATTGTCACTGCCAAGCGGGTCGATTTTACGTACTCCGGCGTCGGGTAGTACACCAGCGTCACGCGTTCCGCCGACTTGGCCGGCACGCAGTTCGTCGCCACCAGCAGTTGCGGCTACAACGACGGCGGCGGCCGAATCACCAGCCTCGCGCTCGCCAAGGGGACCGCCAGCTCCAGCGACCACGGGAACAGCATCATCTGGTCCCGTGGTCAAGCCGCCTGCGCCCGGTACTCGAACACGCTTCCCTATTCTGCCCACAATTCCAGCAGCGGGATCCGGCTCGTCCGCGCCGCCGGGGTGGAGCAGTTGCGTTTGAGCGAACGGACTGGACAGACCGGTCCCGATTTTTCAAATCGGGCGTCGAATGTCGTGGGCGTTCGGTTGAAACCGCTTGGCACACGGGGGGGGCGGTGACAAGTGAGTACCCGTTTACTACGCTGATCCTTGTGGCGAATCACGGCCTGCGTGTCCGACTGCAATGAATCGGCCGAGAGTCGCATCGGTCCAAATACCAGTTCGGAGACGGATGGCATCTGGAAACACTTTCGGGTAGATCCCGCGGTCACTCTCGTGAAGGAGTCAGTTGGTGCGAAATCTCAAGTTCAGTGCGTTGGTTCTTGGTGTGTTCGGCATCTTGATCTCATTGCCGTTCTTTGGAATTGCGGCTCTCGGTTGCCTCGGAATCCTCGCCGACATCGGACCCAATGAGAATCTCCAGATTGGCATTCAAGCGTTCTTGTCGGGGCTCTTCCCCTTGATCTGCGGATTGGTGTTGTTTGCCTACGGTCTCCTGGGGCGTTCCCGGAAAAACCGGGGTGCAGACGCTGAACCAGATGCGGCAGCGGACCGCCGGGAAATGTAGACTTTCTGGAATTCGTAGCCCACACAGTCCTTCCCGCCCCTGAGTTGGCGTGTCAGGCAATGGTCTTCCAAGGAATTTGGGATGGGCGCTGCGCGGAAAACGGTTATCGCAGCGACAATAGGGGCCACCCATTTAACTGGATCGAAATTCAGCCGCAGGTGTTGGACTTGAACTGTGCGCAGTTACGACTCGTAGGTGGCCCAATCGCCCCCTTGCAACGTGAGTTGCTGGTCGGGCGGTGCGACTGTGCTGTGGTAATCCCCGAATGTGGTTGCCTGTCGTGGTTTCGATCATTCAACTGCCCTGTGGTGGTATCGAACCCGCATGACGCGATCGCAATGTTGGCTGCATGTCCCACAATATGCGCTTCGAAGTCAACGAATCGTCAGTTGCTTTTCTCGAGACCTGTGTCGTTACGATTTTCTCTCCGAGGTATCAAGATAATGTGAGGGTTCTTGAGCGCGAATCACGCGATCAGTTCCTGCACCACCCGCCCATGGACATCGGTGAGCCGGAAGTCCCGGCCGGCGTGGCGAAACGTGAGACGCGTATGGTCGATGCCGAGGAGGTGGAGGATGGTCGCGTGAAAATCGTGGACGTGTACTTTGTTCTCGGCGACGGTGGCCGCCAGTTCGTCGGTGCTGCCGTAGACCGATCCTCCCTTGACCCCACCCCCGGCGAGCCACGACGAAAAGCAGGCGCTATGGTGGCCGCGTCCTTTTGTGCCGTCGATGCCGGGAGTCCGTCCGAACTCGGTCGTCCAAACTACGAGCGTGTCATCGAGCATGCCGAGTCGCTTGAGATCGCGGATCAGACCGGCGATCGGGCGGTCGATCTGTTTGGCGCGGGGACCGTGGTCGGCCATGTCGGCGTGCTGGTCCCAGTTACTGCTGGAACTGCCGTCGACGAGTTCAATGAACCGCACGCCTCGTTCCGCCAGCCGCCGCGCGACCAGGCACTGCCAGCCGAAACCGGTTGTATCATCGCGCGACAGTCCATACAGATCGAGTACATTGTCGGGTTCGCGCGACAGATCGAACACGTCGCGGGCTTCGGTCTGCATATGGAACGCGGTTTCGAACGTGCGGACTCGCGCCGCCAATTCCTGGTTCGCCGGGTGTCTGGCACCGTGACTGCGGTTGAGCGCGCCCGACAGCCCCAGCTCCAGTTGCTGGACTCGTTCCTGCATGGTGCGGCGGTCGAGATTGGGAATGGGGTCGGGACCGGGGATGACGCGAACCCCCTGGTGATAGGCCGGCAGGAAATCGTTGGCGTAGACCAGCGTCCCCGCATACGGAAGATGCGGTGCCAGCACCATGAAGGAGGGCAGATTCTGATTCACCGTTCCCAGTCCATAGCTGACCCAACTTCCCAGACTCGGTCGCGAAAAGAAAAACGAACCGGTATGAATGGCCAGCGTCGCCTGATAATGCTCGTTGTCATCGGACTTCATCGAGCGAATCAGGCAGACGTCGTCCATCAGTTCGCGCAGATTGGGGAACAGGTCGCTGACCATAGTTCCACATTGGCCTCCCGGACGGAATTCCCAGAGAGGCTTCAGCAGCACTCGTTGCTGATTGGAAAGTCCCCCCCCGATCCCGGTGATTTTGCCGTCGGCGGCGAAGAGCTGTGGCTTGTGGTCGAATGTGTCCATGTGAGACACGCCGCCGGTGGAAAACAGGAAGATGACCCGTTTGGCGCGCGGGGGGAAATGTGGTGGACGGGGAGCGAGCGGGTCGTCTTTCATCGACGGTCCGTCGCTCTCGGCGAGAAGTTGCGAGACGATACCGGGCATCAAGAGCGAACCGCCGACGAGGCTTTGGAGTACGGTACGGCGTGGCAGAAGTGGATTCATGATGGGTGGCACGGATGAAGAGTGGATTTCTCGTTACCAGGCGGAGCCTGGTAACGAGGGGTTTCAGTCGACGTACACAAACTCGTTCGTGCGCAGCAAAGCCCGCACAAACGCCTGCCAGGCCTGGGATTC
Organism: Planctomicrobium piriforme; assembly: GCA_945860955.1. Lineage (GTDB taxonomy): Bacteria > Planctomycetota > Planctomycetia > Planctomycetales > Planctomycetaceae > UBA10511. The sequence continues at coordinate 39,063 of CAMATH010000043.1, forward strand.
CCGGTCGGATTCCGAAACACCGCCAGCAGCCAGTTCGACGGCCACCGACGAAATCAGATCGAGCGCCGCGGCCCGTTCGTCGGCCTCGGCCGGTCGACCAAGCGCCAGTCGAAATGCTCGGTCGACCCGTTCCGCCAGCTCGGTTCGTTCGCGCAGTAATCGCTCGGCGAATCGCCGCGACTGTTCATGCACCAGCGAATCGTTCAACAGAAACAGCGCCTGTAGCGGCGTGGTACTCGTCAGCCGCTGGGGCGTGCTGGCGGCCGGATCGGCTCCGTCGAAGATCGCCAGGTACGGGTGTCGCTGAATCCGCTGCGTCATCAGATAGACACTACGGCGATTGGTCTCATAGACCGCCTTGAACGGGTTGTGCTGCGTGAACTTCCATTCCGTCTGGGGTGGGAACGGATGGGGACCGCCAGGTGTGGGATCGAGATTCTGTCCCAGCACCAGGAGCGTGTCGCGAATCGCCTCGGCGTCGAGACGTCGCTGCGGAAAGCGGGAATACAGTTCGTTTGTGGGATCGAGATCGAGTCCGACGGCGCTCGGTTCGCCCGAGATTCTCCACATTCGAGACAGCAGGATCCGGCGATGCAGCGACTTCAGCGACCAGCCCGAATCGATGAATTCGCGGGCCAGCCAGTCGAGGAGTTCCGGATGGGTTGGAGGCTTTCCCTGACGTCCGAAATCGTTGGGGGTCGGAACCAGTCCGCGGCCGAAGTGGTAATTCCAGACGCGATTCACAATCACGCGCGGCGTCAGCGGGTTGTGGGGATCGACGATCCAATCGGCCAGTTGCAAGCGTCCGCTGGTCGTATCGGTCGCAGGCAACTCGCGTCCACCCAAAACGGTCAGAAACCGGCGGTGGACGCTGGGGCCTGGTTTGTTCGGATCTCCCTTCTGCTGAACACGCACGTCTTCGATTGTCTTGCCCTCGGCCACCGCATAGGCCAGCTCGAAGGGGAGCGGTGCCTTCGAGTGGAGTTCAGCCGCTTTGCGCGCGTCGGCCACACGCTTGTCGAGTTCTTTGCGGAGATCCCCATCGGTTTGATCGCGTTCTTTTTCCAGCCGACGAACCGCGGCGTCGAGTTCGCTTTGCTTCGACTTGCGATCCGCGAGAATGGCGTCCGCTTCCGATTGTGGAATCAACGGCACCAGATCGCGCTGCTTTTGTTCGAGTTCGATCCCGGGCCAGGGATAGCGGGTACTATGGAAGACCCCATACAGGGCGTAGTAATCCTGGGTTGTGAGCGGGTCGAACTTGTGGTCGTGGCAGCGGGCGCAGTTGATTGTCAGTCCCAGAAACGCCCGCCCCAGATTGTCGAGCGTGTCTTCAATCGTGAGATGCCGCGGGTAATCGTCGACGCGCGAACCAAACCGCCGGGCGTTTGCGATGTAACCCGTGGCGATCAGTTGCTGGTGCCGTTGTTCAATCGAATTCGCGGGCAGCAAATCTCCCGCCAGTTGCTGACGTACGAACTGGTCGTAGGGGAGATCGCGATTGAACGCGTCGATCACCCAGTTGCAATACCGATACATCTGGGGGATCGGAAAATCAGAATTGTCGCCCGCCGTGTCGGAATATCGCACGACATCGAGCCAATAGCGTCCCCAGCGTTCGCCATACTGTGGTGAGTCGAGCAGCCGGTCGACGACTCGATCGAAAGCTTTCGGCTGGTCGTCAGCGAGGAACGAATCAATTTCCTCCGGAGTCGGCGGCAGACCGATCAGATCGAAGGTCGCGCGACGAATCAGAGTCGTCCGGTCGGCGTCTGCGGCGGGAGGAATCCTCCGTTCTTCCAGACGGGCCAGAAGAAATCGATCAATCTCATTGGCGGACCAGTTTGTGGCGGCGATGGTGGGGGGATCCGCCACTGCCAACGGACGGAACGACCAGAAGTCGCGGGCCTTCGTCCAGTCGATCGCGTATTTTGACGTCGCCTGTGCCACCGTATCCTCAGTTCGCGGATCGGGCGCTCCTTGCCGAACCCAGGTTTCGAGATCGGCGATTTCCTGATCCGTCAGCTTCTTCTCGGGGGGCATCTTCAAGCTGGAGTCGGCATGCCGAACGGCGACGAGCAGCAAGCTCGAGTCGGGATCGCCGGGCACGATCGGGGGTTCGGAATCGCCCCCCTTACGGACTCCCGCGCGGGAATCGAGCAGCAACCCCCCGCCGATCTTTTTCGAATCGACGCTGTGGCATTCGTAGCAGTGCTGACTCAACAGTGGACGGATGCGGTTCTCGAAAAACGTCAATTGGTCACTGGTCGGCTCGTCGACGAATGCTGTCGCTGCCAGTTCAGGTATCGGACCCTCCCCGCTCCAAATCTCCAGTCCCGAAAAATTGGCGTCCCCACCCCGGGCCGAGAGGCGAATCGAACCGTCCGCGATGGTTACTTTCCAGGGGCCGAGCTTCTGCCACTCACCGGGGCCGCCACTGTGATGCTCGGCGACGACCACCTCGCCGTTCAGGCGGATTTCGAACTGGGTCGACTGATTGTCTTCCCAGACATACGCGAAGACCTGGTAGACCCCGGCGGGAACGTTGGAGATGTCGAGAGTCAGATCGCGCCCCCAACGGCTGCTGCGGATCATCTGAGCCCGCTGGCGATCGGTTGGGGGTTTCAACACGACGGTCGTGTTCTCGAACGCTCTTCCGTTCGATTGAAAGTGAGGAGCGTCCTTCCCTTCCCATTTGTGGCCGTCGATAACCAGGGACGGCCCGTTGAGATTGAGGCCGCGAAAAAACTCAGCCGGCTCGGCCGCGCGGATCACTCCAGAAAACAGCAACAGACTGGCACCGACAGCCAGTGTGCAGACAGCACAACGTGACATGAGCGCTGGCACGCAATGACTCCTGGAACAGGGATTCACACCGACGCTCAATTGTCTTCAAATGGATCGTCCAAGACCATATCGAACCGCAGATAAAGTTGCGAATGTTCGGCGTCCCACCGATGATCGGACGGAACGACGTCACCACGGAAGTGTTGCATCACCGTGCCGGATGATCAGGCACCTGTCTGGCCGTTTTGAACTCATTGATACGAAACCCCATGGCGTCCCCCACGTTGACCACGCCGCGCAAACTCCAGATGATTTCACGGGTCTCTTGGCCACTCCCTGCGGCAATGCGGGCGAATGGCCCCGTCCAATTCTCGACCGCCCCGAAAAATGAGCCTGACCCAGCGTGGTTCCACCGGACTGATTGGCATTGGCCTGATGGGACAGGTGATCGCCGGTCGTTTGCTCGATGCCGGATGGGAAGTCGTGGGGTGGGATGTCGCACCGCCGCAGAATGACGCCCTTCGCAGGCTGGGGGGGATGGTCGCCCGGGATGCTTGTGACGTTCTCATCCGCTGCGAGCGGATCATCCTCAGCCTGCCGACGCATGAATCGGTCGCGCATGTTGTTGACGAAACATCAACGGCGCAGCGTGCCGGGCAGATTCTGATCGACACCTCAACCGGCGATCCCGCCGCCGCCGTCGTATTGGGTGAGTCTCTGGCGACCCGCGACATCGAGTATCTCGACGCCACGGTTTCCGGTAGCAGCGCGCAATTGCGGGAGCGCAAGGCGGTGTTTCTCGTGGGGGCGACTCGTGCCGGCTTCGCCGCCTGTCGGGATTTGCTCGAGGCCCTGGCGGACAAGGTGTATCACACCGGCCCGGTCGGGACGGGAGCGCGAATGAAACTGGTGACCAACCTGGTGCTGGGTTTGAACCGGGCCGCGCTCGCCGAAGGACTCTGTTTCGCCCGGACTCTCGGACTCGATCTCAATCAAGCACTGCAGATGTTACGCGAAAGCATGGCGTATTCGCGGATCATGGACACCAAGGGTGAAAAGATGCTGCGGGGCGATTTCACCCCACAGGCGCGGCTGTCACAGCACCTGAAAGATGTGCGGCTGATGCTGCGGGCGGCGGAATCGTCGCAAACGGCTCTCCCACTCACCGAAACACACCGCCAACTGCTGGAACGGGCTGAGTCGCTCGGTCTGGGCGAACTGGACAATAGCGCGATCATTCAGGCGATCGCCGAATTCTCTGCCACCCACGAATCGGAACCATGACACCACGCTTTGGCCACCAAGTGCTCCCGCTGCTGCTCATGATGCTGATTGCGTTTGTCTCCGTGCCTGCGACAGCGGCGGAGAGTGCCCCGCAGCGGATTGGCGATCAACCCGTTCTGTTTGTCGATTCTTCGTTGATCGCGAAATCAACAGGCGTCTCGCTCAAACTCCATCCGCCGCGCAAGACCGGCGAACGTCTGTTGACCGCGGAACATCCCTGGGAGAGCGCGACGCTGAACTGGTTCACCGTTTTGCGCGATGGGGAACGCTTTCGAATGTGGTACGAGTGTTACGACGTCGATGGGTGGCCCACGACCGACGACACGTCGTTCTGCTACGCCGAGTCACAGGATGGCATTCATTGGACCAAACCCGAATTGGGATTGCACAACTACAAAGGAAGTTCTGCGAACAACATTCTGTTCCGTCAAGTGGGAGAGGGAAAACACCGGTCCCGGGTGCATGGACACGGTGTATTCATCGATCCCACCGCTCCTCTCGACTCGCGGTACAAATGCGTATCCCAAGGGATGTTCCAGGGGATCGGCGATCGTCCGTATTACATCGCGGGAATGACCTCTCCAGACGGTTTGCGCTGGACCCGACAGGCCACCCCCATTTGCCCGGTGTTCGCCGACAGCCAGTACTCGGCATTCTGGGACGAGTCGTTGAAGCAGTATGTCCTGTACGGGCGGGTCGGCGGACGGGGCCGGGCGATCGGCCGATCCACCAGTGACCGATTCGACACGTTTCCACCGCTGAAACTCGTGTTCGAAAACTCCGACGACAATCCCCCCCGCAGCGACTGGTACAACCCGGCTTGTTCACAATACCCCCGGCAGAAGAGTCTCTATGTGATGTTGCCCAGTCAATTTCGCCATCAACCCGACACGCTCGACATTCATCTGGCGGTTAGTCGCGATGGCGTGAAATGGACCACCCCCGATCGCTCGACCCCGTTCATTCCCCTGGGCCGTCCCGAAGACTTCGACGGCGGATCACTCTACGCCGCCAATGGGATTGTGGAGTTCGGGGATGAACTGTGGTTCTACTTCAGCGGTGCGAAACTGAAACACGAAGAGACCACCATCGAGAAGCTCGCCAAACCGGAAAACCGCCGGGTCTTCAGCCGGGCTGTCGCGAAAAAGGATCGGCTGGTCTCACTCCACTCCGACGAATCATCCGGAGAAAAGCCGGGCACATTGCAGACCATCCCGATTCTTTTCGAGGGAAATCAGCTTCATCTCAACGCGGCAACACGTGCCGGCGGCGTAGTGCGCGTCGCCCTCCTGGATAAACTGGGGAAAGTGATTCCCGGTCGCGGATTGGACGATTGCATTCCGTTCGAAGGGGATCAGGCCAGCCATCGGGTCGCATGGAAGACTGGCTTCGACCTGGCTGACTGGGCCTCGAAGCCGGTTAGCCTGCGGTTGGAACTGGTGAATGCGGACGTCTATTCCGTCCGGTTCCTGAAACCCTGATTCGCGATCACTCGACCTCACCCAGCAACCGACTCAGTTCCGCGTGCATCGCCGTGCCATTGGTGGCCAGCATGTCCTGAACCGCCAGATCGAGCGGTGCCCCAGACATTTTCGTGACCTTCCCCCCCGCCTCGGCGACAATCAACGCTCCCGCCGCCATGTCCCACGCCTTCAGGCTGGTTGACCAGTATCCATCCAGCCGACCTGCCGCCACGTAGGCCAGGTTGAGCGCCGCCGACCCCGAGCGATGCACCGTCTGCGCCTTTCCTAAGATGTGCAGAAACCGGCGAATCGGAACACTGTCGACTTTCACTCCGGGTGGAAAGCTGGCGATGACCATCGAGTCTTTCAGTCGGCTGAAGCGGCTGGTTTTAAGCGGCTTGCCATTGACGGTCGCCCCCCGTCCCTTTTCCGCCGCGAACATCTCCTTGCGGGTCGGATCGTAAATCACCCCGGTGATCAATTCCCCCGCCTGCTCCAGTGCGATCGAGACGCAGTAATACGGGAACCGGTGAACGTAGTTCGACGTTCCATCGAGAGGATCGATGATCCAGCGAAAGTCCCCCGCGCCCGACGGTTCCTTCAGTCCCTCTTCACCAAGGAACCCATGCTCGGGGAATCGCTGTTGCAATAGTGCGAAGATCGCGTTTTGCGCTGCGACGTCGGCTTCCGTCACCAGATCGGCTGGCCCCTTTTCACTGACCGTGAACTTCTCTCCCCACTCTTCCAGAATCCGACCTGCCGCCAGGGCCGCCTCTTGGGCCGCCAAAAGGAACTCCGTTTCACCACTCACCAGTCCACTCCATTCGTCAATGCCGACGGGGTTCGTCGGTCACATGTTCAGCGCGGCGACTCGGCCGGCGCGGGACTCAATTCTTCCACCAACCGCCGCGCGACAATGCCGGCCCGTTCTTCCGTCAGACACAACGGATGAATCACCAACACCCCTTCACTCAGTTGGCCGTGCCCGACGTAAATCGAGGGGGATCCGTTCCTCAACGATCGGCACACGTCATACGCGCTTCGATTCAAACGTGTTTCATCGACCCGGACTTCCAGCGTGGGGAAACGCTCGCCATCAGGCGGGTTGAGCAGACGTGTCTGTGACGGGGCGGGAACGGCCGCCGCGATGTCCTCAAGCCAGCTCAAATAGCGTGGCCGCCAGGCGTCATACGCACCGCTGTAGAAGAGATCCAGAGCCACCAGCAGGGCGGCAATCTCCTCTTTCGACACTTTGAATCCCCGTCCGATTCCGTGCCTTGGAATTCCAGGGAGTAAGCTCCTTTCAATCCACGGGGCCGGCGGATTCCACAGTTCGGGATGGTCGTCCATGTCGAGCATCTGCAGCCCGGCGGACATGATCAGCATCGCGCGTCCACACAACACACCGGTCGACTGCGGACCACGAATCGCCTTACCACCACTGAACGCGATCAGGTCGGCCCCCGTGGCGACCAGTTCGGGAATCGACCGCCGGGGCAACACCTCCCCCGCAGCATCCACCAACACCGGCAGGGCGCGGGCCTGAGCTGCCTGAACCAGCTCGGCCAGTCGTGGCCGCGAATCGGGCGCGGCGACATAGACAATTCCCGCCGTCTTATCGGTGATCGCCGCCAAGTATTCCCAGACTTCGGTCCGTCGCACGCCCGCGTTCGAGACGATTTCGTTGAAACCGACTTCGACCAGTGTCCCCCCCGCAGCCCGGACGGCGTGGTCGTAGCCACTGCGCTGTTCGCGGGCGATGAGGAATTCACACCGGCCATCCGCCACGCGCGGCAGGCGTTCCATTTTTCCAAGGTCGAGTTCCGCCAGAATCGCGGCGGCCCCCAGTGTCAGGCCGGCGGCGCAACCCGCGGTGACCAGACCCGCGTCGGCAGCGGTGTGTCTCGAAATCTCACGCGAGGCGGCTGCCTGAAGCTGCTCGAGGGAACAGGCCTGCCCCGCCGCCTCGTGAAAGGCGGCCAGCACTTCGGGAGCCATGGGTGCCCCCCCCAGTCGGGTGACGGACCCGGTCGCGTTGATCAGAGGAGTGACGCCGAACCGATCGTAAATCGACATCACTGATTCTCCGCCGGGGCGTCCAGAGGCTGTTTCGCCTTTTCGACCAGGTCGTTGAGCAAATTGTGTTCGATCGCGATCGCGGCCAGCTCATGCGCCCGCTCGTTGGGGTGCGCGTCGAACATATTGACCACCAGCCGCTCGCGCGCGTGGGGTTCCAATAAAGGCAACAGGTCGAGACAGGGAACGTCCTCGCGCCGGCACGCTTCGACGATTCGTTCGTGTGCGTCGCGGAACGGGTAGTCCGGTCCCAGATTGTGCAGGAACGGAAACACCACGACACGGAAATCGATGTTCGCTTCCCGACAAGTGTTCCGCAGTTCGATCAGCTTCGCGAACATCCGATTCCAGGCGACTCCGCGGTACGAGTCTTCCACATGCGCATAGTAATTCCGCACTCCCGGGACCGTCGCCTGCTGACTGCGGAAATAGAGCAGGTTGAAGAAGTATGTCTCGCTGAAAAACAACGACCGGGGACTCTTCGCGCTGATGGTCTGCGGCACGTCGCGATGTTTGGGATCAAACGTTTCGATGTCATTCAGACACAGCACGTAGACCAGCGTGGTCACGGGGAGTTGATTGTCAACCAGACGGTCGGCGACTTCGCTGACCCAGCGCAAATCTCTTCCAGCGTCGGCGATATTGGTGACAAGGAATCGCCCGGGGGCTTCCTTCTGCAATTCCACACGGACCCGGTTGCTGAACCGATCTTTCACATGCCGAACCCCATGCCCGAACGTGAAGCTGTCGCCAATGAAGCAGACATGCTGTTCCCCCGGCTGCAAGCTGGTGGGAAAGTCAACGTCATCGCGATAGGGGATTCCCTCGCGCCCCTGGAATTTCAACGGCTTTTGCGTCACCCACCGCCGAAACCACTTCTTGGAGACGTTTGTCATGTTGAACGAATCGCTCTGGTCGTACAGAACCGCGAAATACAGCTCGACGGCCGTCAGCCCCGCGAGCAGCATCCACAGCGACAGTCCGAAATTCGCGATTCGTAGCGAGAGTTTGCGACGTTTGCGTTGTCGGCGAAAGACCAGCAGCGCGACGAACAACACTGGCAAAACCGCCAGCCAGATCCCCATCGTCAACAGGTAGTCGAAGCTCAGGTCAAACACTAAACAAGCTCGCGAATCACCTGGGTGGATGTGGGGAGAATCGGGATCGGTCGATCCTGCGAATCACGCACCAGTTCGTGCGGATCGATCCCCACCGACTGGTACAGCGTCGCCAGCACGTCGAGATAATGCACCGCCCGGTCCTTCGCCGAATCACCCATCGCGTCGGTCGTGCCGATGAACTGACCGGTGCGCATCCCCCCACCCGCCAGCAGAGCGCTGTTGACCCGCGCCCAGTGGTCGCGGCCGGCGTCTTTGTTGATCTTCGGCGTCCGTCCAAACTCTCCCCAGACCGCGACCGTCACATCGCGATCCAGCCCCCGCTCGTGCAGATCCTGGATCAGCGCCGAGATCCCCTGATCAAACACCGGCAGATTCCCCTTCAGGTGGCTAAAGTTGTTGCCGTGCGTGTCCCAGAACCCGTAGGCGACCGTGACACACCGCACACCCGACTCGACCAGTCGGCGGGCCATCAGCAACTGGTCATTCCACAACGGGGCACCATCCCCCTGATGCTTCGACGAGGTCTTGCCATACCGCTCGCGGACTTTGGGATCTTCTTTTTCGACGTCCAGCGCATCAACCAGCTTGCTCGACGTGAGGACATCGAACGCCCGCTGGGTGGCGTTGTCGGCCGCCGACAGCCGTTCCCCTTCCATGCCCTGCTTCAGGCAATCGAGTTCCTTCAGCAGCCGGCGGCGATCGCTCAACTGATTCGGCGAGACGAATCGCAACTTCATGCTGGCGAGATCTTCCCCGTCGGCTCGCACGCCCCCGAACTTCGTCCCCAGCACCCCCGCCCCCGGGCTGTTGTACGGCCGATGCTGCATTGTCGGGAACAGATCGACGAACGGCGGAGTGACCGGATCGACCGACCCCAGAACCCGGGAGACCATCGAACCGAAATTCGGCTTCCCGTCACGCTGCGACTCGCCCATGGAATAGCCAGTCAGCGTCTGGAAGCTGCTGTGTTCATCTCGCAGGCCGACGATCGAGCGAATGACCGCGTATTTGTCGGTCATGCCGGCCAAGAGCGGCATGTGTTCACAGATCTGCAGCCCTGGCACGTTGGTATCGATTGGATTGAACTCGCCGCGAATGCCGGCTGGGGCGTTCGGTTTGAGGTCGAACGAATCCTGATGAGCCAACCCGCCGGAGAGGTAGACCTGGATAATGGAACGGTTCGACTTCCCCCGCCCGGGTTTCTCTTCGGCCCGCAGAATGTCGGCGAGAGACAGCCCTCCCAGCGCGAAGCCACCGATCTCCAGAAACGACCGGCGCGACAGCCCGTCGCAAAAGCGGTTGGCGAGTTGTGGGCGAGATGACATCGGGGGGTTCTCCGGGAAACACTACGTCGAATCGATGGCGGCCGTGGGATGGGTCGCGCAACGGCTCCGGCCCCTCGGTTGGTCTGAGGGTGGAATCGAACACCGTTTATAAGTGATCGGCTGACCGGAGGGAATCGATCCAGCGAGTTTCGGTTCTACCATTGCATCAATCTGAGTTTACGCGAGAATTGAGGGAGCGATCGAACCGACCAGGAATCACAACCGATTCCGCCCCCCCGATCCCACTGCTTTTGACGAGGTCTGCGATGTACGGATTGCTTCTGGGAGTTCTGTTGGCGCAAGTCCCGGCCGCCACGCCTGCCGCTCCCATGCCGGTGGAGACCCCGTCGGCGGACGACCTCAAGTTCTTCGAGACCTCCATCCGTCCGCTGCTGGTCGAGCAATGCTTCAAATGCCATAGTGAGAAAAAGCAATGGGCCAACCTGCGACTCGATTCGCGTGAGGCCCAGTTGAAGGGAGGCGACACCGGGGCGGCGATCGTTCCGGGCAAGCCCGAGGAGAGTCTGCTGATTCGCGCGGTTCGCCACGTGGACGAAGACCTGAAAATGCCCCCCGAGTCGAAATTGACCGACCGGCAGATCGCCGACTTGGTGAAGTGGGTTGAACGGGGTGCGGTTTTCCCTCAAGCGACGGCGACATCCAAACAGCGCTCGCGCGATCCCAACCACTGGGCGTTTCAACCGCGAACCAAGGTCGAAGAACCCGCGGTGCGCGGCACAGGCTGGGTGCGGACCACCATTGATCGCTTCATCCTTAAAAAGCTGGAAGAAGCCGAGATCGCTCCCGCAGCCGACGCGGATCGACAGTCCATTCTGCGTCGGGTCACCTTCGACCTGACCGGGCTCCCGCCCACACCGGCCGAGGTCGAAAAATTTCTCGCCGACGATCGCCCTGAAGCCTACGCGGAACTTGTGGATCGGCTGCTGGCTTCCCCCGCCTATGGCGAGCGCTGGGGCCGGCACTGGCTGGATGTCGCGCGTTACGCCGACTCCAACGGACTGGACGAAAACGTCTGTCACGGCAACGCCTGGCGCTATCGGGACTGGGTCGTGGAAGCGATCAATGCCGACATGCCGTTTGACCGGTTCTTGACTGAACAACTCGCCGGAGATCTGCTTCCCGCCGACAGCGAGAAGGAAAAACAAACGCATTTGATCGCGACCGGCTTCCTCACACTGGGGCCTAAGGTGTTAGCCGAGGTGGATGAGGCGAAGATGCGGATGGACATCGTCGACGAACAGATTGAAACCGTGGGACGGGTGTTCCTGGGAATGACGTTTGGCTGTGCCCGGTGTCACGACCACAAATTCGATCCCATCGCGACGACCGAGTATTACTCGCTAGCGGGGGTTTTCAAAAGCACCCGCACGATGGATCAATACACCAAAGTCGCCAAGTGGCACGAAAACATCCTCCCGGGGGATGAGACCCGCGCGGGCCAGGCCGAGTTCGACCGGCAGTTGAAAGGGAAGCAACAGCAGGTCGAAGAATTCGTGGCGAAAGCGAATGTGACCGCCCGTCAGGCTCTGAATCAGGACGCCGCCGGGGAACCGACACAGGAACAACTGGAAGCGAAGTATTCCGACGAGACGAAGGCGGCGTTAAAGAAACTGCGCGATGAACTGGCGACGTTTCAGAAAGCGGGACCGGAGCTTCCGTCGGCGATGGGAGTCAACGAAGACGCGGTGATCGATGTCGCCGTCCATCTGCGGGGGAATCCGCTGAAACTGGGCGACGTGGCTCCCCGTCAGGTGCCGGTCGCTTTCCGGGGGATTGAGCCCCCCAAATTCACCCCCATGGAAAGTGGTCGTCGGGAACTGGCCGCGTGGCTGGCGAGTCCCCAACATCCCCTCACGGCGCGGGTGATCGTCAATCGCGTCTGGCGGTGGCACTTTGGCAAAGGGCTGGTGCGGAGTGTCGACAATTTCGGCCTGCTGGGTGAAACCCCCAGTCATCCCGAATTGCTGGACTGGCTGGCCGGGCGGTTCGTCGCCGACGGTTGGTCCCTGAAATCACTGCACCGGCTGATTGTCACTTCCAGTGTCTATCGACAGGCAAGCACACCCGTCGGGGAGGCGCTGCAACGCGACCCCGAAAATCGGCTCTACGGTCGGGCCGACGTTCGTCGGTTGGAAGCCGAGGAGGTGAGGGATGCGCTCCTGGCAAGTTCCGGCCACCTCGATCGCACCGTGGGGGGATCGCTGCTCAAGGTGAAGAACCGGGCGTATTTTTTCGATCACACGTCCAAAGATCTGACCGACTACACCAGCGATCGCCGGTCGCTCTATCTGCCGGTGGTACGGAACAACGTCTACGACCTGTTCCAACTGCTCGATTACCCCGACGCCGCCATCCCCAGTGGGGACCGCGCGACGACAACCGTCGCGCCACAAGCGCTATTGATGATGAACAGCGACTTCGTGATGCAGTCGGCCGACCGGCTGGCGGAGCAACTGCTGGCCCACTCATCGGTTGATGCCGAGCGGGCGCGTGAGCTGTGGCTGCGGACCTATGGCCGCGCGCCGACGGAAGGAGAAGTGGCGTCGAGCCTGGAGTATCTGGGCGAACTCGACAAGGCGCTCGCCGCCGGAAATCCCGCGACGCCGGAAACGCGACGCCAAGCGTGGGGGGTATTGTGCCACACCACGCTGGCGGCGAACGAGTTTATCTATTTGCGGTAGACCTAGCCGATCAATTGGCCCCGACCGTCGCTTCGGTCGGTTCGAGCGGGTAGTACTTGTCGACCAGGTCCTTCAACTGCCGGCCGGTGGTTTCCGGCCGTTCGAACCCGACTTGAACCCGGCCGAACGCCGAGATGAACGGGACGCTGGGGGAGGCGATGTTGTTCTTCTGCGCAAGCGCCTGCATCCGCTGGTGCTGGACCGGTTCGCGGGCGATGTTGCGGTAGGTGATTTTCAGGCCGGGGGTTTTGGCGACGAGATCGTCCAGAAACCGCTTGGCGGCGACACAGTGGGGGCAACCGTCCTGACTGAAGACTTCGAGACCGACCAGTTCCTCAAGTTGTCGCCCGGTTGTTTCGTCGTCGCGAAAGCCGATCAGCATCCGATCGCTGGCGAAGATGCCGGGGAGACCGACCTTGGCGATCTTCTGTTCTTTGCACAGAGCATAAAGGCGCCGCAGGGCGTCCGGATCGTCTTCGACATTGGAGATTGTAACCACCAGGTCATCGCGCTGTTTGGCGAGTCGTTCGGCAAACGCGGTCGCCGACTCACATTGTCGACAGTCCGATTTCACAAAAACCTCGACGGCCGCCCGTCTGCGGCGACTGACCGGCGTGGCGGTTCCGCCCACGGGTGATACCGGTTGGCTGGCGGGCTGAGAAACCTCCGAGGAACTTTTACCGGCGGTTTCAACCTTGTCCGACGCGTTGACGCTGACGACCACCAGGCAGGTGGACGCAAGAACAAGTCGGGTAATGAATGATGGGAGTGGCTTCACAATCGCTCCTTGTGCGGGTGGCGAAAAAAACGAGACAGCCCCAAGGGGCTGGAAGAGCCGAATGGGGCTGATTGGAAATCTCGTTCTGGCACCCCAACGGGGCGACGCGGCAAGGTAGTCGGTGGCGACAAGTCCGGTCAAGCCGGTCGGGAAGGTCGGGAGGACTGTACTGGGGAATTCTGATCGCGACAATCGTCAAAAAGACCCCAGCCTGCGCAGTCCTCCACAGCAGATCGCCGAATTCGCAACAAGGCAGGGATTCAAATCCCAAGACTCAACAACGCCCGAGTTTTCGGGAAGTCGTGGCTGCGAGAGGCGTCGAGGATTGCGGCGTCGATGGAAATTCACGCTGCAGAATCCAAGCGTAAACGTTTCAGGGAACTCGGCTGCGACAGCCGGCGTCTCAACCCAATCCCCCACCAGAAAGGAAGCTCCGAGTGAAAAGAATGCCCCGACTACTCCCTGTGATATTGCTGATGATCAGGGGGATCCTTCTCCTCGGTGCCGGCATCGTCTTTTTAAATGCCCGATCCGCACAGTTGATCGAACAGGAGCGGCGGGACCGGCACTGGGCCAATGTCACCATGCAGGCGGCACAAACCTTTCCCCGTATGCTGCCGGGAGAGGAAAAACCGGCCCCGGCACCGCTCCCCAACATCGCTTGGATGATCACCCTGGGGGTCGCAGGTGTTGCGACCGAAGGACTGGCAGTCGGGCTATTTGCCCTCAACCTGCTGAACCGCGAGCCGCGTCATCTTAACGGGGCGACAATGTAGCCAGAGCTGCAGTACAGTAGAGATCCACGGATCTTCGCAATACCGGCCGTCCGGATCGTACGCTGGCACCGTCCCGATTTCGCTCGTGTGGATTGAAATCCACACTACGATGCGGGGCGTTCCGCAGATCGCTCGTGAGTTGCAGGCTCCGCAACCACCGCCGAAGAACTCACTCCCGTTCCCGGCACAAGTTGCGGGCTGGTCGTGTGCGCGTCCATGATCCGCCGAATGTCGTCAGCGTCCATCACTTCTTTGTCGAACAGCTCCTTGGACATCTGCTCAAGAATCGGCCGCCGGCCGACCAGCAACTCCTGAACCGTGTGGGCGGCTTCATCAATGATCCGCTTGACTTCGAGGTCAATTTCTCGTCGAGTCTGCTCGCTTTGCCCCACTTCAGGCGACGGGGCGTAAACCTGTGCCGTAAAGGGGGAACGACCACTGTCCCGATAATTCACCCGCCCGAGCCGGGGACTCATGCCGAATTCGGTCACCATCCGCCGCGCGATGTCGCTGGCTCGTTCCAGGTCATTCTGAGCGCCGGTGGACGTCTCCTTGTAGATCAATTCCTCGGCGGCGATACCCCCCAGCAGAACGCAGATGCGATGTTCCAGCTCTGACTGCGTGTGCAGGTAGCGATCGTCATTCGGCCGTTGCAGGGTGTAACCCAAAGCGGAAAGTCCGCGCGGGATGATCGAGATTTTATGAACGGGGTCGGTTCCGGGCAGGCTGCACGCGACCAGCGCGTGCCCGCATTCATGAATCGCGACCCGCCGTTTTTCGTCTTCGGGAATCAGTCGCGTCTGCTTTTCGAGGCCGGCGACGACCCGTTCGATCGCCTCTTCAAACTCGGCCATGGTCACGCGGGTACGGTTCTTGCGAGCGGCCAAAAGCGCGGCTTCATTCACCAGATTCGCGAGATCGGCCCCGACAAAACCCGGAGTCAGCTTTGCCAGGTGCTTCAGATCGATATCGTCCGCCGCCTTGATCTTCCCGATGTGGACTTTCAGAATCGCCTCGCGCCCTTTGACGTCGGGCTTGTCGACCAGAACCTGTCGATCAAATCGCCCCGGACGCATCAGCGCGGGATCGAGCGTTTCCGGTCGATTGGTCGCCGCCATGACGATCACGCTCTGGTCGGTTGGGAAACCATCCATCTCCACCAGCAGGGCGTTGAGCGTCTGTTCGCGTTCGTCGTGGCTGCCGGGGAGTCCGCTGCCACGGACCTTGCCGAGGGCGTCGAGTTCATCGATGAAGATGATGCTGGGGGCTTTGGCCCCCGCTTGCGAGAACATATCGCGGACCCGGGCCGCCCCCACGCCGACGAACATCTCGACAAAGTCGGATCCCGAGAGACTGAAAAAGGGAACCCCCGCTTCGCCGGCGATTGCCTTTGCGAGCAGCGTCTTGCCCGTGCCGGGAGGACCGACCAGCAGCACACCACGGGGAATTCTTCCGCCGAGAGCCTGGTACTTGCCGGGCGTTCGCAGGAATTCCACGATTTCCCGCAATTCTTCCACCGCCTCGTCAATCCCCGCGACCTGATCGAACGTGACGTCGAGGTCTTCCTCCGCCAGCATCTTCCCCCGGCTGCGACCGAACGACAAAGCGGACCCCGCGCCACCACCACGCCGCAGCATGATGATGAAGAAGATAATCAACGGAAGCGCCAGCAACATCGGGTACAACAGCCCGATCCACTCGGGAGGGGCGTCTTCGAACGTGTAGTCGATCGACTTCTGCTTCAGGAGCTCGGTCAGTTGATTTCGCTGGGTGTCACCGGCTGCCAGGGCGGGGACGCTATACGATCGTACGACGGTTTCGGATTGGCCCCCGAGGTTGACCGTCTCGGCACACTGGAACGTGAGTTGTTCGCGGCCGATGGTCAGTTTCTTAAGATTCTCGGCGGTGAACTTGTCGGCCCGGACATCGGACTCAAACCGATTCCAACTCAGCTTGACCGCTCCCCCCTCGCGGTTGAACCAGACCCCGATCAACACCGCCACCGTGGCGACGATCGACAAATAGAGCAGCAAGCCCGGCCCGCTGCTTTTTTCGGGGCGACCACGAGTTCCACCGCCCGGTTTTGACGGCTTACCCACCGGTTTTTTGGAAGGAGGTTGAGTCATGTGTCAACTCTAGGCGGGAATGCGGGCATGGTCAACCAGAGAATCCGCCCTTGCGGCACTTCCGGACGCCCCTTAGAATTTCGCCACAAGTTCCACTGAGCAAACCAGATTCAGCAAATGCAGCGCGTCGCCGTTCTTGGCTCGACAGGATCGATCGGAACCAATTGCCTTGAGGTGATCGGTTCCCTTCCCGAACGCCTGTCGCTGCACGGCGTCGCCGCCCGGTCAAGCTGGAAGCTGCTGGGAGAACAATCCGAGCGCTTCGCCCCGCGATTCGCGGTTCTGGAGGACATTCGGCTCAAAGGGCAGATCCCCGGCGGAGCGTTCTCCCCCCGGACAGAGTTGTTGTTCGGTCCGGATGGCGTCGCGCGGATCGCCAGCGACCCCGAAGTCGATGTGGTTGTGTCCAGTATTGTCGGGGCGGCCGGCCTCGAAGGCACCTGGGCGGCCCTGGAGGCGGGCAAACGGGTCTGTCTGGCGAATAAAGAGACTTTGGTGGTCGCCGGGCCACTGGTCATGGACTTGGCACAACGTCGCGGCGCACAGGTTCTGCCCGTTGACAGCGAACACAGTGCGGTGTTTCAGGCGTTGCAGTCGGGTCGATCGCAGGAAGTCCGGCGGATTGTGTTGACGGCGAGCGGGGGACCGTTTCGCGGCTGGACTTCCAGTCAGCTTGATACCGTCACTCCGGAAATGGCTTTGAAACACCCCAACTGGGTGATGGGTCCCAAGATTACCATCGATTCAGCGACCTTGATGAACAAGGCGCTGGAAGTGATCGAGGCGCGATGGCTGTTCGGCTTGCGGGCCGACCAGATCGAAGTGGTCGTCCATCCGCAGTCGATCGTCCATTCGTTCGTCGAATTCGTCGACGGATCGATCATGGCGCAGCTTTCGCCACCCGACATGAAACTGCCGATCCAGTACGCGCTCACCTGGCCCGAACGGCTGGATGGTCCCGCTCCCCGGCTGGATTGGCAGACCGCGTTCCACCTCGATTTCCTGCCCCCCGATCTCGACACCTTTCCCGCGTTGGGACTTGGTTTCGAAGTCGCCCGGCGGGGTGGAACGTGTGGGGCGGTGCTGAACGCCGCCAATGAACGGGCGGTGGAGTTGTTTTTGAAGGGGCAGTTGAAGTTCCGCGACATCCCCCGCGCCTGTCGCGCGGTTCTCGAAACGCACACATTCGATCTTAACCCGACCTTGACCGATTTGCGTCGGTTGGATGGTTGGGCTCGTGAGGAGGTAACTCGGTGGATTTCCTGACTTCGCTGACGCTGGCCAAGCTGGGCAGCATGCTGCTGGCAGCCTGCGGCCTGGGACTTGTCATCTTCATCCACGAACTGGGGCACTTCGCCGTCGCCAAGTGGTGTGGTGTGAAGGTGGAACGCTTCAGCATCGGTTTCGGACCGGTCCTGTTGCGGTTCGTCAAAGGGGAAACGGAATACGCGCTGTCGCTGTTGCCGTTGGGGGGGTACGTCAAAATGCTCGGGCAGGATGACGCCGACCCCGCCCAGATGACCAACGACCAGGTCGCCCGCGATCCGCGCTCTTACACGGCCAAAAGCGTGCCCCAACGGATGGCGATCATCGCGGCGGGGGTGATTAACAACCTGATCACGGCGGTGTTGTTCTTCATTCTGGCGTTCAGCCTGAGTGTGCATTACAACCCGGCGGTGATTGGTGGAGTGACTCCCGGAATGCCTGCCTGGAAGGCGGGGTTGCGGCAGGGAGACAAGATCATCCGGATCGGAAGCCACGCGGGAACGAAACTCGGTTTCGCCGACCTTCGCCGGGCGGTCGCGCTGTCGGCCAAGGGAGAGAAGATCGAAATCGAGGTGGAGCGAAACGGCCTGCGGATTGTGACGGCGGTCGAACCGGTTCGTGACCTCGCGAATAAGGAAGAACTCTTCCCGTCGATTCACACCGAGGCCGAATCGGCTCTCGCCCTGCGTGTCATGGCCAAAGATCAGAATCCCGTCAATGAAGGGATGTCGGCGGCGTCGGCGAAACCACCGTTTCTATCGGGAGACAAGATCGTCAAGTTGGACGATGTGACGCTGAAATCGTACACCGAATTCCAACATTTGTTGTACGAAAAACGGAGGGAGTCGGTGACATTTGGTGTCCACCGCAAAGAGGAACCCGAAAGTGCTCCGCTGACATTGATCAACGTCGGGCCAAACCACTACCGGACGCTGGGGCTGCGGATGGCGATTGGCAAGATCCAGGGGATTCAAAAGGGATCCCCGGCCGATTCCGCTTCCGACGGAGAGAACCGCCTGATGGTGGGGGACACGATCACCCAGGTCGCGGCCGGTGAGAAGTCGCTGCAGGTTGGCAAGGACATTGATGTCCTAAGGCTGCCGGATTTCTTCAGCGAACACGCCGGGCAGGAAGTCGTGGTGACCGCCCGCCGCGAAGTGAACGGCAGCAACCCGACAACCATCACGGTGAAGCTGACTCCCGAAGTTCGGGACGAACTCGAGCGTCCGCTGTTCTTCGTTCCCAGTTGTCCGATGGCGATTTCGTCGATTGGGGTGGCGGTGAATGTGCTGCACCATGTGGTCGCGGTCGAAGAGGGAAGCCCCGCCGCCGACGCGAAAATTCGCGAAGGGGACAACATCGTCGAGTTCCGAATTGTTCCGCGGGAGGTGCCCGGCGTGGGCCAGCAAGCCGCGACGCTGGTTCCCGATGAATCGCTCGTCGTTCCGCTGGCGGACGACAAACTCAACTGGCCGGGAATCTTCTGGCTGATGCAGTCGTATCCGCTGAACAAGGTCGAGCTGCTGGTGAAGTCCCCCGACGCGAAAGAACCGCGATCGGTGGTTTTGGAACCTAAGGAAGCGGAAGACTGGTTTCTGCCGATCCGGGGGGTGATTCCGGGAGAAAACCGGTCGATCAAGCAGGCCGACAACATTGGCGAAGCGATCTCGCTCGGCTTCGACCACACGCTCGGTTCATTCTCCGAGATGTATTTGACAATCCTGCGGTTGGTCAACCGCCAGATTTCGCACCGGGCGGTGGGTGGCCCCATTCGAATCGCCGAGACGGCCTATGTGTTCGCCCAGTCGGGATACGGCGACTTCATGCTGTTTCTGGCGATGCTCAGTGTGTCGCTGGCGGTTTTGAACTTCATGCCGGTCCCGGTTCTGGACGGCGGGCACTTCATGTTCCTGCTGTGGGAGGGAATTCGGGGCAAGCCGGCGAATGAACGGGTGGTGGTCGGCGCGACGTACGTCGGACTGGCGATGATCCTCAGTCTGATGCTGTGGGTGGTGTCGATGGACGTCATGCGCCTGTGGGGCAAATCGGAAGCGGCCCCGTCGAAGGGACAGGCGACCGAGAAGAAATAGCGACCCGGGTACCTTGCGCCCGGCTCGCTTCGAATGCGATCCATCACGCGATTCGGCCTGCCATGATCACTTTGATCGAAGCCCTGAACTTCCGGTGTCTGCGATACATTTCGCAGCCACTTGGTGAGTTTCATGTGCTGGTCGGGCCGAACGCGAGCGGTAAAACGACGTTTCTCGACGTCGTGGCGTATTTGGGAGATTTGGTTTCGGGTGGGTTAAACGACGCGTTGGACCGGCGAAGGTAACCGTTCACACCCTGGAAAGGAGTGAGGGAGTCGGTTGGCCGGCGAAATGGGCCTGGATGGCGGCGGTGAGGTATTCGAAACTGTTGCGAGATTGCCGATGACAGGTTTCGACGACCGTCAAGATCGTCTCCACGAAGCGGCTC
>CAMATH010000044.1 GCA_945860955.1 Planctomicrobium piriforme
CGACTGCGACCCCCGCACCCGAGACCGGATAATGGCAGCGGCCTGAGGCAACTTCTCCACCTCCGTAAACTCGCGCACTCAATCGACGCCTGCGACGAGCGCCGCCGGACCGCGCGCCGACCGCGGGGTTATTGAGCAGTTACATGGAAAATTCATCGCGACGCTGACCGCCGGAAATGACGTTGCGATTTGGTCGTCTGAGACCGGCCGTCTTTTGACGAAACTGCCGACAGCGGTTCGGGCGCTTTCCCTGTGTTTCACGAATGAATCGCGACTGGTGGTGGAAGCCACGGAGCGCGGGGCGGATCCCGTCAAATCGCGTGTCGTTTCCATCTGGAATTCCTCTCCCGTTTCCGGGTCAGACCAGTTTGTTGAGACTCAGCGAATCGACTTCGCGGGAATGGATTTTGTGCGCAGGAGTCCCGAGAGTCGAATCGCCCTTGCCTGGTCGCAACGTTCCCTTGATGCGGAACTTCGGAATCTTGGAGATGGATCTCGAATTGCGACACTTTCCGCCTTGAGACGCGACGAACACGATCCACTCAGTGTCGCGTTCAGCCCCCAGGGGGATGTCGTCGCCACTTGGTCGCTCTATCAACCCGGGACCAAACTCTGGGACACCGCTTCGGGTCGGTCCATTCATGTCATTGACGACGACGACGGTTCACTGGATCGTGTGGAATTCAGTTCGGACGGGAGCCTCCTGGTGACGACGTCGGGCTCGCACGGGATTCGACTCTGGGAGGGAAAAACCGGCAATTCCCGCCCCTCCTGGAACTCAGTTCAACCGACAACGGGCCTGATTCTCTCGGGTCCGCTCGGACACAGGTTTCTGGTGGAGTCTCCCGAAGAGGGAATCCTGCTGATCAATGGCGACTCTGGGCAACGGATCCAACGTTTGGGGAACGTGGACGAACGGATCGGACTCGTACAGTTCTCCACCACAGGCGAATTTTTGTTGACCGCCACCTCCAGCCGCGAGGAACTCGTGATCTGGAATGCGGTCACCGGTGATCGGCTGGCGACGGTGAGACAAACGGATCGCCCGTTTGTCCGTGCGGAATTCACCCACGACGGCCAGTGGATCGTCACCTGCGAGCAAGATGGAACCACTCGCGTTTGGCCGATGGACGTGGCGGGTTTCGCGAAACGCCACGTGCCGCGCGATCTTTATTCGGCTGAGCGGGAGTTGTTCGGTATCAAATGACGGGTGGATTGCGATCGATCATCGCCCGCAGTTCCATTCCCACCAACTGATGAATCCACCGCGTTAAACCCTCACCGCGCGCCAGAGGTGCCAGCGTCGCGAGTTGCCCAATCCAGCCCGCCAGTTCCCTTGGCACATGGGGGGCCCTGCGACGAATCCAAAGTGCGATCGCGTCCGCCGATCGCGTTGTGTCGGGGCCGGCAGCCTCGGGGGGCGATTCACGTGAGCCGGTCACAAGTTGGGCCAGGATCTCGGCCAGCCCTGCCAGGTCGCGTTCAACCCGATTGACCCGGAAGCCGGTGGAACGGGAATCGGGTGTTTCCGATTCCGTTCCTCGTTGCACCGCGTCCAGTTCAATCCCGGTCGCCTGATCAAACGTCGCACGCGACAAATCAACGAGCGCGACCGTGCCATCCGAACGGATCAGCAGATGATTCGCGGTCAGTTGCGAATGAATCGTACCTGCTTGCAGTAGCGCGTGCATTCCCTGGAGAGCCTGCCGGGCGATCCAGAGCGCCTCCCCCAGGTCGACCGGCACTTGACCAGACAACCGGGCTGAGACCGTTTCTCCATCGATCCACTCCAATCGCAAGGCGGGGATCGGGCGATCGAAATCGGTTCCCAGTAATCGAACGAGGTAGGGACTTGCGACTCGACTCAGGATTTCCGCCTCGGTTCGCAGTCGGTCCGCCCCCTGATCAAGGTTTCCCTGTTCCGGCCGGAGCTGTTTCCAGGCGATGTTCTGACCCGTGGACCGATCGATCGCGTGCCACACTTCCGCCAGCTCCCCTTGAGCGACCAGCGAGATCAACTCGATGTCCGCCGGAGGGGGCGACACCCCGGGAACCGACGAGGACTCGACGGAGTGCCCCCGTCGCGACGCCAGCGTTAACTTGGTCACCTGCGCGCACCAGTTCAGGGAATTGAGTCTGCTGGTGGTATCGGTTCTGCGGGGGGCGGTACTTGAATTCCGATCGGCTCTGAAGCGTTCACGCGGACCCGCCCCCGTCAGGACGCGGTAGCAATGGCTGTGGCCCCGAGGGAAAATAGGGCAACGTAATGGCGCGACTCGGGCATCGTGTCGCCTTTTTTGCCCTACTGCACGACGACAAAGTCGCGAACTCTGGTCTTGATGCGGGCAAATCCCGTAGAATCACGACGCATAGTTGCACTCAAATCGATCCCTCGATCGTATTGGTGTCTCGTTGATGAGTTCTCCCCTTCCAGAAGAGCCCGACACATCGGATCCGGCGCTGCTCGCGCGAGTTCGCGCCGGAGAGTCAGACGCGGCGACAGAATTGTATTTGCGGTATGCACGCCGGTTGCATGGCCTCGCCCAGCGGCAGATTTCGACCAGCCTCTCCCGCCGAATCGATCCCGAAGAGATCGTGCAATCGGTCTTCCGGACGTTCTTTCGCAGGGCGGCGACGCAGGACTATTTCGTTCCCGAAGGGGAAGAGTTGTGGCGGTTGCTGCTGGTGATCACGTTGAACAAAATACGGAGGAGCGCGAAGTTTCACAACGCGCAACGGCGGGACGTGCGACGGACTTCGGACGATGAAGGCGGTATTGACCACTGCCTGGCCGCCGACTCGTACGCTGACGAAAACGCCCTCACCATTCTGCGGATGGTGATCGACGACGTGATTCGCGCGCTTCCTGAAAACCAACGGGAAATTGTGCGAATGCGGATCGAAGGATATGAAATCGACGAGATCTCGCAGAAGACCGACCGCGCCAAGCGAACTGTCGAGCGAATCCTGCAGGAGTTTCGCGGCGAGTTGTCCAAGTTGCTGGCCGACGCCGAAAACCCCAGCGGTGAAGCGACCGATTCCCCGTCGGGAGGGACTTGATCCCTCGGGTCCCCGATGGAAATTACCGCGTCGGAATTCCCGCGTACCAGTACCACGTGATCAGCGACTTCGAAGTCGGCACGGTCTGCCAGGGATTGGGGCGACTGGCAGCGACCGCGACCGGGGTGGCAATCGTGACGGTGGTCGTCCAGGTGTAGACCGGTTGCCGGGTTCCCGGATTGGAGCCGCTGGGCAGCGTTCCTGTCGGATCACTGAGAATCGGTCCGATCGGTTCCGAGATTCCGCAACCACCGATTTCGAAAGCGATGGTGGGAATGGAACCCCCGTCCCGGGCGACCGCGTTCACCCGCACCAGGTAGCTCCCTTGAGACAACAGGACGCTGCTGGCGGTTCGGGTTTCCCCCGCCAACCCGACCAGCCGATAGACCTCGCGTCCGGTCGCGTCAACGACAGTGTATTGCAGGGCGATCGTGTCACCGTTCGGCACACTGGCCGAGGCGAGTTCAAAGTGGAAGAGCTGGGTCTGCGCGACATCGAGCTGGTAAAGCCGCGTCGATTGCTCCGGGGTCAAGGTGCCGGCGGCGAATTGTTCCAGTTGGATCGCATTCGAGCCAAACCGGGCGGCGAAGACATAATTCCCCGGGAGCGGGCCGTCACCGTTCGATCGCGATTCTACGCGGGCCGTGTACTCACGGCCAGACGTCACTCCGGTCGCCTGGATTGTGTACACCCCCAGTCCATTCGTGATCACCCGCGTCGGAACGATCTCACCATCGTCGTCCAGCAACGTGACGAACGGCTGCATGCCATTCTGTTCGACCCCGCGGACCGTAATTGTCAGGACGGTTACGGCTGTACTGGAGGAATTGGGGGACTTCACCACGAATTCCGTGACCGGTCGATTTGCAGTGACGGTTCCACTCGCGTCATACCGTGTGAATGGCCTAAAACCTTCGGTTGGCTCCAGTTCTTTCGTCAGAACCCTGGAGGCGTTGGTATCGACCTCCGATTCGTCGTCGTCCTCCGAGTCGGGAAGTTGTCCCGTCCGCAGGAACTCCTGCAATTTGTTGGCCGACAGGTAGTCAAATCGGCCCCGCGCCACGGAATCGATGACGGTGGCGTCGGCGGTCAGCCGGTCATCGAATGTCGCCACCAACGTGTAACTGCCGATCCCGTACGAATCGGAAGTCGCCGACTCGATCCGCACGAGATACCGCGTGTTCGCATCCGACTGCGTCACCTGAACCGACAACGTCTCACCAGCGGCCCCTGTCGATGTCGCGCGCCCTACGACATTTCCCTTCAAATCGACAACGGTCAACCGCGCGTTGAGCAGGCTTATTCCAACGGTTCGCACTTCGAAGGTTCGCGGGCCGACGTATCCCGCGAGATTCGGCACGGCGAGATAGTCGACGTCACTGGTCCGCGTGATGTCTCCAAACGAAATCAGCGGTGTCGAGCCGTCGAAACTGTCTGGCAGGCGAAGCTTCGTCGCGGACTGCGGTGTCTCGTTCGAGTGACTGCGATCGTTCCTATCGGCGAGCCGGGTGCCGTACAGTTGTCGCAGAGCCGCTACATCGTCGGCCGTCGGTGTCGCGACCGATCTTGGGGTCAGGTTGGAATAGAGGGGGGAGTCTGGGTTGGAATTTTCTTCCAGTCCCAGCACATGCCCAATCTCGTGCGACGCGATAACAGAGAGTTCGTCGAGACTGTTCAGGGTGACCGCGGTGTTCAAGACAATGTCACCACTCCAGGTTCCCGCCAGCATGCCGTCTGCGGGAATCGAGAGCGCTAGTACATCTGGCGACATTTGGGCACCGGCGATCCGGATATCGCCAAATCGAGTGTCCCCTTGGAGAGGCCCCCCGGCCCCGAGTGGGGCACCGGTATCGGGCACGACCCCGACGTTCAGGTTCGCCTTGACCACCCATCCCTGAACCGCGTCGAGAATCGCCCGTTGCCAGGTTTTGACGTCGCCCAGCGGGGCGAGTGCCGAATAGAGGTCGCTCGATTGTCCCGAGACGTCGGTCCCGTCGGGAGCGAAACTGAACGTCAATACCGCCACGTTGTCCCAGACGAGACCCGTTGTAGCCGACAGAAGCTCGCGCGACTCGAGCGCCAAGACAGCCCGTCGAGCGGCTCTTCCCACGCGTTTGCGTCGCACGCCAGTCCGCAACACCTTCCACAGCCGATCTCGCCAGCTCATTGGGTTGGGGTTGGTCATTGTGATTCTCACTGGGTGTGTACTGTCCGCCGCCAGGGCGCGGCTGCAACGGAGAGTTCCATTCTACGGAGCGACGCGCCAGGAATTAGCCCGTGTTTGCGGGGAATTCTCAAAATCACCAGAGATCGGGAACATATTCACCCAGTTTGATCCTGAACGCGAGAAAGTTTGGCGGATTCCGATGGTCGACGGGGCTGTACTTTCTGCGGAGAATGGATTCGCCGTCTCTTGCCGATTGCGTGCGTCGTGTGGATGACGGAAAGCCGAACAGCGTGAACACCATGGAACCTGGCCTGTCGAAAGAACTGAATGCGATCATCGACGCGTTTGAACGTCGGCAGTCGCAAGCGGGCGTGGCCGATGTCGTCGAGTTTCTTCCGCCGCGAGATCATCCGCGGTTTGAAGCGATCGCGCTGGAACTGGTCCGGGTCGACATTGAGTACTGCTGGAAACGCCGGAAGCCTCGTTCGCTCGCCGACTACCGTCAGCAGATTCCCGAGTTGTTCGCCGACCCAAAGGACCGGTCGCTGATTGCGTTCGAAGAATTTCGACAACGTCGTCAGGCGGGCGAACCCGCGACGCGCGAAGAGTACGCCCGCGACCTCCAGATCGATGTCAGCGACTGGGGGGAGGTGGCCTGCCAAGAGACCCCAACGCTTGCGCCCGCGCCGATCGGTTCATCCACCCCATCGCGCCCGGCAGTCCCCTTTGTGCCGGGGCCGGGGATGAAATTCGCCGGTTTCGAATTGGTTCGCGAATTGGGGCGTGGCAGCTCTGCACGGGTCTTTCTGGCCCGGGAGCCCTCTCTGGCGCTTCGGCAAGTGGTGCTGAAGATCTCTCGGGAGCGAACGGTCGAACCCGATCGAC
Source organism: Planctomicrobium piriforme (assembly GCA_945860955.1). Lineage (GTDB taxonomy): Bacteria > Planctomycetota > Planctomycetia > Planctomycetales > Planctomycetaceae > UBA10511. The sequence goes on from CAMATH010000044.1 coordinate 6,113, forward strand.
TGGCCCGCTTGCAGCACACCAACATCATGCCGATTCACTCCTTTCACCAGGACGGGGAATGGCATGCGATCTGTATGCCGTATTTCGGTTCATTCGCGCTCAGTCAGTGGGTGGATCATCTGCGGGAACGCCGCAAGCCCCCCGTGTCGGTTGCCGAACTTGAGACCTTACACGCGATCCTGAACGACATCACGTGGCCAACGACCGGATCCGCTGGCTCCGCGCAAAGCGTTTCGCCGCAGTTCGCTGGCATGAATTCGTCGTCCACAGAGCCTCAGCCAGCTCCCGAGGCCCGCCAGATCGCCGACGGTTGCGACTACGAACGAACGGTCTTGTCGTGGGGTTTGCGACTCGCCAACGCGCTGGCTCACGCTCACGCGCAGGGAGTTCTGCATCTCGACATCAAGCCGGCGAATATCCTGCTGACAACGGACGGCGAGCCCATGTTGCTCGACTTTCACCTGTCGACGGCGGCGACGGCCCCCGACCCGCGCCCGCTCTATGTAGGAGGGACGCTTCCGTACATGAGTCCCGAGCAGCTTCAGTCGCTGACCATGTCGGCTCAGGTCGACGCCCGTAGCGATTTGTATTCGCTGGGCGTGGTCCTGTTCGAACTGCTGACCGGCCGGCTCCCCTTTCCCGTTCGAAAAGCGACGCTCGAAAACGCCGTCGAGACGATGCGCGAAGATCGTCGACAGCCCCCCCAGGTCGGTCGCGATTTCCCGCAGATTTCACCGGCCACCGGCGCGATCATCGCCCGTTGCGTGCCGTTTGAACCCGACGATCGGTACCAGTCGGCTCGGGAACTTGCCGACGATCTCGACCGGCAGTTGCGCGATCTGCCGTTGCGATTCGCCGGCAATCCCTCCTGGTCCGAACGGCTTCGAAAATTCGCCCGGCGCCATCCCCGGCTGACATCGGGGGGAATGGTGCTGACATTTGCCGTGGGCATTATGGGACTGCTGGGTGCCATGTGGCTGGTTCGAGAAGAGCGTTTACGGGAACTGGAGGCGCGCACGGTCTTCGCCGACTTCGAACGGCAGGCCGCGGACGCGAAGGTGGCGACCCTGGTACCTGATCTGACACCGGGAGAGCGCGTCGAGGAATTGGACCGAGTCCGCCAGTTGCTGGCGGTCTATGGTGCCCAGGAGAAAAGGGACTGGCACCTCCGACCGGTCTACAGAAATCTGACCGTTCCGCAACGATCGCAAGTCGACCGGGAGATTCAGCATCTGCTGTTCCTGGAGGCGTTTAACCGGAAACTCGTCGATTCCGTCGCGACATCACGGGAGGCCTCCAGCGGAGTGACGTTGAGGGTGATTCCCGATCGGGATCCGCGCGCGACAATCGATGGCACGTTAAACGCGATCGAACAGATCGCGCGGCGCGATTACCAGAGCGCGCTCGCTTCTCTGGACCGGGTGGTTGCTGAAGTCCCGCAGGATGCCATGGCTCAGTTTCTGATGGGGGTCTGTCATGCGTCGTTGCGGCGATTCGCGAAGGCGGACGCCTGTTTCACCGCGGCGGTCGCGCTCCGTCCAGAGTCGGCCCTCGCATATTTCCAGCGGGGGGCCTGTCGATTCGAATTGGGGCAGTTCACCGAGGCGCTACAGGACTTCGAAAAGGCCTTGACGCTGAAGCCCGCCTACGACAAAGCGCTGGTCAGCAAGGCGATCACACTCGAGGCGTTGGGTCAGACGACCGAAGCGATCGCCGACTTGACTCGCGCAATCGACCGCGGGTTCCCCGAAACCCGCGTGTACTTCATTCGATCGAAGTTGTTGCGACGGCTCGGTGATGTCGCGGGGGCCGACCGTGATCGGAAGATCGGAATGGAATTGACACCGACCGACGCGAAGAGCTGGGTCAGTCGGGGGATCGCCTATTTGCCGCGCATCCCACTGCAGGCGCTCGCCGACTTTCGGGAGGCGGTGCGGGTGAATCCTGGCGAGTCCGAAGCGTATCGCAACATGGCGCATGTGTTGTCCGAACGGTTGGATCGGCCGCAGGAGGCGCTCGATGAACTGGATCGGGCACTCGAACTGAACGCCAACGATCCGTTGAACTGGACGGGACGCGCGGTGTTGCGAGCGCGGCTGGGAGATCGAGACGGAGCGCTTGCCGACGCCAGTCAGGCCCTCAAGATTCGGCGGGACGCGATGGTGCTGTACCAGGCGGCCTGTGTGCATGCACTGTGCGGAGGCCCGGCCGAGGAAAACCCGACGGACGATCAGATCCGTCAGATTTTGCCTCTGCTTTCCGAAGCGTTTGAACTCGATGCCACGCTGCCCGATATCGCGCTGACCGATCCGGATCTGCGGCGGCTGCATCCTGTCCGGGAGTTTCAGCAGGTTGTGGCAGCGGCCCAGTTGTTGCGGATGGCGAAAGATCCTGAACAGATTCCGCCGGCAGCAGTTCCGTAGAACCTGCCCAAGAAATTCCGCATATTTTTGGCAAAAAATCCTTCTTCCCAAGCGAAACCTCTCAAACTCTGAGGTGTTCACTGAGTCGCCGTTCCTCCGCCGACAGCGACTCGGGTAAGATCCCACGTCAACCGCTCATCGAAACGGGCGGAAAAGCCGGGCGTGAACGCGCGGCTTGAGGTGGCGGTCGTCCCTCTTGAAGAAAAGAACCGTTTGTGCGTCGCTGGAACGTCGGAATCATCGGCGGAGGCCCCGGGGGGCTGCTGACCGCCTATTTCCTGCGCAAAGCGGCCGATTCCTTCATTGAAATCACCATTTTCGAGGCGAGCGACCGCCTGGGGGGAAAGATCGAAACCTGCCGATTTGATTCGGCGGACGCGATCTACGAGGCGGGGGCGGCGGAACTTTACGACTATTCGCCGGTCGATGAAGATCCGCTCCGGCAACTGGTTGCCGAACTGGGGTTGTCGATCCATCCGATGGGCGGGTCGGCGGTGATTTTGGGGGAAAAGGTCGTCGCGAATCTCGATGATCTCCGCGATCTCAACGGCCGTCCCGCGACGGACGCGATGATCGAATTCGACCGCTGCGCCCGCGACACGATGAGTCCCCGCGAGTTCTTTGACTCCGATCATCTGGAGACCCCGCGACAGATTCACTCGGGACAATGGTTCGACTCGATTACGGGAAACATCGCCGACGCCAACGCGCGTCGTTACCTGGAAGTGATGATCCACAGCGATCTCGCCACCGAGCCCGCGAAGACGAGCGTCGCGTACGGTCTGCAAAATTATCTGATGAATGACGGCACCTACATGCGGTTATATTGTGTCGCAGGGGGAAATGAGCAGATTCCCCGGGAATTGGCCCGGCGAATTCAGGCGAATGTCTTGCTGGGACATCAAGTGACGAGCGTGGGACGCTCGAAACACGGAAAATTGCGGGTGAACTCGACGCAAGCCGGTAGTTCGCGCGACGACGAATTCGATTTCGTGGTCGTGGCTCTTCCCAATAACTATCTGCCGAACCTGCGATTCGAAGGGCAACGACTTGCTGAAGCGATGGCCCGGCATCATGCCCACTACGATTATCCCGCACATTATCTGCGAGTCACGATTCTGTTCCGCGAACCGTTCTGGCGCGGCGTGTTGACGGAGTCGTATTTCATGCTCGATCAGTTCGATGGCTGTTGCCTGTACGATGAGTCCTCGCGCGAGCCGGAGTCGCCTCACGGCGTGCTGGGCTGGTTGCTGGGCGGGGCGGCGGCGCTCGAAAAGAGTGTCATGTCGGACGCGGAATTGATCTCCCTCGCACTCGATTCGCTACCGGAATTTCTCCGCCACGGACGCGAGTTATTTCTGGAGGCGAAGGTGCATCGCTGGGTCTGGGCGGTGAATGGGCTCCCGGGTGGGGTTCCGCAACTTCCATTGGACAAGAGGCATCAACCTGAGCCGATCGACCACCCCGATTTGTTTGTGGTGGGAGACTATCTGTTTGATTCCACCCTTAACGGCGTGTTGGATTCGGCCGACTACGTTGCGAACTGGCTGACGGCGCTGACGGTCGAACATTCGGACTCCTGGAAAACATGACGCACGACGCACAACCGACTCTCTCCAAATCCCCTTGGAACCACGTGAAACTCTGGGACGGGCTCCCGGCCGGCACGGAAATTCAGTCGATTGAATTTCCGCGTGACGCCGCTGAGGGTGACACCGTGCTGCTGCGGTTTCCCGGTCCGAATCCTCGGGTGGCGGTCATCGCGCCCCCGGTGAACAACACCGCGCCAGTCGTGGCTCGGGAACGGTTCACACTACTCTGGATTCCCGTGGAATTTTCCGAGGACTCCAACTTGATCGGGAAAGTCCGGGAATGGATCGATGGACCGGAGCCACCGATTCCTCCTGAGAGCAGGCTGCTGACTCTGCAAGGCGCGAAGATTGTCTGGGCACCCGGTCGTGCGGCGGTAATCGTTCCGCGTGAGCGTGTTTCGTACGTCCGGCCTGCGGTCATAGAATTCGCGTTTTATGACGCCGAATTGCGAATGATCGAACGGGAGATCGCCGACGGTTGGCCCGCGCTGGAAACCGATTCCCCGATGGCGTTCGATTTCAACGAAAAGTCGCTGCGAAGACGGAGCGAACTGGGACAACGCTTCCAGCGGGTCGTATCGCTGCGGGCCCGGTTGTCGCAAATCCTCCCGATGATTCACCGCCCGCCGATCCATCCCCCCACACTCGCCAGTCAGATCGGCGATCGGCTGCGGGAACGCGGGCGACTGGTGGAACGGCTCGATTTCGCGTCGTCTCAACTGGAGGTTTTCGAACGTGTGTACGAATTGTGCGGCCAGCGCGCGAGTGACTTCTCACAAGCGCACAAAGGGCACGTTCTCGAAATGATCATCATCGTGCTGCTGCTGGGACAAACGTTGCTTTTGCTGGTGGAAATGCTGGCGGCGCGGGGAACTTGACTCATGCGCTATCCGTCGATCGATCTGATGCGCACGGTCGCGATCTGCCTAATGGTGATCGTGCATTTCGTCGAGAATCTCTCGGGCCAGAAAAGCTACCCGTGGTTGCCGACCGGTTTCGCCGCACCGATCTTCACGTTTCTCTCGGGCATCAGCTACAGCCTCTGGTTAAACAGCCAAAGGTCACACGGAGCGACGGAAGAACTCATTTCGAAGCGGACCGTTCGTCGTGGTCTCTTCCTGTTGGGAGTCGGGTTCGCGTTCAACATTCTCGTCTGGATGCCGGATGACACCTACAACTGGGACGTGTTGACGTTTGTCGGCTCGGCGTGGCTGTTTCTGGGGTTTGTCCGCGATCTGCCGGCGATTGTCTCGGTTTCGATCTGCGTGATGGTGTTCGTTTTCAGTCCAGTGATGCGCGTGGTCGCCGACTATCCGGCCTATTGGACGACCGGCTATTTCGATTGCGACATGGAACTTTCGCAAGTCAGCCTGGGTTTTCTGGTCACCGGGTATTTTCCGTTTTTCCCCTGGATCATTCTGCCGCTGGCGGGATACCTGATTGGTCAACGGATGCTGGTTGACGGGACCGACCCACCTCCATCGTTCCACTGGCTGGCGCTGGCCGGTGCGTCGTTGATGGGAGTCGCCTGGCTGTCCGTCCGATTTCGCGATCAGACTCCCGCAGTCGTTCAGAAACACCTGCTCAAAGGCTGGACGATGTTTCCCCCCTCGCCGGAGTACCTGTTGACCACGATGGGATTCGTGCTGCTGGTCTTTTCGCTTCTGCATCAGTGGATCGACCGGAATCCCCGGTTCCAGGTTCACCGGGCGTTCGCAGTCACGGCGGCCTCTTTCAGCCAGCACGCCTTCACGATGTATCTGCTGCACCATGTCGTTCACTTGTGGCCGTTATGGATTTACGGCGTCATCGCCGGCCACGACGCGACCCACTACTGGCAGACAGGGACGTCCTTGGGGACCGCCCTGACGTTGGCGATTCTGTTTCTGGTGGTGGCCGCCTTATTCTTGCGATGGATGGATCGCACGAACACTCCGGGAATGGAGTCGCTGATGCGGTGGTTGTGTGACTGACGGTTTGGGGTGATTCGCCGGGACAGGGCAATGGGACGCGACGTTTCGGGAGAAATGGACCGGTGACCGCTACCCCGCCGACCGATGGCAGAGTACGATCCTGGCGTATGACTGACCGTTTCCTTGGGTCTGGTCAGCGGCCAACGTTCCTTCAGTGAAAATCCATTGACGCGATGACGCAAATCCCTCGGCTGGTTTCGCTGGGTTTACTCGCGACGCTGATCGTGTTGCTGGGGCTGACGTTTTTTCACGTCCTGGCACCGTTTCTGTTGCCGTTGTTCGTGGCGGCGGTGCTGGCGATGCTCTCACAACCTTTGCATTCTCGGATTCTCGAGTACACGAAGGGGCGATCAGCGGTCGCCGCCGGCCTGACCACGGCGATCGTGCTGTTGAGTCTGATGGTGCCCCTGACGTTGGGGACCGTTCTGGCGGCCCGGCAGATGTACACGATCGGCAGTCGTGTGCTGCAAGGGGCCGAATGGCAGGAGACTTACGATTTTCTCAATGAAAAACTGCACCTGCACGAAGTGCAGAAATGGTTGCACGATGTAACGGGTGACCCTGCGGATGACGAGGAACTCGAACAAGAACTCCAGGAGCGAATCAAGGAGGCAACCAATTCCATCGTGAAGAAGACGATGTCGTACGCGGGGGCGACTCCAAGCCTCCTGGGACAACTCGTGTCGGCGATCGTCTCGGTGCTGACGTTTGTCGTCGCGTACTATTACTTTCTCGCCGACGGGCCGGCGATGCTGACGGCCGTCGAACGGCTGATTCCGGTTCATAAAAACTACAAACGGCACCTGCTGCAACAATTCGATCAGGCGGTTCGCGCGGTGGTGGTGGCAACCTTCGCGGCCGCCGTCGCTCAGGGGGTGGCGACTGGGATCGGCATGCAGATTTGCGGCTCGCGGAGCTTCTTTTTTATCACGATGCTGGCGACACTGACCGCCCTGGTCCCTCTGTTGGGGACATGGCTGATCTGGGGACCGTACGCCCTATGGCTGGCGTTTCACGACGGCGACTGGGTACGTGCCGGCCTGTTGGCGGTGTACGGTTCGGTGTTCGTGGGTTTGATCGACAATGTGATTCGTTCGTATGTGCTGCACAGCAACGCCAAGCTGCATCCGCTGCTGGCGTTTGTCAGTGTGATGGGGGGGATTCAACTGATGGGGCTGTGGGGCTTGTTCGTCGGACCAGTGGTCGCGAGTTGCCTGCACGCCCTGGTGAAGATCTTCAACACCGAGCTGTTCCATCTGTCGCGCGAGCAAACGTCGACCGATGAATTGGATTCGGAACTGGAAACCATGGAGAAGGAGGCGACCGACCTGGTTGATCTGGGATCGCCAACGATCCTGATTCCGGACACCGCTTCCGCTCCACCCGTTTCCGGGGCACCCGATGGGGCGCCGACAACCCCCAGCCCAATTCCGTCCGCAGCTCCTGCCGCAGGTTCCCATTCGCAATCGAAGCCGGGAAAGTAGCGGGGTTCATCGAAGCGCAAATAGCCGGTCTCTGCCGGGGCGAGCGTCTGTTTCAGCGAGTGCCTGTTTCATTTCCCTCAACCCGTTCGTCTCCCAACCTGAGGTTTCTCCATGCGAAAGTTCCGCACCCGACTGTTGTTTTCGATCGTGGCCACGCTGGCGTTCGCCGGCGCGGTTCGCGCGGATGAACGCGACCATCGACTCGATATTTACTTCATTGATGTCGAAGGGGGAGCCGCGACGCTGTTCGTCACACCCACGGGGGAGTCGATGCTCATCGATTCGGGATACCCTGACAACGGGTTTCGGGATCGGGATCGTATTCTGAAAACGCTGCGTGACGCGGGACGCAAGCAACTCGATCACGCTGTGGTGTCACATTGGCATCTCGATCACTTTGGAAATCACGCCGCCCTCGCGTCGGAAATCCCGATCAAGAGTTTCTGGGATCGGGGAATTCCCGATCTGCTGATGGAAGACCCCCAGTTTCCGGAAAAGGCGGCGAAATACCGGGCCGCCGCCCAGAACAAGTCGAAGCCCCTCAAGGTGGGGGATAAGCTCCCGTTGAAATCGGCCGAGACGCCGTTGACGATTACGGTGGCGACCGCCAGTGGCGAAGTGTTGCCCAATTCCGGTGCGACCAATCCCCACGCCGCCGCGCACAAGCCGCAGGACGACGACCCGACCGACAACGCCCGGAGCATCAGCCTGTGGCTGAAGTTTGGCGATTTTTCGTTTCTCTGCTGTGGCGACCTGACCTGGAACGTCGAAGCGAAATTGGTGACACCCAAGAATCCGCTGGGGAACATCGAACTGTTCATGGTCACGCACCATGGACTCAACGTCAGCAACAATCCGGCGATGGTCTGGGCGATTGATCCCCGGGTGACCGTGATGTGCAACGGGCCGACGAAGGGGGGGGCGAAGGAGACCCAGGAGACGTTGCGGAAAGTCAGATCGCTCCAGGCGGCGTTTCAACTGCATCGCAACGTGCAGCTTGGCGACGAGGAACAGACACCGAAAGACTTCATCGCGAACGGCGGACAGACCGAAGGCTGTCAGGGACGGTTGATCAAGGCGTCGGTCGCACCGGACGGCAAGTCGTACACGGTGCAGGTGGGGCTGGATGGGAAACCCCACCAGTTCGCCTGCCGACCGGCGAAGTAGTCCCCTTTACGAGCGAGTCTCTTCCAGGGCTTGTTCAAACACCGTCGCGACACGTTCCGCGACCGACTGCCAGGATTGGGATCGGGCGAATTCATGGATCGCCGCCCGGTCCCATGGGCGTTGAAACGCTTCAATCATTGCGGTGGCCGCTGCGGTCGCGCTGCGTTCTGCCATAACAAGGCCGAGGCCCGGGTTCGCAAGCAGTTGGGGAACGCTGCCGACGGCGGTCGAAACAGCGGGCAACCCGCACGCGAACGCCTCCATCAAAGCGTTGGGCGAACCTTCTCCCCAGGACATCAACGCGAACAAGTCTCCCGCGCTCAGCCACTTGTGAACATCCGCAGGGAGCTGCGGTCCCGCCAGGACTACATGGTCGCGCAGACCCATCGCGTCGATCGTCTTGTGAATCTGCTCGGTGTCATCCGAGCCCGAGCGATGCGACCCTCCCACGATCACCAGCATCGCGTCGGGAATCCGATCGCGAACCTGCTTCAGGGCCTCGACCATCATTGGGAACCCCTTGCGGGGCTGCAATGTCCCCAGTCCCACGACGATTTTCCGATCGATGGGCAATCCCACCAGCCGCCGCGCCTCGTCCCGCGGGAGCCAGCGATGTTTGCCAATGTCAACGCCATTGGAAATCACGGTGACACGGCTACGATCGGCCCCATTGGCGACCATTCGCTCGGCGAGTTCTTCACTGAGCGCGATCAACCGCGTCGCCTTCGGCAGCGCCCAGCGAATCGCATCGCCGACTTTTGGCAAATCGGGAAATCGCAGCATATCCTCGCCGCGCGCTGTCAGGATCACTGGAAGTCCCAGGCGTTGCGCCGACATGACTGCGGCCACTCCGTCGGGATAGACGAAATGGGAATCAATCAATTCGAACGGAGTCGCCTTGTGCATTCGGGCGACCCTGGACCGAACCCCCAGATCCATCAGACCGGCGTGGAAATAGCCGCCGATTTTGGGCAACATAGGATACCGCGGACGCAGCACCTCCAATGAGTCAATCGTTTCACTTTTCGGGATTTGCGACAGCGCGTACCACCTTGGAAACGCCTTGATTGGCGGAAAATACGGCGTCGGAGAAACGACCTTCAAGTCGTATCTCTCCAATTGCGCCATCGCGACGGCGCGTTCTTTGACGAAAACCCCGTGCAAAGGCTGGACTTTGGTCGGAAACGTCGAGGCCCAGACGAGTACGCGACGTCGGGTTCGGTCGGGGTGAATGGCTGAACTCCTGCCAAGGGGTGGAAGAAAACGTAGATGGACCGAAAAGGGGTCAGGTCTCATTCCCGGGACCGTTCCCCACACCACGGTCACTCCCATTCAATTGTACTGGGAGGCTTGCTACTGATGTCGTAGACCACGCGGTTCACACCCCGGACCGAATTCGTGATCCGTGTCGAAATCGACTCCAGCACCTCATACGGCAGATGTGCCCAATCCGCCGTCATAAAGTCCTCGGTCGTCACCGCGCGAATCGCCACGACTTCGTCATAGGTCCGGTAGTCTCCCATCACCCCGACGCTCTGCACCGGCAGCAGCACCGCGAACGCCTGCTGCACCTGGCGATACAACCCCGCTTTTCGCAGCTCCTCGATCACAATCGTGTCGGCTTTGCGCAGCACTTCCAGCCGTTCCTGACGTACCTCGCCCAGGCAGCGGACCGCCAGACCCGGGCCGGGAAAGGGATGCCGCCAGATCATCTCTTCCGGCAGCCCCAGTTCTGCTCCGAGCGCGCGCGCCTCGTCTTTGAACAAATCCCGTAGCGGCTCAATCAACTCAAACCCGAGTTCAGCGGGAAGCCCACCCACGTTGTGGTGATGCTTGATCGTTGCCGCCGGCCCGTCGACATTGGCCCCGCTTTCGATCACGTCCGGGTACAGCGTTCCCTGTGCCAGAAAGTGGGCGTCGGGAATCGACTTCGCTTCGGCTCGAAACACGTCGATAAAAACCCGCCCGATCGTCTTGCGTTTTGCCTGCGGGTCCACCACACCCTTGAGTTCGCCCAGGAACTGCCGGGCGGCGTCGACAACGTGCAGGTCGGTGCGGAAGTGGTCGCCAAACCGACGTCGGACCTCGTCGCTCTCACCCGTGCGCAACAACCCGTTGTCGACAAAAATGCACGACAACTGGTCGCCAACTGCCTGATACAGCAAAGCGGCGACCACCGACGAATCGACCCCGCCCGACAGTCCGCAGATCACCCGGCGTTTGCCGACCCGGTCACGTATCCGATCGACCTGCTGAGAGATGAACGAACTCATCTTCCAGGTGCCGCGACAGCCGCAGATTTCTCGCACGAAATTTCCCAGCAGTTTCCCACCCTGCGGGGTGTGGGTCACTTCGGGGTGGAACTGCAGACAGTATATGGGAGCCGACTTGTGCTGAACGGCGGCAGCGGGACAGTCGGCCGTCTCGGCGAGAATCACCCAGTTTTCCGCGGGATTCTTCACCTGGTCGCCGTGACTCATCCAGACCGTCATCTCCCCCTCGACGCCGGCAAACAATGGGGACGCGGTTTTTAGATTGCAGGAGGTTCGTCCGAATTCCCGATGGGTGCCTGGAGAGACTTCAGTTCCCATCGCCCGGCATGTCGCCTGCATCCCGTAGCAAATCCCAAGAATCGGGATCCCCAATTCGAAGATTCGCGGGTCAGGGGCGGGAGCTCCGGCGTCGTAAACGCTGGCGGGGCCACCCGAGAGAATCAGCCCTTTGGGTGCCAGTTCGCGGATCCGATCGACCGACAAGTCGTGCCGTACGATCTGGCAGAAGACGTTTTGTTCACGCACCCGACGGGCGATGAGCTGGGCGGTTTGCGAACCGAAATCGAGAACCAGAACCCGTTCTTCGGGAGTGGAACTCACAGCGCCGGCGGAGCCCGCCGTGGGGGACGACATGTCGGCTTCCTGGGGGAAGTTCGCGGATTCCGGAACAGCCCGGAAAAGGAATAAGGCGTGCTCGGCCGCGAGCAATTCGTCGCGGCCGGCACGCCTTTTGTCGCACTTGGCACACGAAAGTGCCCAAGAGAGGACTCGAACCTCCATGGGGTATACCCCCACCAGGCCCTCAACCTGGCGCGTCTGCCATTTCGCCACTTGGGCAATCAAGGCACCGCGTACCATCCGTCGGTCAGGCAGCGACCGGCGAACTGTGCGACAGACCGGCATTATACAGCAGGCGGTCACACCGGATCAACTGTTCGCTTCCGGTTTCCGTTTTCGCACCCGCGAAGTCCCGCTGTACAACGTGTCCGAAGAGCGCCATTGCTCGCGCTAGCGTGTGGCAACGTGCGCCCGACACCGGGCTACTTCCGTTCCGTCCGACGCCAGCGACGCATCGCAACCAAAGTCACAAGGCCCGTTCCGAGAATCCCGATTGCTCCCGGCCCCGTATCAATCCGATACTGGTCCCCCACCACATTCAAACGGGATTCCCAGACGACACTTTGATAGGTCGAACTGTTGCCATTCGCCTAGAACAACCCGGTCGACGAATTTGTGGCACCGGGCATTGACAAGTCGTCAAACGTGGCGACGCCCGAGCGGCTCTGGAAGAAATACTTCAATTCATCGGAGACACTTCAATTTTGGAGTGCCGGGGATGAATCGCCGCTTTTCGTTCTAACTCACAAAACCTCGCAGCAAGCAGAGTCGACTTCCCGCCGAGGCGGTCTGGAAAACGCGGGTCAACGCCACATCCAGCCGCGAGCGGAAACTCGGTCGAGAGTCTTTGCTGTCTGCCGATTGTCTTTGTCGGATGAAGGAAAGGCGGGGACAAGGCCCCGCACTCCAAGGGCTACCGGCTCCTCTCCCTGGTTCCAGACGGACTCCAGGCCACGCGAAAGCCAAGGATGCTGTCCCGGTCCTCCGGCGACCCGTGGACCCGGATCCCAGAACGCAGGTCCGAGTTCCTCCAGCTCCCGCCCCGGATCGCCCGGCCCGAGCGTGAGGACGGACCGCGCGGGTCGGTGCCGCCGGCGCGTTCCGCCGCGTACCAGTCGGATGTCCACTCCCAACAATTACCCGCCATGTCATAGAGTCCCCATACGTTGGGCAATTTTCCCGCGACCGGGCGCGTCGCGCCGCCGGAATTCGAGGAGTACCAGGCATACGGATCGGCCTGGCTCAGATCGTTCCCCCAGTAGTACGCAGTCGTCGTTCCCGCGCGACAGCAGTACTCCCACTCGGCTTCCGTCGGCAATCGGTACTCGCGCCCTTCTTTCTTGCTCAACCACTTGCAGAACGCGTCCGCCCCCAGCCACGAAATCTCCACCATCGGCTGCTCTTCCGATTGGCCGAATATGCAACTTCCGCCGCGCAACACGTAGCGGTTTCCGCGTCGCTCGATCGGGCCGTATTCACTCTTCAGATCGATCCAGTCCTCTTGAAGCGTCACCGCCGGATCATTCACCCACTGCAGAATCTGTCCAACTGTCGTTTCGGTCGCCGCCATGTAGAAATCTTCGGTCAGCGTGACCTTGACTTGCGCTTCGTCGTCGTCGCGTCCGGATTCCTCTGTCGGCGAACCCATCACATATTCGCCGTGTGTAATAGGCACCATTGTCATCCCAACCGAGTTTCGCATCCCGATCGCAAGATCAATTCCGTGCAGTTGGCCTCCCGCCGCATCCTGAAATTCCGGCGGCAACTCCTCACCAGATTGCGTGATCCCTGATCTCGGTGGAATCCGTTCGAGATCGGCGAGCTGGAAGTCGGAATCACTGGCGGGTTTCGGCGGGCGATCAGCCTCTTCCACGAACTCCGGGGCGATTTCCTTGACGATACCGCGATCGGCACCCGTGCCCTGCGGCGCGGGTGTACGCTGTGACTGTCCGCAACCGGCGACCGCGCTTAACACCAGGGGAGTGAATAATAAATGTCGAATCGTTGACAGCCTCCGACCAGGGGAACAGGTTGGAGAGGAGTGTAATGAAAGCGACACGTGGTGAGGCAGCGGAGTTGCTTGGATCAACACGTCCGGCGAGCCGGTCGGCGTCAGCCGCCGGGGTTTTTGGGGTATTTCGGCGGACAGTGCGTCAGCCCCGCGAAAAACCGGCCGGCTGACGCCGGACCGCTTGCGTCGAGACGCGGTCTCCCGTGTGGCCCGACCCTGTCAGGATCGTGGTTACGTCACACCGCAACGCTTCAGTTCCGCGACGTCATTCCGCACAATCGCGTCGACTTCGTCCGTTCCGATCCGCCGCCGCTACGGGTGATCGGGCAGCCGTCTGGAAGAACCTTCGCGCCAGTCTCTGACTGAGCTAGAATTTGACTGGATTTGCGATGCTTCGTTTGGCGAGGCACGGTCGAGGTCTGTTGAACGTCTGCATGTCACCCCAATTGCGAGAACTGTCCGCCGACCTGCTGAATCGACTGTCGGGCTATTCCGCGCCCTTCATTGTCGGGGTGGCATTTGTCCATGTTCTCGCCTATTTGTGGTTGATTCGCTGGTCGCGCAGGGATTTGCGGCGGATGGCCGATGATTTCGACGCGTTCACACGTGAAGTGAAGCACCGCAGCGTACTTGATCGCAGTCAGGGACTGGCCTCCCAAATCAACGCGTTTCTCGCCGACGTGCGTGAGGTACTCGACGATCCCTCGAGGAAGCAAGAGCAACAGGCGCTGGCCCAGCGGGTGCGCACCCTGGATGAAGAGCGTCGATACCTCCAGTCAGAGTCGTTCGAGTCGGCCTATACCGTCTGCCGCACGATGATCGAGGCCTATCCATTGGCGGGCGTGCTGGGGACCATTCTCGCCATCGGTGCCGCCCTGCAGGGGGGACATGGAGATTCGCAGAAAACGGTTTCGGACATTGTTCGCAATTTTGGCGACTCGGTGTGGGCGACTTTCGCGGGCCTGTCTGCGGGAATCTTGATGATGTTTCTGAACAGTCTGGTTGAGACCCGGTTTCGCCGACTACTGGAAACACGCGCGCAGATTCGGGACACAATCGCCCGCGCCAAGCGGGAACTCTCGCTGTCCGGAAACCGCGAATCATGACGTCGTATCGCCGGATCACCTTTCAGTTGGCCTCGCTGCTGGATTTGTTGTTGATTGTGATGTTTTCACAATATCTCGAGGTGCAGATCCGGGCCGAACGGCAGTCACAACAATTAGCCGGTGAACAGGAAACCTCCAGGAGCGAACTCGACGATCTCCGTCAACAGCTCGTGTCGGCACAGGAGAAATTGCGCGAATCGGAACTCCAGCACCGTGAGTCGGACCGGATCGAAGTCGAGAATCTTGAAGTGGCGGGGCGGGCTTTTGGGGAGATGTTTCGAGTCCCCCGTTCGGTCGTCCAACAGATCGTCAATCGGCGCAGTCAGGATTCCTCCGGAATCACTCCGAATGATGCTGAGGCACTGAAACGGGAACTGCGAGAGCTGGCGGCATCCCGCGGCGATCAGGTGGTCGACCATCTGCTGACGTACGTCGAAATGAAAAAACGATTCGACGTCTGGGAGTTGTATGTGCAGGAAAATGGCGCGATCGTGGTTACCGCCGCGTCGCATCAGAAACGGCTGCAAACAGGAGTTGTTCAAACCTCCCAGCAATTCGCCGACGAACTCTTCAGAATCTACAAGGAATTCCCACAGACCAAGAGCATCGTGCTGATTCTCGTCAGTTACGGGGATGCCCGGTTCGCACACCGCACCATCGTCATCAAGGGATTGCCATTGGTGACGGAGCGAATGCGGGCGGACAGCAACGACACCACGCGATTTGAATATGCGGTGCTCGGGTATCGCCCGGTCGATTCCGCAGAGCATTGATGATTTTCTGGTCACTCACGCGGAGGACTCCCAGCATGGCGGCCACTTCACGAAACTTTCTGTTGAGGAAGCGAACCTGGTTGGTCACGGTACTGGCTGCAGGCGTTTTCATTGGGTCAAAGTTCCCCGGATTGTGGAGAGGCTTCGGGGGAGGCGGAGAGGGAATGATTCCGTTTGGAACCTCCGGCCCGGCAGGGGGGGAACCCGATTCGACGGACACGAATTCGCCGGACTCCGACCCGAGCGATGACCGCGAATCAACAACCGCCGAAGGGTCCGGTTCGAACGAACAGACCGCAGAGAAGAGTGAACCTGCGGTCGTGACGGTTGTCATTGCGGAGCGTTCCTTCTTACTCCGATCTCCCGACGAAGATCAGTCGATAACGACCGCCGAAGTGGTCGACCTGGTGAAACGTGCCGTCGGTGACGCTGATGGAATTCGATTGCGGATCATTCGCGACCCTTCGTCGCGCCCTTCCGCCGAGACTGCCCTGCAAGACGCGCTCGCCGATGGCGGGATCCTTGAACAGGAGATCTTGTGGATTCCCGCTGCGGGTGAATGAGATCGTCGACGGTGGTGGATCCAGGGGATCGGACCGGTCAGGCAGTCAATGTGTCATGACGTGGGTAGTAACCGTGCCTTTGGCATCTCACGTTAGACGGTAGGTACTGTGTCGCCGGGCCTTTGGCGTCGAATGCGAGCGCGCGGCCACTCGAATACCGCCCATTGAATTCCACCAGCGTTCGATCCGAGATCAGACGGCTTTTCTACCCCCCCCGCCGCCGCTACCCCTTCTGTCGACACCTTAACGCTCATCGATCCCTTGAGCGCTCCAGTCTCAGTGTCATTGGAGAATCCGGGGATCAAACGCATCTTCAGCCGCTCGTTTTGAATCACTTGGCGAGGGCCTGTTTCCCGGGAAGCTAGATCCCCGTTGCTGTCTGGCTGCAGCGCGCGGAATCTTGGAACCGACTGGGCCGAGAAGCGGAGGCGGAAGCCCCCCGATCGACCGTGTCGCATGCCGGCGAGGATGTCGATCCCGATCCTGGACTCGACGCGTTGCGACTGGTGGTGCAGGTGCGCATTCGTGAATCGCTGACACTGCCGAAACCATTGCACGATGCCGAGCCGCCCGACACGAACCTGTGGTTTCTCTCGGGCGATCGCCTGTTGGCGATGCTGGCGATCGCGTTTTCGTGGGTGAATTCGGCGAAGCCTGGCGTCGAGCGCGCCGCCCGCCCGGTGCCTGTGGTTTTGTCGGTGTGCAGGGGGCGAGCGATACCGGGAGCCGTGAAACCCGGGCACGGATTCCGCCATCAAAATTCCAATAATTGTGAATTTTCTCAAATTCGCTAGGAGAGCTTACCTCCGAGCCCAACCGGAAAGGAACTGCCGGAAGATTCACGATTGCCGTTTTTGGGACTGATCGTGAAGTCCGAGAACACCATGAAGGGCGCAGGTCCAATAGTTACAACGGTGGGCACGGCCAGAAGACTTCAATTTATTGTGTCTCGCACAGCCCGAGTGACCTCCAGCGGCATGGTGTTCCACCTCAATCGAGGCGTGGTTTGGCAGGCATGGGAAGGGGGCCACTGCATCGCGGAGACTTGCCACAGACGACGAACGCAGGCGAAAAAGTTTTCCGCAGCTACAATTCAATCTTTCCCCCAAGAATCCGTACAAAGGCCGCCAGCCAAGCCGGGTGGGCGGGCCAGGCGGGGGCGGTGACGAGGTTGCCGTCGGTGTGGGCCTGGTCGACGGGGAGGTCGACGAAGTTTCCTCCTGCAAGTCGGACTTCGGGAGCGCAGGCCGGGTAGGCTGTGCAGCTTCGCCCCTGCAACACACCAGCGGCCGCCAGGAGTTGCAGTCCGTGGCAGATCGCCGCGATGGGCTTCTTGGCCTCCGCGAATTCTTGAACGATGGCCAGCACCCGCGGGTCGAGCCGCAGGTACTCCGGGGCTCGGCCTCCAGGAATTACCAGGCCGACGTAGTCCGCCGGTATGACTTCGGAAAAGGTCGCGTTGAGCGTGAAGTTGTGGCCAGGTTTCTCGCTGTAGGTTTGATCCCCCTCGAAATCGTGGATCGCAGTCCGAACCCGATCTCCAGCCGACTTGTTGGGGCAGACGGCATCCACCCGGTAACCCAGCATGGTCAACGCCTGAAACGGGACCATGATTTCGTAATCTTCAACGAAATCACCAGCCAGCAACAACAGTCTGGGGGTCGGCATCAGGGAGATCCTGAGTGTGAGATCTTGGGGAAACGTGTGGTGCGCGGAAGGTTGCAGCGTGGTGAAATCGAAGTCAGAAGTCAATTCCCCGGCTAGTGGTGGGCAGTCCCTACGAGATGCGACGGGGGCCCCGCCGCGATGAAACCGACACAACCACGGACTTGATGTTGGACGGGTTCCTAGCGCTACCGAGGTCGGCGCGAGATGTAGGCGGGTGACTTCCGAACAGCTCGTTCGACTTCGGGCCAGATTCCGTCGACGAACCGACCGCAACCGACTTCGGTCAGATGGCAGGGGTCGACGAAATTCTCGCCCGCCGCCGACAGCAGGTTGTGCAGGTCGATGAAGTGGGCACCCGTTCGAATCGCGGCGAGGTTGCGAATCTCCTGGTTTTGCAATTCCAGGGCGTGTGCGACATGTTCCGGCCGCCCCCAAAGTTCAACGGCGCACCGTGAACGAAAATCCTGCGAATAATCCAGCTCTCCCGAACCGAATTTTTCGAGTGTGTACTCCGAAGGAATGTGCCAGGCGTACGTCAGCAGCAACAGCGGATCACCCCGCTCTTCCGCGACATCCGCAATGCGCTCCAAATTCGTACGCAACGTCCGTGGCGATTGGGGTTCGGCGGCATAGTCGAGCAGCTTCGGGTCGACCGTTCCCAGTTGCAGCGAGTCGTAGGCGCTCTTTGCCCGATCGAGCGCGACTTCGGGCAGAGATGGAACCCCCTGTTCTCGGTGCCGCTCAAAACTGCGATAGCGCTGACAGTGGGAGTAATCGTCGCGAAACAGTTCGGGAGGGGACAAATTCATCCGGACGTCGTTGATTCCGTCATAGACAATCACCAGATCGAATCGATCCCGGTCGAGGTGTTCATACTGCACCACGCTGTCGCGCGAGGTGAATGCCTGCTGCGCGAGATTGAAGATCCGGAACCGCCCAGGAATCAGACGTTCCAGCCGCTCAGCCAAGTCGGACTCGATTGTCCCCCACAAAGACTCCAGAACCGATCCCCCCAGCAGCAGTACGTCAAATCGATCGTCCGATCGCGTGACTCGCGAATCGGCGAGACCGACCATTCGAATTCGCGGATAGTACTCGTCCCAGACGCTGGGGTTGCGTGTCAGCGGAACATTGGCGGCGACGTACCAGTAGACCCGCGTACCGACCAATAGAAGGCCCCAGCAGAACACGAGGTAGATCGCGAGAAACACCAGTCGTCGGCCACGTCGAGCGGGGAGGTGCGGGCCGCGACCGGTCGGTGGGGAGGGCATTCTGGGTGATGATACGGGTCGGTGCGCGAATTCATCGCGTGCGAGTCTGAGGGGGATTGGAGCACGCTCGTGCGGCGATTATATACCGTTTGCGGTAGGAAATGCGATCTGTGGGGGTCGCGCAGGATTCGAGTAACTTCACTGTCCCATGGTCCGGCGACTCAGTCCGGAGACCCAGATCACTCAATTCCAAAACGCGTCAATCGTCGCGATCACCACCATCGACGCCGCCACGATGAGTTTGGCTCCTGTCCCCAGTAGCCGGCCGACGAAGGCGGCGGTTCCGACCGCGAAACCTTTCTGGTGATCGCTGCCGCGCCAGTACTCGCCGCCGATGGCACCCAGAAACGCCCCCGCCGCTCCGCCGAAGATCGCGCCGAGGATTGTTCCCACGACGGGAACAATCACGCTCCCTCCCGCGGAGCCGGCCATGCTGCCGACCATCGCGCCAACCGTGGCGAGCGCCATCGCCCGTCGGCTGGCCCCCTGTTTGGCCGCCCCGGCGGCACCGACCGCGAATTCCAAAACTTCGCCCAGGGCCGCCAACGCGATCACCGCGCCGCACCCCAGCCAGGTCACGCCGCCACCGGATTCGGTATGGACAAAGAGTGCGAAGAGCGCGGTCAGCAGGACGATCAACCAGTTGCCCGGCAGCGCGAAGATGGTTCCCACAAACCCAAGCAGGTTCCCCACCGTGAGAAGCGTCGCGATCGTGTAGTACGAGGGACCAGACATGCGAAGCCTACGAGGATTTCGACGGAGGTTTCGGCGGGTTCTTTTTCAGCCAGCCGGCGAATCGCACCCAGGGGGCGTCGAGCTGTCCGCGATACGCGATGTCGGCACCGGGAACCCGCTCGGCCGAGACCAGAGGAAGCTTGTCTTGAATCTTTGAGATCGCCGACAGAGTCTGGTCAAACGCGGGGGAACTTTGTTCCGACAGTTCCCCCACCAGCAGCAGTGCGGGAGCTTTCAGTCGCGCGAGCAGCGGAACGAAATCGTATTTGTCTTCCGGGCCGTACTTCTCGACATAGCTCGCGGCACTGGCGATATACGGGAGAGGTTGCGCCACGTAAATTAACGATTCTCCCTGGCCTCTGGCGATCAGCTCTTGCGCCTTCGCGAAATCCTCGCGGAATCTCTCTCCCTTGGCGTGTTGCTGAAACCAGGTGTGTTGAAATCGCGGGGGAGAGGCGGCGAGAATCGCACTAACAGCGGCGTGCGGCGCGTGCGCTTGCGAGTAGATCGCCTTTACCGCTCCCATGCTGTGCCCGACCAGAGCCACCCGCTTTAAGCCCCGGCTGGCGAGCCAGTCCAGCCAGGCGGAGACGTCGTAGTTGCATTCGGAGATCTTTTCGAACGCGGCCCCGCCGAATGCGGAACCGCGGCGTCCGGGTAACGAGCAGATCCCGTCATGACCGCGGGTATTCACGCGCAGAGTCGCCAGACCGTCGGCCTGTGCCGCTCCGGCGCACGCCTCCAGGACTCCGCGGGAATAAAAATTGTCTCCCGTTCCATGCAGAAACAGACAGGCGTCGATGGGCAACATCAGGTGCCCGACGGAGGGAGTGAAGGCTCCTTCCAGCAGGAGTCCATCCATCGTGGCGGTGCGAATGAATTCGACAGGCATGGCGTGATCAGGCAAAAGCCTTTCGCAGCAGGGCGAGACTCTTGGGAACAGCGGTACTCGGAGATTCCTGCCCTTCAAACTCCAACGAGATGTAACCCTGGTAGCGGTTCTTATTCAGAATGGCGGCGACCCGGTGGTAGTCGATGTCGAGCGTGTACCACTTGCCGCCGCCGAAGTAGGTCTTCGCCTGCACCAGAAACGCGTTCGGGGCGATCTCTTCCATCTGCTCGTACATCCGGTCCAGAAAGTTGCCGGTGTCGAGCGTCACCTGCAACCAGGGCGAGTCGATCGCCTTGACGATTCGCATCACCCCCTCGGAAGTCCGCCCCAATCCCCAGTGATTTTCCAGGCCCAAAACGACGCCGCACTCCTCGGCTTTCGCCAGACACCGTTCCAGCGAATCAATGACCCATTCGAAACCCTGGTCGTCGGTGTAGCCTTCGAGACGCGGTTCGATCCCCTTGTTGGCCATCAAATCATCGAACGACTTGGTGGTGCCCCAGCGTCCGGTGTTGACCCGCATCGTCGGGATTCCCAGCCGATACGCCAGCTCAATGGAATGCAGCGTCTTGTCGATGTTTTGTTTGCGAATCCCTTTGTCGGGTGAGACGAATCCCTGGTGGGTCGAAAATCCGGAGAGATCGAGGCCCAGCGAGAACGCCTGGCGTTTGAGCCGTTGCAGATAGCTGTTCGACTCTTCCTTCATCTGGACTTGCAGGATTTCGACGCCGTCAAAACCCATTCGCGCCGCCTGCTCAATGCAGTCTTCGATTTCGACCCGCGTCTCCCGGAACTGCCAGAAAGAATAGGTCGAAACGCCAAAGCGGACCGGTCGCAACGCTTCACCAGGCTGCGGATCGGCTGCGGAGGTGAGTGCGGGTAGCGCGGCCAAGCCGGCGGCGGCTGTTGTCGTTTTCAAAAACGAACGGCGATCAAGAGGCGAGGGCATCGGGATGTATGAACAGCGATAGGGCAGGGGGGGGCACTCAGAACAGTGGAAACCCACACGTCGAGCGAGTGACGTGACAGATCGGCCTACTTGCGTTTCAGTTGATGATCAAGGAATTGATACGCCACGTCGCGGGCGTTCTCGGGAAAGTCGTGTTCGCTTTCCGGGTAATTCGCCACCAGATTGTACGCGACGCCGTACAACGCGTAGATCGGTTTGGCGGCGGCGATCGTGTCGACAACGCCGGATACCTCAAAGTTGTTGTCGCGCACCGGCGCGCTCGCCAGAAACGCTCGGGGGGCGAAGGCGGCGACAATCTCGGGAAAGTCGAATGGAACCTTGTCGGGATTGTTCTCGTACACCGTGCGAATCTTTGGCATGTACCGGTCGCTGGTCCACCCCACCAGTTTTCCCTCGTAGTACTTGTGGAACCGGGTGAACCCGCAGTTGGAAACCAGAGCCTTGATCCGCTTGTCGAAGGCGGCCGTGAACATGGTGTTGTGGCCCCCCAGCGAATGACCGATGCAGCCGATCCGGTCGGCAGCGACCGCTGGCAGGGACTCCAGCAGGTCGATCGCCCGCATGTTGTCCCAGATCGCCTTCATTGTGCCGCTGGTGTAACCCTTGTCCTCCGCGAAGTCGTATTTGTGTTCACCAAACGAAGGATAGTCGGGGGCGAGTGTCACATAACCGCGCTTAGCGAGGTGCAACGCGTAATGCAGGTTCGGATTCCCGCCAAGCCCGGTCGGTTCTTCCTTTCCGATCGCAATGGTCTGATGCAGACACAGGACCGCTGGAAGCTTTTCGTCGCCAGTGCGTGCCGGTAGGAATAGATACGCCGACACGCGGTCGGTCGCCTCGGTCTGGTAGCTGATCTTGCGGCGTTCCAGTCCCCCCAAGTCGACCGTCTCGAGGACTTTCACATCCAGAGGAACCCGTTTCGAAGCGGCGGGCAACGGCCCCATGACCACTTGCATGTTCGCCAGGATGTGCCCCCGGCGAATCTCCCAATCAGCCTGCGTTTTAATCGGCTGCTTGCGACCGTCGGCATCCAGGTAGTAACTGAGGTTCTGATGCTCCGGGTAAACCGGCACGGGATCGGCGGCTCTTGCACGGTCGGTGACCAAAGTCCCCACCGCCAGCGTCGCCATTAGGACGGCGCGCATCGTCAACCACGAACGAAACGAAATATGAGGCACAGGCGACTCCATGCGCAGACTTCCCGGGTTTCGCGACGAATCGATTGCGCGATCGAAGGAAGACCTCGACCGCCGCGCTCTGATCGTACCATTCGGACGCTTCAGAATCGATGAAACCCGAAACCTATTTCAACGTCGAAAGGTACTCCAGGAGATCCGCGACCTGATCGGCGGTGAAGTCCTTGAGCAACAGGTCGGGCATGATCGACTTCTGCAACGGGGTCACCGTTTCGATGTCGGCGGTCGCCGTGCGATGCTGCTTGTTCTCGCCATCCTTGAGAATGATCTCGTCGGAGTCTTTCTTCACCAGCAGGCCGCTGAAAACTTTTCCCGCCTTCGTCTCGACGACGTACGTCACATAGGGGGGATCGATCGACTTCGAAGGATCGAGAATGTTTTCAAGAATCTTCGCCTTCGTGTATTTGCCGGCGATTTTCGACAGATTGGGACCGACTTCGGTCCCGTCGTCGCCGATCTTGTGGCAATTGCGGCACTGAACGCCAGTGGTCTTGAGAAACAGCGCCTTCCCCCGTTCGGAGTCTCCCTTCAATCGGAGCAATTCGTCGGCGCGCACGACGTCGCCCAGTCGTTTGATTCGGAGTTCCTCAGGGACAAACGTCTCGAACAGATCGCGGACGGCGACGTCGGTATTCTGGCGGGCGGCTGCGACCACGAGGGGGGCGGTCGCTTCCGGAAAGTGGCCCCGTTGCAGGGCGCGAAACACCAGCAGCGCCCGGGGGGGCGTCGCCAGCAATTCCTGGATCTGTTTGGGACGTTCGACACCCCGTTTTTCGCGAGCGGCGGCGGCTTGTTCGACCAATCGCTGCTCGGCGGCCGCCACATCCTTCGGTTCGGGGCGCTGGCGACCGGAATCGAGCGCGATCTGCCGCGCGAAAATCCGCAGTTTGGCGGGATGTTCCTTCGCCTCACGCGCAATGGAGACATTGTCATCCAGGCCAATCAGTTTGTCGAGCGCGAGGATGTCGGCGGGGCGATTGGGGAGCTGCTGGATCCAGTCGTGAATCAACTCCAGCCCCTTGGGGTCGACGACGGTGGAGCCGATGTGTGGCATGTGGCCCGGCCCCAGCTTCGCCATGCGGAAGTAGAGTGTGGACCGATAGGGATCTCCCGGGGCGATGACCTGGGCGTCATGGATTCCAAACGTTCCCTGGGCGGGACGAACGCCAATGGTGCGCGTTTCCGACAGCGGGAGGTCTTGAACGAGATGGACGTAGGCCGACCCGCCTCCACCATTGCGGTGACAATGGGCGCATTGAACGTGCAGATACGTTCTGGCTCGTTGATTGATGTCCGCAGTCAGATCGAACGGGTCGACATACCGGGAATACTCATCCGGGTCGCGGACTCCTGTGGGGACCGCCTGCCCCTGCGTGAGATCGCTCCCTGGGCGGACGTTTTGCAGGATTCCCAACTCCTGCAACGTGGTGAGTTGATTCTGCGTGACGCCGGCGATCGTGTGGTCGCGATTGAGTTGCGGAACGTTGAACCCGAGCAGGTATTCGGGCCACGGATTGTGACATCGCAGGCAGTCCGTTCGCGAGGGATACTTCCAGGTCTGCTGACGTTTGCCACCCGGGGCCTTGGGATCGCGAAGCGACAGAATGCGACTGGCCCCCTGCGCGTCGACCAGGGTCGCGTCGGTCTGCTCGTCGTTCCAGGCGTAGGTGTAGCCTCGCCAGTCCCGACCGTCGAAATGCAGGATCTGCGTTTCAATCCGCTTAGAGGAGCCGGACTGACCCGGTTCCAGTTCCAGTGACAGGGTTTTGACCAGCACAGTGTCGACCGGAAAGTCGGTCGCGCGCTGAAACATGGAATTGGGAACGGACTGCGGGGAGAGGAACAGGCGAATCGTGCCATCGCCGGGGACACCCAGAAATCGCTCGGCGGTCGCATGATCGGACCAGAGGGGGGCGTTCACCTGGAACGGCAACACCCCGGCGGCGACTTCGTGTTTTTCAACCGCCTGAAACAAGCCGGCCTGGCTGAGCTTGCGGGGAAACGTCGTTTCGGTCGACGGGGCGTTGGTCTTCACCAGTTCATGAATCGTCCCCGAGTCGTGGTCGAGCAGATACAGTTCGCCCGCGTTGTCCTCTGAAAAATCGACGACTCGCACAGTCGGCTCGACCACCTCGCGCCGCTCCGCAGTTTCCGCCTCCTTGGAATTCACTCCCCAGATCCGGCGAGTTTCCCAGTCGCCGAAGATGTACTGCCCGACAAGTTCCGGAAATTTTTTGCCGCGATACACGAATCCCCCGGTGACCGAGGCCCCCTCCGTATGCGGAATCGAGATTGTCGGGGCGACGATTGGGGTGGGACCGCGCGGCCGTTCGGCGTGTACCGCCTGCGGCCCCTCGTACAGGCTCCAGCCGAAGTTGTCGGCCTTCTGAACGCGATAGACCATCTCCCACAACTCCCAGCCGACATCCCCCACCCAGAGTTCGCCGGTCTTGCGGTCGAAGCTCATCTTCCAGGGATTTCGCAGTCCGTACGCCCAGATCTCGCCGCGCGCGCCGGCCAGCTCGACGAACGGGTTGTCCGAGGGGATCGAGTAGTTTTTCCCCTGTGCGGGGTGATCGACATCGATTCGCATGATGGTCGAGAGCAGGTTCGAAACATCCTGCCCGGCACTGAACGGATCGGGAGGAAACGCCGGTCCGCCATCTCCGGCAGAGATGTACAGGCAGCCGTCGAGTCCGAACTTCAGGCAGCCACCGTTATGTCCCCCTTGCAGCCACGAGATGATGGGAAGTTCACTCTCCGGAGCGCAGACCGGCGGATCGGTCTTGCTGACAGTCAATCGCACGACTCGCGTGCCGTCGGGATATTGCACGGTCCCCTGGTTTTTGCGACGCACCACATAGCAGACGTAGCAGAACCGGTTCTTGGCGAAATCGGGGTGAAACGTGAGGCCGTAGACCGAATCCAGTTCGACATCTTCGCCGGAGGACTTTTTCAGACGTTCAACAAGATCTCCCGCGTCGAGAAACAGGTCGCGCTGATCGGTCTGCCGGTCAGCGGAGATCGAGTAGATCTTGCCGGCCTGTTCGGCGACAAAAAACCGATCGGTTCCCGGAGCGTTGGTCAGCACGGTCGGGCTTTTAAAGCTGACCTTGGGGTACGCCCGCTCGGCCCGAAAGGGGATCGGAGGTTCCGGCCTTCCCTGGAACCTCGACGTCGTCCAAGGGACACGCTTCACCGGCGGATCCTTGGCCGCGCAGGGCGACGAGGCGAGAATTCCGCAGGCAATCGACAGGGTCGACAGAAACGAGAACAGAAGTCGCATGTCGGCTTCGCTCGGTAAACAGGGGCAGGATTCGGAGATGAGTGCGGATCATACTCTGCCAAAGCCCCGCAGGCGAACGGGGGGGCAGCCCCCTGATCGTTATCAGGGGTGACCCTCAATCCATGAATACTCCACCGCTCCGCGGAATTTCGCAAACCACCCAATGGATCTTGAACCGGTACTTCGTCACCAATTCTGGTATACTGAGCCCCCGTCAGCGTGGCAGTTGCCCCGCGTCCGGCGGGTGCTGGGGGTGTGAACCGCTCGTCAGCAGAGGCGTGATACGGAGCCCGAAGTCAGCATGCCGAATCGACCACCATCCCGACTGTTCGGATCGTCGAGTCCCGATCGCGATCCGCGGAAAGGGCTGGCACGGTGGGTGGGGGATCGCTTGGCGCAGTTGAGCTACGCGGTACTAGTGGAACCGACCTGGCTGGAAGTGAACCGCCTGCGATTCGCGTTGCGGGAAGGGACAGAGACGCCGTTTAAAGTCGTGCAGATCTCGGACATTCACTACCACGGCCGGACACCTCTGGCGTACATGCTGCATTGTGTGAAGAGCGCCAACGCCGAGAACGCCGACATCATCGCCCTGACCGGGGACTACATCCACGCGGGAGGCCGCCATGTTGACAAGGTTGCGGAAATCTTGGGAAATTTGCGGGCGAAATCGGGAGTTTTCGCGGTCTTGGGGAATCACGACCATGCGATCCGAGCGTCGTGGGGTCTGAAATTTCGAAGAAACCTCAATGTCCGTGTCGCTCAGGCCCTGACGAAGCAGGGGATCCGGGTTCTGCACAACGAGCTCGTCGTGGTGGAACATGAGGGCCGGAAATTCCAGATTTCTGGCGTGGATGACTTGTGGAGTCGGAAATGCCTGCCTGAAGTCGCCCTGGCGCAACTCGATCCGGCATTACCTCACATTATGTTGGCGCATCACCCATTGACGATCCATCTGATCGAGGGGAAACGCTGCGATTTGATGCTGTCTGGACACACGCACGGTGGACAGATTCACAGCGACCGATTTGGATCGATCACGTTGAGCAATAAAATGAAACAATATGCCGCCGGCCTATATACATTCGGGAACCAGCGGCTTTACGTGAACAAAGGGGTCGGATACGGTTGGCGGATTCGCTACAACCGCCGACCAGAAATTGCGGTGTTCGAATTCGTCGGCCCACCAGCTTTCCCCGCGAATTCTGCTCAGGACACCCCTGCGGAGTTGCCCGATACGCCAGTCCCGACTTAGAACCACGCCAAAATCATAACCAGGAAATCGTATACCGGCTCATGCTTCCCACAGGGGGGTCACACGGAAACGCCCCAATGCGCAGCAAAAAACCTCGCCAACAGCTTGGCGGAACTACGAGTCAGAGACCCGTCGTACCAAGCCGTGTCGTGCGAGGTTTGTCGCGTGGCAGCTAGTTGGCGGTCGCCGGAGCGGCCTGGGCCGCCGACTTCTTGTTGGCCAGCTTCGCCAGACGCGACTTCAGCCGCGCGGCTTTGTTGGCGTGGATGTACTTCTTCGTCGCCATCTTGTCGATCTTGCTGGCGGTGACGTTGAATGTATCAACGACTTTCGCCGGCTCGGCAGTCACGACCGTGCTTCGCAAGGTCTTGATCACTGATCGCAGGGAGGTCTTCGCGGAACGATTTCGCAGCCGACGCTTGTTGGCCTGCCGCATCGCCTTCGCGGCATTACGGTTATTGGGCATGGGAACTCTGGGAACATTCGAACGGGAACTGCCAGCTTGGCAAACCGGGAGTATAACCTCTCAATGTTCGGATTGCCAGTGTGGACGACTTGTGGACTATCGGAATTGTGCGGATTCTCTTGTGACCACAATCCAGAGCGGTCACCCGTCATCGTTACTGAGGAAAAAACACCAACGACTCGGTTCCGAAGTGAACTTAGTAGTCGTCGTCCTCTTCCTCGTCCTCCTCTTCTTCGTCTTCGTCGTCCTCGTCGTCATCTAGGTCGTCGAGATCGTCTTCATCATCGAGATCGTCTTCGTCGTCGAAGTCGTCTTCGTCGTCGAAATCTTCGTCGTCGAATTCCTCGTCGTCGAGTTCGTCCAGATCATCGACGTCGTCGTCGAGGTCATCCTCGTCGTCTTCGTCATCGTCTTCTTCGTCGTCGTCACCAGCCTCGTCGTCTTCCAAGTCCTCGTCTTCGTCGGCGCGACGACGGGCCGCGTAGGGGGAGGCGAAGGCGTCAACGTCCCAGGGATCCCTCGCGGATCCTCCCTTGGACTTCGAAACGGTGCGGGTCATCAATGTGCTTAGGCTGGCAAATGTCATCGCGGTGTCCTCTGGAACGTTCCCGTTCCGAACCATCGCCGGATCCTGACCGGCTACAAATCTCATCCGTACCGAGAGGGCCTTTCTCCGGCCCCCTGAGTTCGCAGAACTGATATTACAGTCTCATCCAGATGTCAAGCGCGTATTCGACGCAAATCGGAATGCCGTTCAAGGTTTCGTCATTCCGCTTCCATCCGGCGGGGAATCCACGCCAATGCGACCTGCGTCACCGTGATGTCAGTCTTTTTCGGTTTCACCTCGAAACTCTCCAAATGCAGGGACTCGGGCGACTCCTGCGCCTCGATCACCCCCAACTCCGATTCGAATTTTGACTCCAGATCCGCCCGCTCGCTGGCAATCGCCGCCAGACTCTCTTGGGCCTGGGCCACATCTTGCTGTTGAGCTCCAATTTTGCTGAAATTCTTCGCGGCCGTGGTCGCCTTCCCGATATTCGACGCGCTCGCCAGCTTGCGTCCGAACACCGCCCCCAAAATCGTCGATCCCATCGACAGAATCGATGACATTTTCTGTGTCGAGGCTTGGGTTTGTTCCCGCTCCACTTTTTGACGGGCCCGGCGTTCCCGATCGTCGAGCAGTTTCAACTTGGGAGCGTACTTCGCCCGCAGTTTCTCCACCTGCAAGTCGCGTTGTTCACGCACATTTTGCGATAATCTCGCCCGAAATTCTCCCTCCGACTCGTTCGGCTTTGAAAACAATTTCAATTCCGTCGCCTTCCAGACCAGCAGCGAGTGCGTCCGGTACAAAAAGTCCCGCAACTCGCCCGACAGCCCAGCGAACGACTTCGCCCGCATCAATTCCGCAGGCAGTGGCTCGTAGCCACAATCTCCCGCCGCCGGGGACTTTTCGAGTTCCGGATCTTCGTCGACGAAAAATTCGGCGTCATCCCAGGCGGTCGGCGCGTTGCCATTCACCGGCTTGAGCAACGTCAACGTCTCCCAGACATCCACACCCGATTTCGCCTGGGTGAAATGGACCCGAGCGGTCCCAACCAAAGCCGGATGGTAGACCAGCCGACCTTCACGCTTCATGCCCCGTTCGGGCTGAAATCTCTCGGGAATATCGGGGGGCAGAACGGGGCGTTGGCCGGCCGCCCCTCCCAATGTGTGCCGCACGGCCTGAGGCCCGCCTGAACTCCCCTCCGCGCCCCCGCCGACAGCCGCTTTTCGCGATGCCATCAACGTCGCGATCTGGTCCCGAGTCAGCGGACCGCGCAGGTACGACAGGACAAATCGCGACTGAAACACAATCGGCCCATCGTCGTGGACGTTGTTCAGTAAGAACACGCGATTTCCCAATCCCGAGATGATTTTCTCCATTTCGGCTCGATTGAAAGAAGATCCAGCCGCTGCAGACGCCCCTTCCAGTCCATCCAGAACTCGGAGCTTGTCCCGTTCGGTCTGTAAGCGACCGATAAACCACGTTCCCGCGTTTGCCAGACCTTTGTAGTCGAGGTCGACCGGGTTTTGTGTCGCCAAAACCACTCCCAGACCATACGCACGTGCCTGCTTTAACAGGGTGAGCATCGGCGTCTTCGTGGGCGGGTTCGCGGTCGGGGGGAAGTAGCCAAACACCTCATCCATGTAGAGGAGTGCCCGCAGACTGGACGTTCCCGGCTGCGCCCGCATCCAGCCAATCACTTCATTCAACAGGATCGTCAGAAAGAACATCCGCTCGGAATCGGACAGATGGGCGATCGACAGAATCGAAATGCGAGGCTTGCCCGCGTCGGTGAACAGCAACTTCTGAATATCCAGCGGCTCTCCTTCCATCCAGGCGGAAAACCCCGGCGATGCCAGCAAATTGTTGAGATTCATCGCCAAGTTGAAGCGGTCTGTCGCGGGGAACACGCTCTCCAGATCCATCACTCCAATGGTGGTGAACGGCGGCTGCTGAATCTCACGGATCAACGCCGACAGATCGAGATTTCGATTCGCCTTCCAGGCCCGTTCCAGAATCGTTGACAACAGAATGTTTTCGCGCCCCCGGGCGGCGTCCCCCGAGACGCCCAGCAACGCCAGCAGTCCCGAAACCGCCGCCCCGATCCGCTCGCGGAGCGCGTCGGCATTCGCCAGCACTTCCGGCCCGGGAACGGTAAACGACCGCACCACGGTCAGTGGCAAACCGGCATTGCTTCCCGGCGTGTAAATCGCCAGATCGACAGCATTCCGGAAATTGGTGATCCGCTCGGGCGTCTGCTCCGAATCTGCCAGCCCCTTCCGCCAGTCGGCCGCCGTCTTCTTCGCAAGCTCGTCGACCGTCATCCCTTTCCGAGTCGCCTCGGCCTGGTCGATCCAGGGGACATAGTCTTCCGGCTTCAGGTCGGGAAATGTCAGCAGCAGATTGCCCAAATCCCCTTTGGGATCGATCACAATCGCGGGAATGTGGTCGATCGCCGCCTCTTCCAGCAGCGTCAGGCACAGCCCGGTTTTTCCCGACCCGGTCATTCCCACACACACCGCGTGCGTAGTGAGATCCTTCGAACTGTACAGCAACGGTTTATCGAGCGGTTGCTTTTCGTCGAGATCGTAGGGGCGTCCCAGATAGAAGACGCCCAGTTTTTCGTAGTCGAACATGGTGCCGCGAAGGAATTGCAGGGTGCGTGTCACGCCGGTATCGGCAGGGAGTTCTCGCAACGGACGGTCACTTGTTCTAGCTTGCCCGGGTCGGGAAAGACAGTCTCGCGGGCTTGTTGCGCCCCGCGAGGCGACATACAAACCGGATTGCCCCGAACCCCCTCTGGATTCTTCACTCCCAGGTTGTGAAATCATGCTTCGATGGACCGCCTGCTGCGTCTGCCTGCTGGGAATCGGTTGTTCGCACGGGGCCGATCGCGCGGGTCCGAGCGGATCGTCACGCGAAGAGTCACAACGCGGCGGGCCGGCGGCGAACGCGGAGTTGGAAAATGTCGCGACGGACGACGACTCAGCCCCACCGTCCGACGCGCCCACGACCGATGTCATTATCGTCGGTGCCGGCATCTCCGGGTTGAGCGCCGCGCTCGATCTCGGCCGGGGGGGAATTCGGGTGACGGTCGTCGATATGTCCTCAGTGTTCGGCGGACACGCGGTCATGTCGCAGGGTAGTGTCAGCATCGTGGCGACACCGATGCAGGAAAAGCTGGGAATTCGCGACACTCCCGAACTGGCGTTTCAGGATTTTCACACTTGGGGAATCGACCCTGCGACCGACTGGGTCCGGTATTACGTCGATCACTCCCGCGAAGAGATTTATGACTGGCTGATGGAACTGGGAATCCGGTTTCAAGATGTCGTCGCCTCTTCGGGCAATTCGGTGCCGCGTGAGCATCAACCCATCGGCAGAGGTATCGGACTGGTCACTCCCATCTACCGCGCCTGCCTGGAGTCTCAGCGGGTCGAGTTTCTCTGGAACAACCAGGTCGAGCAGTTGATCACGCGCGACGGACGTATCAGTGGTGTACGGGTACGGGATCTGCGGACCGACGAGGAGCGCGAGATCCGCGGTCGGGCCGTCGTGCTGGCGACGGGTGGATTCCAGAGCAACCTCGAAATGGTTCGCGAATTCTGGCCGGCGGAGTTTCGTTTCCCCAGAAGAATTCTCGCTGGCTCCGGTCGCAATTCGATCGGGCTGGGGCATCGCATCGCTCAATCTGTCGGCGGAGAACTCGTACGCATGGAGGACCAGTGGAATTACTTCACGGGACTTCCCGACCCCCGTTATCCCGGCACCAACCGCGGGCTGAACGCGACGAATCTGCATGGAATTCTGGTCAATTCCGAGGCGAAACAGTTCGTGAATTTTCACGGCTGGGCCAAAAAAGTGATGCCAATCCTGTTGAAACAGGAAAACACCGCGGTCTGGAACATCTTCGACGAGGCGGCCAAACCACACTTCAGCGTCTCGGGTTCCGATTGGGGGGATTTCAAAAAAGTCGAACGCCTGATCCTGCAAAATCCCGAGCTAGTGAAACGGGCCGACACTCTCGAAGAATTGGCGAGTCTGACCGGACTTCCGGTGGAGAATCTGTTGAAAACGGTCGCACGTCATAATGAACTCGTCGACCGTGGCGAAGATGTCGATTTCGGGCGATTCGGTCCGGGGAAGCCCGATTTCTCGAACAAGTCGTCGCCCAAGATTGCGACTCCCCCGTTCTACGCGATGCAGACGTTTCCGCTGACACGCAAGAGCATGGGAGGAGTCGCGATCGACCTCAAATCGCGAGTGGTGACAGTGGATCACCATCCGATCCCAGGCCTCTATGCCGTCGGGGAACTGACGGGGTTGGCCCTGATCAACGGGAAGGCGGCGCTCGAAGGGACTTTTCTGGGGCCGTGCATTGTGACAGGACGCGTCGCGGCACGCACGCTGCTTGCCGAGTTATCGATAGAAGCAACTCCGGCCCCACTCCGCGAGCGGCTTTGCACAAGCTGCCACGACATGCCGGAACTGCTGTCGGAACCGCGCCCCGGATACTGGCACTTCGAAAAAGTTCATCAGGTCACACAAGAACGCGCGCTCGACTGCCGGCAGTGTCATGGCGAACTGGCCCCGTATCGAGCCGAGGCGCATCGGATCAACCGCCAGTCATTGTCGGCGAGTTGTGTGGCATGCCACGTCGCGCAGGAATAGCGACATTTTCTCGTTCGAACCGCTGTTAGCGATGGCCCTCGTTTTTGAACCGCTCACCGGCGATTGGTCCGTGTTTCGCAACAAACGCGGCGACCGGATCAATATCCTACTGTGGGACCGCGACGGGCTGCTGTGGAATGAAAAGCGACTCGAATTGCGGTCGCCTGCCGACCGATCTATAACCGTTCGTTGGCCCGTCTTCTCCCCGAGTTGTGCGTCATGAACCCTCTTCGTTTTGGATTGATCTGCCTCGCGGTCATCGCCGTTGGGATACTGCCGTTCAGTGTCTGCGTGGCGGCACCTCCCGCCGTCGCCGCCGATACGACCGTTTCCTTCCTCAACGACGTGGAACCCGTTCTGACCCGATTCGGCTGCAATTCGGGGGGATGTCACGGGAAACTGGCCGGCCAAAACGGTTTTCGCCTGTCGTTACGTGGCTATGCCCCCGAGCAAGACTACCAATGGCTCGCACGTGAAGCGCAGTCCCGCCGGGTGAATCGCATTGATCCCGCAGCCAGTCTTTTGCTGAAAAAGGGGGCGGGCACTGTGCCCCACGGCGGTGGCCGCCGACTGATCGTTGACTCGCTCGGATACGTTGTGCTGTTCAACTGGATCCGTCAGGGACTTCCCCCGATCGCCGCCGAGGAACGCCGTCCGCAGCGCCTCGAGATCCAACAAACAGCCGTGACGCTCGCCCCGGGCGAAGAGCGGCAACTCATTGTGAGCGCGTTCTATTCTGACGGAACAACCCGCGACGTCACGTGGATGACGGTCTTCAAATCGAACGACGCCGGACTGGTCGATGTCTCGGCCGAAGGGCGGATCACCGCGCGACGAGCAGGTGAAACGGCACTCGTGGCGGCGTTCGACGGCTTGGTCGCTTCATTGGTGGTCACGGTGCCGTACCCGACGGAAGTCCTGGCATCGGCGTTTGCGGAACGCCGGAATTTCATCGACACGCATCTGTTCCAAAAACTCGAAGCGTTGCGGCTGGAACCCTCTGGCCGCTGTGATGACGCGACGTTTCTCCGACGATCGACGCTCGATGTGATCGGCACCCTGCCAACGGAGGACGAGGTTCGCGTGTTTCTGGCGGACTCGCGCAGTGACAAACGGGCGATTTGGATCGACCACCTCCTCAATCACCCCGAATTCGCGGACTTTTGGGCTCTGCAACTGGCTGACCTGTTTCAGAATCGTCGCGAACGGGATCACGATGTGCGGGGGGTGAAGGGGGTCCGATCGCTCCACGCGTGGCTGCGAACTCAGATGGCCGCCAATCGCCCCTGGAATGACATCGCCCGGGATGTGCTGCTGGCTCAGGGAGACACGTCGGCCGCGCCAGCGGTGGGGTATTACGTTGTGACCGTGGGGGAACAGCCCGCCGAGCGTTCGGAAGTCGCTGACTCGGTCGCACAGGCGTTCCTGGGAACCCGCATCGGATGTGCCCGCTGTCACAACCACCCATTGGAACGCTACACGCAGGACGATTACTACCACTTCATCGGGTTCTTTTCGCGGATTGTGCTGGACCGCAAGGAGCCCAAGGATGGTGCGACCCGCTTGCAGGTCGGCACACAGCACACCCTCAACCTCTCGCGGCAACTGCAAAACGAACAACGTGCGCTGGCGAAATTGGTCAGTGACAACGCCCCGGCGGACCAGGTTGAACCGAAGCGACAGCAGCTTGCCAGCATCGAGCGCGAAATCGACCAGAATTTGCAAAGCCCACCCCGGGTCTCGCAACCGCGCACGGGAGTGGCGCTGGCACCGCGGTCCCTCGATCGGCAGACAATCGAAGTCCCCCCCGGTGGTGATCCGCGACAGCAGCTTGCCGACTGGCTCACGGCGGGAGGTCGTGAGCAATTCGCCGGCGCGATGGTGAACCGCATCTGGCGGCATTTCTTCGCCGTCGGACTGGTGGAGCCGGTCGATGATTTGCGCGGCACAAATCCCCCCAGCAATCGCCCCTTGTGGGACGCGCTGGTCGCGGAGTTCGCGGGACACAACTACGACTTCAAACACCTGATGCGGCTGATGTTGAATTCCCGGGCGTATCAGTTGTCGTCAGCGACCACCCCCGCGAACGCGACCGATACCCGGTTCTACTCACACTATTATGCCCGCCGACTCTCCGCAGAGGTGCTGCTCGACGGCATCGGGCAGGTGACCGGAATTCCCGAGTCCTATCCCGGATACCCGGTCGGGACGCGGGCGATCCAGTTGCCTGGTCCGCAGGTCGACTCGTATTTCCTGTCGGTCTTCGGTCGATCCGACCGGGTGACGGCGTGCGACTGTGAACGGAACAACGACGTCACACTGCCGCAATTGCTGCATTTGCGGAACAGCGAAGCGCTCCTGCAAAAGATCGACGACGGTGCGGGACGGCTGGCAAAGTTTGTCGCGGAAACACCCGACGACAACGCGCTGATCGACCAGTTGTTTCTGACCGCGCTGGGACGACATCCCCGTGCAGAGGAACGGGACCGCGTACTCACCGCCTTCGGCCCCCAATCCACTCGTAAAGAAGCGGCCGCCGACTTGTTCTGGGCGCTGCTCAACACCAAAGAATTCGCGTTCAATCACTAACCGTGAGGTTGTCATGTTCGATCTGACATTCCACCCCGGCGGAGTTCGTCCCTATCCCACGCTCTGTCGTCGCGACGCCCTGCGCGTGGGGGGACTATCGGCGTTCGGACTGTCGGCGGCGGCGCTGCTGCGTGCCGAGGCGACACGCGCGGCCGACGCTCCCGCCCCGCGCGCGAAATCGGTGGTGCTGGTCTACCTGGGAGGGGGACTCTCGCATCACGACAGTTTTGACCTGAAGCCGGACGCGTCCGCCGAGGTGCGCGGGCAATATCGTCCGATCGCGTCGAATGTCGCGGGACTCGATGTCGGTGAGCTGCTGCCGCGCATGGCGCAGACGATGGACAAAGTCTGCCTCGTTCGCAGCGGCGCTCACAACAACGACCACCACGAGACGGCGACCAACTGGGTGATGTCGGGCCGGTTTGGGTCGGCGTTTGGCGATTGGCCCGCGCTGGGTGCCGTCGCTGCCCATGAATTGGGCTTCTCGGGAGAACTTCCCCCGTATGTGTCAATTCCGCGCAATCCGTCATTCACTTGGGAGCTGGGCCGGAGCGCGTTCCTGGGAGGACGTTACGAGTCGTTCAAAGCGGGCGATCCCAACGACGCGAATTTCCGGGTTCGCGATCTGTCACTGCCGGGAGCGATCGCCGAGTCGCGGGTCGCGCGCCGACAGTCGTTGCTTGAGGCGGTCGATGGCCTGGCGCGCGGCATCGAGGGGAACGACCAGATCCTCGCGTACGACGAATACCAGCAACGGGCGGCATCAATGGTGCTGTCGGGGAAGGCGCGGGAGGCGTTTGCCATCGACCAGGAGCCGGCGGAACGGCGCGACCGTTTTGGTCGTACCACCTTCGGCCAGAGTTGTCTGCTCGCGCGGCGACTGGTCGAGCGCGGCGTGCGCTACGTCACAATCAATTACGGTGGCTGGGACCACCACGCAAAGATCTTTCCGTCGCTCGACAAAAAACTGCCGGAGTTCGACCAGGGCTTCTCGGCTCTGGTCACTGACCTGCACGAACGCGGCCTGACCAAAGACACGCTGGTGGTCTGCATGGGGGAATTCGGCCGCACCCCCAAGATCAACAAGGATCAGGGACGCGACCACTGGGCACCGGCGGCGTCGCTGCTGTTTTGCGGCGCGGGGGTGCGGACGGGTCAGGTGCTGGGTTCGACCGACCGGGACGGGGCGTATACCACCAGCAAGCCGTTCGCGCCGGCGGATGTCGGTTGCACCATTCTCGAGTCGCTCGGAATCAACCCGAGGAAACACCTCCACACGCCCGATGGCCGGCCCGTCGAAATCCTCGACACCGGCAACTTCATGAGCGAGCTGTTCGTATGACTCGACTCCCCCGTGTCTGGCCCCGCCTGGCTGCCATAGCCGCGTTCTGCTGTGTCATGACGTGCCTCTGGGGGCGAACCGCCATTCCGCAGGATAAAGCCCAGGAAAAACCACCGGAAAAGCCAGTCGTTCTGTTGTCGTCTCCCTTGGGGATTCCTCCGGGTGAGACGGCCCGGATCGTTCTCCGCGGTTTGCGGCTCGATGGCGCGACCGGGGTGAAATCCACCGACGAACGGGTGCGGGTGAAACTGCTGAGCGCCGGAAAAACGGCGGTGCCGGCGAATCAGCCCCTGCCTCGCGTTGGGGACACCCAGATCGAATTGGAACTGTCCGGTGTCGCCAGCGATATCGAGTCCCTCGTTCTGAATGTGACCGGACCGGCAGGAGAGTCGGAACCGTACAAGATCCCTGTCCGCCCCGCCAAAGAAAGCGAAGGGCAGGCAACGCCGCAGGGACCGGCGATTGGGGAAGTGGAACCGAATGGAGGATTTCGCCAGACTCAGAAGATCGCGGCACCGCAGGTTGTACTCGGTACCATCGCGAATCCGCAGGATGTCGACGTGTACGAATTCGAGTTGGCCCAATCGCAAACCGTTGTGTGTGAATTGTTCGCCGAGCGGTTGGGGTCGGGGCTGGACTCGTTGCTCACACTGTATTCCGCAAATGGCGACGTGATCGCCACCAGCGATGACCTTGCCGAATCGCGTGACTCACGGGTGGAACTGAAACAGTTCGGCCCGGGTCGCCTTTTTCTCGTGGTACAAGACGCGAACGACCAGGGGGGGCCTGCGCATCCCTATCGGCTGGTGGTCCGAACCCAGTCGCCTCAGAATTAGGAGCAGGCCCGTGGCCCGGCTCGAGCCGCCGCTCGGAGTCGCGAACGACCATTCCCTCTGGTGGCTTGCCAACGGAAACGCATAAAAAGTGCCCGACGATATTCATGAACCAAGACACGCCGATTACCCGGGGAAGTCAACTCTTGTGGATCGAAGAGAGCGACGATCGGCTCGTTTTCGAGATATCGGCCGCCGGCAGCGGACAGGGTTATGGGGTACTTGGACTGCAGTTGTGTACGCCGTTATTCTTCACCGCCATTCGACTCTTGGCGAACCTGGTACGACCTGGCATTACTGCGGGTGACGTGGGAGTCGATTTGCTTACCACGCTTCCGATTTGGGCGGCGGGACTGGGATTGTGCGCAGTGGCGCTCCTCCGGCGGTTCGCGCGGACCATTGTCAATCTTGACCGTCAGAATATTGTAGTCGAGTCGGTTGCTGGCGGGTGGACCCGGCGACAACATCTTGCATTGTTGCGTGAACGGCCGGCAGAGCTTGTCTTGTTGCTTGGGTCGAGGGATCGCGCATTCCAGGATCCCAATGAAACATTCCTATTTCAGAAGCGAAGTATCCAGGTTCACGAGATACAATTGCGGGGGACTACTGGGACAGTCCGGTTTGGCTCGGCGCTGCTTGAGTTGGAACAAGACCGGCTGCTGGATCGGATTAATGAATTCTTGGGTCACGGAAGGGCTGGCGATGTGCCGATTCTCCGACGCTGTCCTTGCTGCGACGGAAACCTATCCGGCGGGCAGCAGAAAGCCGGTGGAATTTGCCCGCACTGTGTTGTCCCCGTGAGCGGGACCACAGCGACATCGGCAGACAGTGTGCCTCTCGCACCGCTTCCCGAAAAGTCGGCGATTCGAATCACAGCCAATTCGTCGGACCACTTGAGGTTTTCGTTCCCGTTAATAGGCGACCCGCTGAAACGCTGGTTCTGGCCGGGACTATTGCTGACGTACGTTGTTTTTGGTGGCGCCGTCACAAGCATTCTGTCGTTGCGGCGAGGCCCGGTTGAAGTCACGCCGCAGAATGATGGCTGGTTGCTCGTGGGGTTGGGCGTTATCGGCTTCATCGTGTCTCTGTACCGGTCGGTGTTGCGGTACGAGATCGACTTGACGCGTGAACGGTTGACGTGTCAGGCCTGGTTCGGACCGTTCGGTTGGGCGGAATCATTACCGACCCGGGAAATTGAGCGCGTGGGGCGGGAATTTTACGATGGCCAGCCGTGGAGCTCCAAGATTCGCCGATCTCCAGACGGACGCGCGGCGGTTGATCGACTGAAATGCGTCGCGCGGGCCGGTCGTACGACAGTGCGGCTGACGCGATCACTCGATCCGGTGATCGATGTTCAGGTTGTCGAACTGATCACTCACCGGCTGTCGGGGTGGGGAATGGTGGTCGCGGGTGAATCCTGAATGAACCGATGTGGTTTCGGATCCAATCCGAAATGCGTGGACAACTCGCGAAAACTCATGTCGCCTTGGCAGGTTCTGAGGTGTCGGCCACTCACTGGTCTTGCGTCGTCACTGCAACGAACGGGGCCATCCAATGACGGAAACTTCGCTTCCAGTCCTGGCTCAGGATCGCCGATCTGAACGTAACGAATTGTCGGAATTCGACTTGCGGACGTAGTAGCGGCCTGGGAAGCCTGCGGTCGACCATGGGGTGGCCCCGTTTTTCTCTATTGGGTTAAGGCCCGATTCTCTCGCAAAATCATCGAAATCCGGCGGATTCCTGCTAAATGGGGCAGGTACACCCGGTCGCGATGGGGAGGACTGCGGCATAGCATGGGAGCAAAGTGCGGTGTAGAGTGGAATTCAATCCGGCGATCCGTCGCAACTCGTTTCGTGTTCTAATGCGTCAGACTTGACAAGTCCATGCCGCACCGCCAGGCTGCGGTATAACTTTCAGTACTTCGGCCACCGGGTAATTGTTCCGTTTCACTCGGTGGTGTCTCAGTCAGACGCCTCGAGTTCTTCGTTGCAGAGGTTGCAGCGAAAAACACAGTGCTGTTTTAACCAGAAAGGGACTCACCATGACAACCTGTCGATTACAGTCTCTCGCCAGCCTCCTCGCTGTAGGCATCTGGGTGTTCACAGCTGGCGTGTCGAGCGCAGATAATTTCGTCCAAGAAGTAAAGAATAAGTCTGAACTTACTACGGCCAACGATCTAACCCTTCTCTTCCTGAACGCTGCTCCAAAAAAGGTCATGATCACTGACCCTATGGGGAACAATCCAAGGAGTCCGTCGACGACGGATGGGGCCAAGGCTACATGGAACGTGGGTGCGCTTCCAGCGAATGTCGCGCCGGGAGAATCGGGCAAGGTCACTTTTAGCGGTGCGGCCGGTACGAAGATCGACAAGAAGAACTCGTTCTGGACTGAAAACGGTAACCAGATAGTGGAATCCCTCGCATCTCTTGGCAAGCCGCCCGACATTATTTTCGACGGGGGAGTATTCGCCCGAATCACAAATCCCGAGGCGTTCGCCCTTGTCTACAGTGACATACGACTCTACAGGGATAATGATCTGGCGAACTTCAACACGAGTTTATTTTACACACCGACTGGCCAGTTGGTAACCGGGTTTCCTTCAGAGATCTTTCTCGGCCCTGGAGAATCGGTTGAGTTTCCGTTCGGTTCGATAAAACCAAAATCTTATCAATTGGTCTTGGCAAACGTTGCGGCGGTCACTGATCCGAGCGACTCTTATTTCGTCGCCGCCGCTGCCGTTCCGGAACCCGGGACGTTTTCCTTACTTGGGATGGGTTGCATCACTCTGCTTGTCGCCTATTGGCGTCGCCGGGCCGCAAAAGAAAAGTCGAAGTAAAGGGGTCTCGGGAATCGAACCGAGGATGAACAGATCCCAACTCGTCGCGGCAGCAGACCGGGCCGGCATTACGGCTTTAGAGGTGCAACGCTACGCCGTTGACCCTTTTCTGGGAAGGTTGAAATTGGAACGAACGGGGCCATTCAATGACTGAAAAAATCTCTTCCATTCGTGGCGCAGGATCGCTGACCTGAACGTAACACATTGTCGGAATTCGACTTGCGGTCGCAGTAGCAGTCTCGGAAGCCTGCGGTTGACTAATGGGATTCGTTTTCCCATTCCCCGTTTTCCCATTCTCGCACCTCTTCCCGAAAAGTCGGCGATTCGAATTACACTCGATTCGTCGTACCATTTGAGATTTTCATTTCCGTCGGTTGGCGATCCGTTGAAACGCTGGTTCTGGCCGGGACTATTGCTGACGTACGTTGTTTTTGGCGGCGCCGTCACAATCATTCTCTGGTTGCGGCGAGGTCCGGTTGGGGTCACGCCGCAGGATGATGGCTGGTTCCTCGTGGGGTTGGG
This sequence comes from Planctomicrobium piriforme, assembly GCA_945860955.1. Classification (GTDB taxonomy): domain Bacteria; phylum Planctomycetota; class Planctomycetia; order Planctomycetales; family Planctomycetaceae; genus UBA10511. The sequence continues at coordinate 47,172 of CAMATH010000044.1, forward strand.
CGTTATCGGCTTCATCGTGTCGCTGTACCGGTCGGTGTTGCGGTACGAGATCGACCTGACGCGTGAACGGTTGACGTGTCAGGCCTGGTTCGGACCGTTCCATTGGACGGAATCACTACCGACCCGGGAAATTGAGCGCGTGGGGCGGGAGTTTTACGATGGGCGGCCGTGGAGTTCGAAGATTCGCCGTTCTCCGGACGGACGCGCGACGGTTGATCGACTGAAATGCGTCGCGCGGGCCGGTCGTACGACAGTGCGGCTGACGCGATCACTCGATCAGGTGATCGATGTTCAGGTTGTCGAACTGATCACTCACCGGCTGTCGGGGTGGGGACTGGTGGTCGCGGGTGAATCCTGAATGAACCAATGTGGTTCCGGATCCTATCTGAAATGAGTGGGCAACTCGCCAAAGAACATGTCGCCTTGGCTGACTCTGCGGTGTCTGCCACTCAACGGTCTTGCGTCGTCAATGCAAGTGCCGATCACACGCCTTTCGGGGGACTTACGAAATCGTCGGCCAGGCGCTGTGCGTCCCCCTTCCCCATTTCGCCTTCTTGCAGCCAAATTCGATACCGCACGTTGAGCGGCCTGTCGGTATCGAGTTCGTATTCAAAATAGCTGCCGAAGCGGCCGTAATCCCGCTCGCTGAACCGGGCCTCTTTGGGATTTTGGGGCCGATCGAGATTGCAGCAGGTGTACCGTTGCGTTCCGACGACGAATGAAAGCGCGTGCCAGGGGAGGTTCACGTGGGACTTGTCGTCGGGCCAGTTGCGGAACTTACCCGGTTCCCCCTTGCCATCGGGACGCAGGTAGTACGTCTGGCTGGCCGTCTTGTCAGGAACTGCCTGGGTGGCCCGAAACTGAAAGCCGGCATGCTGTGGATCCCCATCGAGTTTCACTTTGCCAACCTTGCTGGTGAGTCGACTGGCGAATTCGATCAACACTCCGCCCGCGGTGTGATAGGCCGACAATTCCCGCAATTCCTCCGCGAAAACCTGTTTGTCCTGCCCGTGCCAGGCGATCCGGCAGACATGTCGTCCCAGCACCGGGCCCGCGTCTGAGGAAACGATCTCCTCATGCGACTGGTACTCTCCCTTGTTGCAATGCCAGGTGTCCGCGACTTTTCCGTCGCCGTAGCTGATCTTGTTGAACCCGAAGAACAAGCCCCGGTGGTGGGGGAACAGCCCTCCCGGCCCCTTTGTCACCAGGATTTTTCCCTGAGGATCGAACACATGATGGTACGGCTTGTACGTTTCGCCCCGTTTCTCGGGTGTTGATTCGTCGAGGCTGGCGTGCATATACCGGAGCACTGGTCGGCCATCGAAGTCGAGTTCGGTCACTCCGGGAGCGGTCTGCTGCCAGTGAAAGGACGGCGGATTGGCACCCCCTTCATCCGTGATCATCGCGGTGAAATCGGCGGTCTTGCCCCGTTCCAGTCTGGGGAGAATAAACACCAGTTCCGCATTGAAATCACCAATGCCATCGGCGGCAGCGACAACCGAAGGTCGAGTCAACTGCCCTGGGAGCGTGCGATTCGCTGCGTCAACGACGGACACGCTCAGTTTGTCGCGGTAATTGATCTTCACTGGAATACGCACCGGCGACTCGATCCGGTCGTGGTCCCCGGCCTCGACTCGAAACTTGTGCGAGACCGTCTCGGCCCGTGCGACCCCAGTCACGAGAACGATGGCCAGCGTGGCAAACAGCGCAGAACACTTCATGGATGACCCGACTCGCAAAGGAACCAAGAACTTGGCGAACGGATGGAGCCTATCTCCAATAGGTGTCTGGGGCAATCGTCAACACCCGCCGTCGCGGCCGGGTCACACGGTCGCCGCGTCCCGCAACAGCTCTCTTGTCGCCGGGTGGTCGGGCGATTCGAAAACCTGCTCCGGTGGACCGGACTCAACAACACGTCCCGCCGAGAGAACATGGACCACGTTGGCCACGCGTCGGGCGAAGGTCATCGCGTGAGTGACCACCAGCATCGTTTGCCCTTCCTTCGCCAGGTCGGTCATCACGCTCAGCACTTCGCCCGTCATCCGCGGATCGAGCGCACTGGTTGGTTCGTCGAACAGTATCATCTCCGGCTTCATCGCCAGGGCCCGGGCGATGGCGACACGTTGTTGTTGCCCGCCGGAAAGCTGATTAGGGCGGCTCTGGAGCTTTTCTCCCAGTCCCACTCGGTCAAGCAGCCTCGTCGCGTCGTCCCGGGCGGCGTCCCGCGGTTGCCGCAAGACGCACAGCGGGGCCGCCATGACATTTTCGATCACACTGAGATGTGGAAACAGGTTGAACTGCTGGAACACCATACCCACCCGCAGTCGGATGTGTTGGAGGGCAGTTCGGCGTTTTTCGCGGGAATGACCGGCGTCGAGCCGCACGCCACCGACGTCGATCGCCCCCCCCTGGAAATCCTCCAAACCGTTGATGCAGCGGAGGAGTGTGCTTTTTCCCGAACCACTCGGACCAATCAAGACCCCGACTTGGCCTTTACCCAAAGCGAGCGAGGCTTCCTTCAGAATTTCGAGCGGGCCGTGGAACTTGACGAGTTCTGAGATATGGAGCACTGTTGGGTGCCGGGGCGAGAGGATCGCGGCAGGGAATGAAAAAAACCGGCGGTTCCGATGTCAGCGTTGAGCGCTGAAGCCACAATTCTCACGCCAACCGGACAACTCCAGGTGCAGGGAAAGGATGAAGGTTACGGGGTGTCGAGGAGGTCGGACCAGTTTTTTGCGTCGAGCAGTCGGAGGGCCAGTTGTTCCAGGACGGCTGGTTCGACGATGTTGGAGATCGCCTTTCGGATTTTGGCGGACGGTTTGCCGAAGAGTTTGGATCCCTGAGCGAGGAGGATCCGCCGGGCTTCTTCCTCCCGCCCGGCAACCCGACCTTTGCGGAGTCCGCGCTCGAGGCCCGCTTCGAGGCCTTCTTCTCGACCTACTTCTCGACCTACTTCTCGACCAATTTCCCATCCTTCTTTGAGAATCGCCTGGTAGGTGACCGATTCTTTCATGGAACGAACTCCCTGCAACAGTTGGCTGGAAACTTCCGGATCGTATTTTAATCCCATCAGGATGAACGTGGCAGTCCAAAGCGAGTCCATGTCTGCTTGTCCCATTTCCTGAAGGAACCGGTTTTCCATCTGGTTGATCATGGCCGGCAGCTCGGGTTCGGCGACTTCTGTCAATGGCAGCAGCGGGAGCGTTCCGACCCCGCCGTCAAGGATCGTCTCGGGTCGTACGTCCCAGAGTCGAATTGTGTCGTACTCAAACTCCAGATATTTCCTGTCACGCGGAAGTTTCAAAACCACGCGACCGGTCATCCCCTTCCCGTCAGCTTCGCGTCGCAGCAGGACGACCACGCTCCGGACCGGCAGGGAATGACGGATGCCCAGCAGCACGTTGTATTTCAAAACGCGTTCACTCAGCGTCGAATCGTGACTTGCCTGGAACTCCAGATGCAATATCCAGGGTTCCGGTTCGTCGATCCGCAGGACTTTGTCAGCCGCCGCGGACACTGTGGAAACGTCGGCATCAATGATTGTGACCGCCACGTGCCGGTCGACGCCTGCGAACTGCGCCCAGTCTTGCGGATAGTCTTCCGGCAGATTCTTCAGAATGGCGTCATATCGCATGGGCTGGACAACTTACCCGGAGCTGGAACCACGAAATCGATTGACCGAGAGTCAGGTTGCGTAATTCCTATGAATTTGTCAAGGATTTCGGATTCACGTGACTTTTCAGCCGGGAGGAGCAGTCATTCCTGTCTGCCTTTTTGCTTCGCCGCTTCCCGCCGTTCTTCCTCCAACACCCGTTCCCGCACACGCATCATCCAGCGTCCCCACACAAAGTAGTGGAATAGCGTCGGCACAACGAAAATCAGTCCCACGATCAGCATCCCCTGCACCTGGGGGAATACCAGCGACACCAGCGCGAACAGCGAGCCGGCGATAATCAACACGATCAACAGAGCGATCGATGTCGCCAGATTGCGTTGGTTCTTGGCCGTTGGACCATCAAGGGGACTCATCCGGGCGTTTCTCCAGGGCGTTCACGCGGCGTCGGCCACGTGGTGAATTCCCAGACATTGTAGGGGCCGGTCGCACCGCGGGGCAGTCGTGATCTGCTTGACAAACGCTCCCCCGCTTCCCAGACTCGGTTGCTCCGCTGGTTCCGCGCGCTCTGGCAACTCTGCGGCTGTGCGCGGCCGGCATTCGTTCATTTCGTGTTCCCACTTCCGAGGCGTATTGTGTCTGTCTCCGTTGAACGCGCACTCTCCTGGTGCCAGAAGCTGATCGACAAGTCTCCCGGCTTCCCCTCACTCGAAGAGTGTCTTCCCAAGATTCCCCAGTTGGACTCGCTCGCCGACCTTCCCGCTGGAACCCGCGTTCTCGTTCGCTGTGACACCGACGTCGCCTTCCTTCCCGATGGCAGTCTCGAAGAAGACGTGCGGCTTCGGTCGTTGGTCGAGACGCTCCGGTTTGGCGTGGCCCATGGTTGGGTGCAAATCGTCTTCGGGCACATCGGACGCAAGAAAGAGAACTCCCTGAAGCCAGTCGCACCCCTTCTGAAGAAGATTCTCGAAGAGGCAGGGGTCCAGTGTGGCGAACTCAACGTTCTGACCGATTGGATGAGCGACGCCACGGGTGAGATTTCCGACGCGACGGCCGCCGCCGTTGCCCAATTGCCCAACGGCGCGATTGTCATTCTCGAAAACACCCGGGCGTTCGAACTCGAACGGGCGCTGTGGAAGGTGAAGAAAGACGAACTGCCAGCCATCGCCCCGAAAATCGCCGCGTATGCCAACGGCATGTACGGCAAACTGGCGAAAGTGCATGTGAACGAGGGGTTCGCCTCGTCGAATCGCGATCTGTCGTCGACCGTCGTCCCGTTGCCGATGGATCGCATCGCGCTGGGAAAATACATCGACGGTGAAATGCGCACGCATCTGCCCCGAACGCGGCAGTCCGAGTTGGTGATTTTCAGTGGCATGAAGCTGGAGAAACTCGATGACTTGCAGGCGATTCTCAATCGCGGGCAGGTGAAAATGGTGATCGCCGCCGGCCTGTTGGCGATGACATTACAAAAAGCCGCCGCTGAGTTGGATGGAGGGACATTCGAGATGGGCTCGGCGGGCTCCGATCCGACGAACAAGTTCTACATTCCCCCGGAACGAATCGAGCAGGCCAAGACCATGGTGAGCAATGGTCGCAAGGCGGGGGTCGAATTCGTGTTGCCAGTGGACTTCGTTTTGGCGGACGGAACCCCCAGCGATGTGATTCCGCCGGGTGGGTCGCAGCTCGATGTCGGTGCGAAGTCCATCGCGCTGCACGCCGCCAAGGTGGGTGAGTTCATCACGTATCACAATCAGAAGGTGGCGGCTGGCAAAGGGCCGGCGGTCGTGTTCCACAACGGCGTGTTCGGCTATTTCGAGAAAGACGAATTCGCCACCGGGACAAAGCAGTTCATGCTGCAGCTCAAGCGCATGACCGAGGCGGGACTGTGGGTCTACGTCGGCGGTGGTGAAGGGGGGGCGGCGCTCCACAAGTACGGCGACGATTCGTGGGTCACCCACTGTTACACCGCAGGCGGCACCATCCTCAAGGCACTGGGAACTGAGCCAATTCCCTACGTCAAGGCCCTGTACCTGGCGGCGACGAAAGCAGTCTAACCAGGCGAGCGGGGTGGCGTCAGCCCCCTGTCCGCCCGACGGCCCCCAGCCCCCACACCGCGCGCGATGTCCTCCCCTTCTGACCCCTACAACATCGCCATTACGTTGCGGGAAACGGCCCAACGTTTCCCGCATCAACGCGGAGTGATTGCTCCGATCGGTCGGGACAAGGGGGGGCGGGTCACTTATTCCCAACTGACGTTTTCGCAACTCGACTCCGAAAGCGACGCGTTGGCGGCCGGCTTGATCGCAATGGGCGTCGCGCCCGGCGACAAACTCGTTCTGGCGGTTCGCCCCGGAATCGAATTCATCGCCCTGACCTACGCGCTCTTCAAAGCGGGAGCGGTGATCGTCTTGATCGACCCCGGAATGGGCGCCAAGCGTGTGTTTGGGTGTCTCGACCAGGTCGAGCCAGATGGATTCGTGGGATTGCCCCTGGTGCAGTTTCTGCGTGTCCTCAACGGCAGGCGGTTTGCAAAGGCCCGGTTCAACGTGACCGTCGGGGGTCGACGCTTCTGGGGAGGCAAGACCTATCGCGAATTGTTGGAGTTAGGGAGAACACGTCTGCCGTCGGACAGAAAACCCGGCGACTCAGAATCCAGCCGCTGGACCCTCGTGGAACGGCAACGCAGCGACGCGGCGGCCATTATCTTCACATCCGGCAGTACGGGGCCACCCAAGGGGGTTGTCTACGAGCAGGGAATGTTCGCCGCCCAGGTCGATGCGATTCGCGATTTCTACGGGATTGAACCCGGTGGGATGGATGTCCCCGGGTTTCCTCTGTTCGGCCTGTTCAACGCTGCCATGGGTGTCACCACGTTGATTCCCGAGATGGACGCGGCCCGCCCCGCGACAGTCGACCCTGCGAAGATCGTCGAAGCGATCGAAAACCAGGGGGCGACGCAGGGGTTCGGATCCCCCGCGATCTGGAAGCGGGTTGGCGGTTACTGTGCCGACCGGGGGATCACGTTGCCGTCACTTCGTAGGGTCTTTTCGGCCGGGGCTCCCGTGCCGGAAAAAGTCCTCGCGCAAATGACCGCGACGCTGGTCGCCCCCGGAGCGAAGATGTTCACCCCTTACGGTGCCACAGAAGCATTGCCGGTGGCCTCCATTTCGTCTCAGGAAGTCCTGGAGGAAACGGTTCTCAAGACGCGCCGCGGCGCGGGAACATGCGTCGGTCGCCGGTTTCCTGGAATGGATCTGAAAATCATCGCGATCACGGACGAACCGATTCCCTCGATTCAAGACGCCCGGGAACTTCCCCGTGGTCAAATCGGCGAGATCCTCGTGCGGGGCCCGGTGGTGACTCGCGAATACTATCGCCTCCCCCGGGCGACGGCGTCTGCGAAAATCGCGGATGGCGACACGTTCTGGCACCGGATGGGAGATGTCGGTTATCTCGACGAATCCGACCGGCTGTGGTTTTGTGGCCGAAAATCACAGCGGCTGGAAACTGACCACGGGCCGATTTACACCGACCAGGTAGAACCCGTTTTCAACACCCATCCACGCGTCGCCCGGACGGCGCTGGTCGGAATCGGCACCCGGCCCAACCAGCGGCCGGTTCTAGTCGTAGAGCTTGAGTCGGGTGCGTGGTCTCGCGACCTGGAGCGGGAACTGCTGAAACTGGGCGCATGCCATGAAACCACGCGGCACGTGTCGACGCTGCTTTGGCATCCGAAACCGTTGCCAGTCGACGTGCGACACAACACGAAGATCAACCGCGAGGCGCTGGCGATCTGGGCCGCGAAGACGATACGCTGATTATACCTCGCACGGCACGAAACGAGACGAATTCGGGGAGCCGCGCCCGTCCGTGTGGCTGCTAAAACAACTCCCGGATTTCGCGTACCCCGCTATCCACCACCGGCACCGGCCGGCGTTGCGGGCCGGGAAGGATGTGATCCAGGTCGATTCCCAGAGCGCGATAGATGGTCGCGACCACTTCAGCGGTTGTGGTCGGACGGTCGACGGGATAGCCGCCAATCTCGTCGCTTTGCCCGACAATCCTGCCTCCCTGGATGCCACCCCCCGCGAACCAGACGGTCCAAACCTGCGGCCAGTGGTCTCGGCCACCCGCCGGATTCACCTTCGGGGTCCGGCCAAATTCTCCCAGCACGGGAATCACGGTGTTCCGCAGCATTCCCCGCTGATCCAGATCTTCAATCAGTGCCGAGACTCCCTGGTCAAACATCGGGGCGACGGTCTTCTTCATCCCTTCAATGGACGTGAACGGAACCGATCCATGGATGTCCCAGGTGATCTCGTTGAACACCGTCAGAAACGTGTTCACTGTGACAAACCGAACACCGCGTTCAATCAGTCGACGCGCCAGCAACAGGCATTGCCCAAACCGATTGCGGCCATAGCGATCGCGCACCGCGTCGGTTTCCTGCTCCAGCGCGAACGCCTCGCGAGCCTGGGTCGAAGTCATCAGTCGATACGCCTGCTCAAAATTCGCGTCCATCAGTTTCGCCTGCGGAGACGATTCAAACTCCTTCACCGCGCCGTCAACCAGTTCTCTCAGTTTCCGCCGACGGTCTGTCCGAACGACCGGCAGATCCGATGGAGGGAGCAGATCGGGAACGCGAAAGTCTTTCGCGGAAGGGTCAGCGTTCAACACAAACGGATCGTGCTGCTTGCCCAGGAAGCCGGCGTCCTGTCCGTGGGGCAGGTTGCCTCCGGTCGGCCCCATTTTCTCGGGGAGGACCACGTGCGGCGTCAGGTCTCCGCGTCGACCTTTCAGGAATCCCAACACCGAACCGACGTGCGGGGTCTCCAGGCCCCCCGAAAACAGCCGGCCGGTCTGCATCATCTGGTGCCCCGTGTCATGCACGGCGGCCGCCGTGTGAAACACCGAACGCACGAACGAAATCTTGTCCCCCAGACTCGCCATGCCGGGAAACATCTCTGAGACGAACACTCCGGGAGCCTTGGTTTCAATCGGCTGAAACGGACCACGGATCTCTGCGGGAGCGTTCGGCTTCATGTCCCAGGTGTCGAGCTGGCTGGGGGCACCGAGGTTGAAGATCATGATACCGTTGACGTCTTGCTTCGGGTCCACCGCGCCGGCGGCCTGAAGTGCCGCGTATTCGGTCAGCCCCAGGCCTGCGGCACCCAGCGTTCCCACCTGGAGAAAATCGCGGCGAGACAACCCATCGCACGTCTGCACGGTTCCACGACCTTGCAACTGCCACATGGCAAACGCTCCAGAGATTCTTCAGGACTGCGGGGAGGGAAACAGTGGTACGATCTTATCGGTTCGAGACCGGTGCCGGCAATCTGGCGGAGAACGGGTTGCTAAATGACTTCTTCGATCTCGGTGTACAGAAACGTCACGCCACCCGTCGCGTAATTGGGAACATCCGCGACAGCCGCCTGTCCCTCGGGGGACGCGAGCAGCGCCTCAAATTCCTCGCGACTTTCCATGTACAGGTCGGCGACGTAGTAATAGGGCGGAGATGATCCGTCAGCGCTCCCCGAGACTTTTCCGACCGTCCATTTCTTCAGCCCCTTCATCCGTTTCGCGATCGGAATGTGGGCTTCCTGATAATACGCGTCGAACGCGGCGGGATCTTTGGGATGTCCATAGAGGACGAGCAGACGAATCATGAGGTCATTCCGGGAATCGAATGGGGCGGGCCGGGACAAATTTCCGCCATGCGGAGTATAACCGGGCCGGGCGATCTTGGGATGTCGGCGAATTCCTCAAATTCACGGTTTGCCGAGTACCCGCTTCGCGGTTCGAATCCCCGACTGCAACGCCCCTTCCATGTACCCGATGAACGCCGGGCAACAATGTTCGCCGGCGAAATACATTGGGCCGATGTTCTTTTCGAGCAGCGGGCCAATGGAGGTGACCTGGCCGGGAGCGGGAAAGGAATAACTTCCCCGCGCGTGCCGGTCGTTCTGCCAGTCGACGAACCGCCCTCCGAGTACGGCGTCGCGGATTCCAGGGTACAGCTTATCGAGGGCCGACAGGTATCCTTCAGTACGGTTCGCGTCGCTCAACTCCTGCGCTTGGTCGGCGGTCGCTCCGCCCGCGTAGAGCGTCAAGACTTCACCGGTACCGCCGGGCTGCGTGCTGGTGGAATGCCAGGCCATCGCGATCGGACCATCTGTCAACACGCGCGGCGCGAGTTTCAACGGCTCCCAGGCCGCACGGGAGAGTGCGACCAGGTATTTGCAATTCGTCCCCATCTGGGGAACAAGTGCCGCGGGAAGTGGAGGATCGAATGCGATCCGTCCGTAGCAACTCGCGGGAACCGCCACAACGACTTCGTCTCCCTCCAGTTCGGTTCCATCCGCCAGTCGGACTGTTGCGATACAATCGTCGTTGGTTTTAATTCCGGCGACCGGTGTTCCGAACCGAATGCGATGCCGGCCCAGTTCATCGGCCATCCGCTCGGCGAGCTGCTGATTGCCCCCTTTGCAGACCAGTGAATCGGTCTTCGTCCAGTAATCTTCAAGTCCGCCCCCTTTCACCATCGCCAGGTTTCCGAGAAAGCTCTGCCACGCCGGGTGCATGCCATTGATCGAGGTGAGCTGGATTGTGAGCGCGAGCCGACAGAGCCGGGATACCTTCAGCGATGCGATCCAGTCGGCTGTGGACCGCGCATCAAGGATCGCCGCATTGGGATCGGTCCAGGGGGCGTAGGCATCAATATCCGTGGCAGGATTGCACAGTCCCCTTAACGACTCTTGCATTTCCTGCCACAGTGCTTCCGCCTGGTCCGCCGACAACCGCCGACCTTCGAGGAGAATCGGGGACTGGTCGAGCGGGTATTCGAGAAGCTCCTTCAGTTCGAGCGCATACCGTTTGGCGAACGCCAGCCAGGTGGGCTGATTGAGTCCAATCAGCTCACCTCCGGCTTCAACCGTCTTCCCGGGAATCAGGTTAGACAGCGTTCGGACACGCCCTCCCAACCGATGCCGCGCTTCGACTACGGTGACATCACAGCCCGCAGCCTGAAGTTCCAGCGCCGCGCTGAGTCCCGCGAAACCAGCCCCCAAGACCAGCACCTTGCGCCCTGACGCCGACCGCGATTTTGCCCCCTCGTTCGCGAGCGCGGCGGCACCGAACGGGGGGCCTGCCAACGCCAAACCCACTCCGCCCGTCAAAGCGGCCCGCAGCCAGTCGCGCCGGCTGCATTCGGGGGAATCGCCAAAGCGCTGTTCCAGACGTCGAAAGATCGAATTGTGCATGAAGTTCCTCCGGCCTGACGGTACCTCACTTGAGGTGCCGGAACAAGCGTATTCGTGCAGTGAGAATGTCCTGCGCGCACCCGTCACTGAGATTACCCCAGGGACGCAAAAAAACGGCTGGAGAAATTTCTCCAGCCGTCTCTCTTGGTCATCTCCGACGGGCGTCGCGGTCAGTTCGACGCCCCGGAAACTATTCCAGAATCTTCGAAGTGTCGGCGAGGACGGTCTCGACGGCCTTCGCGTCGAACTTGCCCTTGCCGTAGGCGTGGTTCGACTTCACTTTGCCTTCGACCCACATCATGACGGTGACTTCGGCGTCCTTGCCGATCTTGTAACCCTCGGGGCCAGCGTCACCTTCGATGACGGTGAGCGGGGTGTGCTTGATCTTGCTTTCGGAGGCCAGCTTGGTCAGCTTGGGTTCGACCGAATCGGGGTCGTTCGTCAAAACGACAACGAAGGCGGCCATCTTGTGATCCTTGTTTTCGCCAACTTTCTTGTCAATCTTCTTGACCAGATCCTTCACGCTGTCGTTCATTTCACGGGCGAACACCGTGACGACCGGCTGCGACCCGTAGCGACAACGGTAGCAGAGGGTTTCTCCCTTCGCGGGTCCCGTGATGTCGCGCACGTTGAACGCGGGGACGCTGGCCCCCTCTTTCAAACCCGATTCCACCTTGTCAGCGGCGATCAGGGCCGCGGGCAACACCAGGGCAGCAGCCAAAACTCCCAGGAACTTTCGCATCACCACGCACTCCTTCAAAGACAGATGAAAACCTGAACTGCGCCGCTGTGATGAACTGGACGGGATCCCAGATCCCGCGACTGCGGCCCCTGTAGTGTAGCCAAGCCGATCCGTTAAACAAGGTACGACCGGCCAATCCCACAGGAAGGGGTGCACGTCAGCTTTTGTGCGACTCAGCAGGGCACAAAAAAGGTCAATAGAGGAAATCAGGATTTCCTGGTAATCTGCGGGCCTTGGCAGGGACTGGAGAACCCATCAGTCAGAAAAGGAATTGGACCATGGAAGGTCGAGAACA
>CAMATH010000045.1 GCA_945860955.1 Planctomicrobium piriforme
AAGCGACTGCGACCCCCGCACCCGAGACCGGATAATGGCAGCGGCCTGAGGCAACTTCTCCACCTCCGTAAACTCGCGCACTCAATCGACGCCTGCGACGAGCGCCGCCGGACCGCGCGCCGACCGCGGGGTTATTGAGCAGTTACCAATTCCCGCATCTCGATCACACCAAGTCGAGACATAGCCCAGAGGCTCGTTCGAGTCTCCTGCTAAGACAAAGATCCCGCGAGGATCCCGCCGTAAGTCGTCGTCCAAATGCCGCGCTTTACGCCATTGCCAATCGTGCCCGTTGATCTCGCCGTGAACCTGTTCGATGCCCTGATCGATGGAAACTCCGTCAAACGCCTCAATCGTCATTCGCTTGAGGGTCGGCAAATCAGCGGGGACGAACTGGCGGATCTGCATGGAGGGATTGAGACGCAAAAGTGCTGTAGTGTGGATTTCAATCCACACGCCTTAATACGATGCGTTTGCTTGGTAGGACGGGTCTCTGACCCGTCCGAAAAAAATGGCGGCGTGGGTTCCGAGTTGCACCCCGCCGCCGTAGGACGGGTCAGAGACCCGTCCTACGGCGGCCTGTGGGCTACGTCTCAATTCAGGCCTCGTAGAATAAAATTCACGCTATGGTCGGCTGTGAAAACTACTCGGCGAACGCCGCGTCAAACGCCCGCTGCGACGGTTCGAAGTCGACGTTCTTCACGAACTGACACGCTTCCTTCGCCCCCGCTTCGCGGTCCATCCCCATGTCTTCCCATTCGATGGACAGGGGGCCTGAGTATTTCGCGTGGTTCAACGCGCGAATGATCTCTTCAAATCGCACGCCGCCGCGACCGACAGAACGGAAGTCCCAGCCGCGACGCGGATCGCCGAACGACAGGTGACTCGCCAAAATTCCCGAGCGTCCATTGAGAGTGACGCTGGCGTCCTTCATATGGACGTGATAGATGCGGTTTGGGAAGAACCGAATGAATTCGGCGGGGTCGACTCCCTGCCAGATCAAGTGGCTGGGGTCAAAGTTGAATCCGAACTCCTCGCGGTTGTCGATCGCATCGAGTGCCCTCTGCGCCGAGTAAACGTCGAACGCGATTTCGGTCGGATGAACTTCGAGCGCGAACTTCACGCCGCATTCCTGAAACACATCCAGAATCGGATTCCACCGGTCGGCGAACTGCGTGAAGCCCGCTTCGAGCATCGACTTGGGGGTCGGGGGGAAGTCGTAAATCAGATGCCAGATGCTCGAACCGGTAAAGCCGTTGACGACAGACACGCCCAGCTTCTTGGCCGCACGGGCGGTGTTCTGCATTTCTTCGGCGGCCCGCTGATTCACCTTCGCCGGGTTGCCGTCGCCCCAGATGTAGTCGGGCAGAATCGACTTATGGCGGGCGTCGATGTTGTCGCACACCGCCTGGCCGACCAGGTGATTCGAGATCGCGAAGAGCTGCAGATCGTACTTTTCGAGGAGTTCCCGCTTGCGGGCGCAGTAGGTGTCGTTCGACAGCGCCTTGTCGACTTCAAAGTGGTCTCCCCAGCACGCCAGTTCGAGTCCGTCATACCCCCAATCGCTTGCTTTCTTGCACAGTTCTTCGAGGGGCAGATCGGCCCATTGACCGGTAAACAATGTGACGGGACGACGAGCCATCGCGGAGAGTCCTTGACAAAGGGGTGAATTCGAGGCGTACACCTCCTGGGAGAATCTCCCGGTAAGCTAAGTCAGAGATGGCGCGAAGTCAATCGGCGACGAGGGGGCGTTGAAATCGGGAGGATGGCTTCCCAGTGATCCGCGCGATCACGGAGAATTGTCGCGACGACGCTCCTGCGGCGTCGCGACCGACGGCGCAGCCGGCGGTTAGGTCGGTAAGCGTCACCCGTCATTTGACTTCACCGTCGCGCAAGCAGGCGTTTCCGATACCGCGTTTCAATCTGTCTCCACTCAACTTTGCCGCCGAACGTCCAGACCGCGGCGTCGTAGGAACGCCGTCCGCCACAGCTCCGCACGAGTCCCCTCAGACGCTGCGGATTACCGTCGGCGCAGTGACTTATCCCCCAGCCGCGACTCCGGAAAGAAGCTCATCCAGACCATCGCGAAAATCGCCGGCCCGGTTCCGAATAGCAGACACCCGAAAGGCAAGGCCACGAGTGTCGCATAAACGGCGGGAATCAATCCTACATTCCGAAGCATTTGAACGGCAAACACGACCAGCAGCGGAACACTTCCCAGTAGTCCGCAGGTGAAAAAGGCCCTCCTGATGGCACGGTCCTTCCGAATTTCGTTTCGAGTTCGCAGCTTGGCGATCAACTTTTCCTCTTCTTCGTCGATCATCGATTGTAAATTCGCTCAGTAAAGTCCGGCTGCCGTTCCAGCGGACTGGCGAGCGGCGAAATCTCTCCACGAAATAACTCGGCGTTCCCCAGCATCGATTCCGGAAAAACCCTGAGCCAGATCCAGGCACCGGCGGCGGGGCCGATACCAAATGCCGGGAGCGCCGCCGCCGCGAAAGCAATGGCCCCCACCCATTGCAAGACATCGCGGGGACTGCTTTTTCCGTCCCGCAGAACGACGACAAACAAGGAGAGCGAGCCGATCACTCCTGCGGCCAAAAACACTCTCACAACGCCGCGGCGAATGCGGGTTTTCACAGCGATTCGGGCGGTGACCGCGAGTTGATTCAGCAACCGATCGCTCATGGAATTCGCCTGAAGTGTGGCGCAACAGGTCAGTCCGTCACACCGCCGTATAACCGCCATCGACCATCAGATGCGCTCCCGTCACGTAGGAAGCGTCGTCCGAAACGAGGAAGAGAATCGTCGACGCGATTTCACTCGGGTCGGCGATCCGTTTCATCATGCAGCTTCCCCCCCAGGTCGGATCCTTATCCGCAGCGGCACGATCCATGCCTTCTTGCCGAGACAGCCGTTCGACAATTTGCGTCCAGACCGTTCCCGGACAGACCGCGTTCACTCGGATGTTGTGCGGTGCCAGATCGAGCGCCATGCAGCGCGACATCGTCGCGATCGCCGCTTTGGTGGCGTTGTACGTCACGAATTCCGGTTGTGCGATGAAACTGGAAATCGATCCCAGATTCACGATCGCCCCCCCGCCCGCCCACTTGATCTCGGGCACCACATGCTTCGCCACCAGCGACGCCCCAATCACATTGACATCGAGAATCCTGCGCCATTCTTCGACCGTGGCGTCGATTCCCTTCAGGACAAAAACCGCCGCGTTGTTCACCAGGATGTGGATTTTGCCAAACGCCTTCACCCCCGCGGCGACCATCGCGATGATGCTCGCTTCGTTCGCGACGTCGGTTTCGACGAACAGCGCCCGTCCCCCGGCGGCCTGAATCTCGGCGGCAGTCTTGTTACCAAGTTCGACGTTGACGTCGGCGATGATCACCGCCGCCCCCTCCTGGGCGAACCTCACGCAGGTCGCTTTGCCGATCCCGTCGGCACCTCCGGTGACGACGGCGACTTTGTTTTCAATTCGACCCATGGAGGCTTTGCAAAGGATGAAGGAGGAAGGATGAGGGATGAAAACCGAAGAGGGTTATTCTTCGTCGATGGATTTGGCGTTGTCGGCGGCTTCTTTTTGAATGCGGGTGACGTCGTCGGCGAGTTGTTTGAGTTCCGCCGGCTTCACATCGCCTCGCTCGGCCAACGCGTTGAGCCGCGCTGCGACGCCTTCGAGTTGTTTTGGCACCGCCTCCGGGTCAACCGCAGCCCGGCCGGGATTCGGGCGAATATTCCGGAATCCTCGCGGGAGGTTGCGGCGACGCATTTGCGGGACCACATTGGGCGGAAACACGCCTCCCGGGAAGTTGCCGACGAAAACGTCGTCCGCTCCCTGTTTGCCAAACTCTTCGTAGAGCTTAAACGCCTCGGGGTGTTTCTTTTTCAGCTCGTCTTCGTTTTTCGCCGAGAACTTCTTTGTCTCAGCCGGCTTGCCTGCCGCTGGCGGTTCCGTGATCTCGACGGTGATGTCGTTGCCGTCCCTGTGAACGACGCGCACCTTGCGTTCCCCTTCGGTCACGATCACTTCCACCTGACCGTTGTTGTTCGTCACCTGCATCTGCCGGCCGGCACCTCCAAGCGGTATCCCCCGCATGTTGATGCGAATGCCGGGCTGCAGTCCCCCAAACGGATTCCCCGGGTTGAACGGGTTTCCCCCGTTGGCGGGTTTCGGAGGGTCAATGACGGCGGCCGCCCGACGGGCAATCGCCGCGTTGGGGCTGTCACACAGGCGTTTGAGCGCGATCGCCGCGTCGGCCTGCGCGTCGACATCCTTCCCCTCGTACAGCGACTTCAGAATCGCCAGACAACGGGTCGCGATTTCGAGATTCTCATCGCCGGCCCCTTTTTCCACTGCGGGAACCACCGACGCCCCTCCCGAGACCAGCTTCTTCGAGGCGGCTTCGCGTGCCTCAAATTCCTCGGCGTCGAGCTGGGAGATCAGCTTATCAATCTCGGCGGGAGCGAGTTCGACAACGGCTGGTTTTGGGACATCCAGTCCAGGGGGGGGAGCTTCGGGACGTTTAGGCGCGGCGTCCTGACCGACGGCGACGGCAACTCCCAAAAGAGCCAGACACGCGGGAAACACGACGCGATGGAGGATGGCGCTCAAGCGACTCATGGTCAGAATTCCAAAACGGGGAGACAGCAACCCAACCGTGCCAGTCTACTCCAAGGGGACCGTCGGCTCCAGTGGAATTGACACCGGCTACCGTTTCCCTCCCGCCATCTCCCGAAACTTCTTCCAGGTGATCACTTCGATTCCCTGCCGCTTGATCTCGGCGGCGATTTCGGGATCGGTGAAAATCCGACGATCGCCGTCCCGACGCGCGGCACTGTTGGTGACGGCCCGCAGCTCTTCGTCCAGCACGCCGCAATGAATGATCAGTTCGGTCACACCGGGAGACAGTCCACGCAAGGTCTTGAGATAGTTCTCTTTCCGCTCTTCGTGCGTCTCTCCCTCGTAGAACTGGGCCAGTCCGTCGAGTACGGGCATCTTTTTCGCATCGAGCTGCGCCAGCAGTTCTTTGCCCCGCTCTTTGAGTGCCGGGTACTGCTTGACGACCGGTCCGTCGATCTGCCGCAGGAACAGCATCGGCAGATCGTATTCCAGCCCGACACGCACATAGACCTCAATGATATCGGGCCGGCTGACGAGCGCCCCCATGTGGGTATCGAGATGGCTGATCGGAATCCCCAGCTCCCGGGCGCGATCGATCTGGGCTTTGAGTTCGATCTCCACTTCGTCCGCCTTCGCGTTCGCGACCACTTCGGGAACACTGCGATAGAGGTAACCATCCTTTCCAACCAGGCTGGGGACTTTCGCCTTCCCCGCCACCGGACCCCAGCGGTAATGCTTCCATTCCGCGTTGAGTGTCAGATGAATGCCGTAGTCGTACTGTGGATGTTCCCGCGCATAGTCGGCGAATTCCGTCACCCAGGGGCAGGGAACCATGATCGCGCATGACGAAACTATCCCCTTTTCCAGAGCCTCGATAGTTCCCCGATTCACCGAATGACACATCCCCGCGTCGTCGGCATGGATGATGAGGTATTTTTGCGCCGCGGGCGGGTCGGCGGCAAGACTCTCATCCCACGAGATTCCTACACTGACTGTGGCCAGACAGGCCGCGACGCGACAGACGGCGGACAGCGAACGGATCAGCGAATTCGGCACGAGAATCTCCTGCAATAGCGCGGCCCTTGAATGATACCCCTTTCGACTGAAATTGAGGCGTCACCCCGGTTGGACGGGTCTCTGACCAGAGTCTTGCTCGCATTTCTACAACGGCATGCTCAGGGATGCCACAGTGCGAATTGTAGAATTCCGCCAGCGATTCGTGTTTTTCGAAAGTCAGATGTCCGTTCGGTGGCAGGCTTGGACAAACGACTCGTTTCAGGCCGCGAGGTGAATCAACCTCTCGCAAACATCGACAGGGATTGATATATTCACTTGCGGGCGCCCCTTCCGATCGACTCATACCATGCGACAGCCAATCCACAACGTGCCATGCCCCGGCCCCGTTCGTCGTCGGGATTTTCTCCAGGCGGGGCTACTGGTGGCAGGAGGACTGACGCAGGCAGACGTCTTGGCCGCTCGGGCGCTGGCGGGCGAGTCGCACCGCGAGACGTCGGTGATCGTGTTGTATTTGCATGGTGGTCCCTCTCAACTGGAAACCTATGATCTGAAGCCCAAAGCGCCGATTGAATATCGTAGTGTTTTCGAACCGATCTCCACCAATGTTCCCGGGATGGAGATTTGCGAACTGTTCCCGCT
Organism: Planctomicrobium piriforme; assembly: GCA_945860955.1. Lineage (GTDB taxonomy): Bacteria > Planctomycetota > Planctomycetia > Planctomycetales > Planctomycetaceae > UBA10511. The sequence goes on from CAMATH010000045.1 coordinate 6,287, forward strand.
TCAGGCGAAAATGGCCGATCGATTCGCGCTGGTTCGTTCCGTGCGGCACACGATGAGCAGCCACAGCGACGGTGGCATTGAAGTTCTGACCGGCAAGACACCTGTACGTCCTGACCCGGCGTCACTGTCCAAGAGCGAACATCCCGATCTGGGGTCCGTGGCGAGTCGACTCTTGGGGCCACATCCCGCCGCCCTCCCGCGCTACGTGGCGATCCCCCAGCAACTTTACATGGTTCGGCCCGCGTACCTGGGGCTGCACCATGGACCGCTAGGGGTTGGCGATCCAGCGGCGGAGAACTTCAAGCCGCCGACGATGCGGATCGCCGCGGGTAATGAGGGGCGTGGTCTCGACGATCGTGCCGGCTTGATCCGACAGTTCGACCGGTTGAAAGGAAATCTCGACCAGCGCGGCAGCTTTGAAGGAACTGACAAATTCCGCGAACTGGCGGTGTCGATGCTCACCGGCCCCCAGGTCGCCGACGCGTTCGACCTCTCGCAGGAGCCACACGAGCTGCGGGATCGTTACGGACGCACTCACTGGGGACAGTCGTGCCTGCTGGCGCGTCGTTTGTGCGAAGCGGGAACCAGCGTAGTGACGGTCTACATCGATGCGGCGAAGTCGGGTCCGGAATTCACGAACTGGGACGACCACATTCAAAACGCGGGACGCCCCGGCCACTTCGCACAGTACATGCGAAACCGCCTCCCCTACCTCGACCAGGCGTTGTCCGCCCTGATCGAAGATCTCCATGCCCGCGGCAGCGATCAACGCGTCATGGTCGCGGTCTTCGGGGAGTTCGGTCGAACCCCCCGACTCAGTCACAACGTCAATGGAACGGGCCGCGACCACTGGCCTGACGCCCAGTCTGTGCTACTGGCTGGCGGCGGGTTGAAAACAGGACAGGTCGTGGGAGCGACGAATTCGAAAGCTGAGTTTCCGACCGAGCGCCCCCTGACCCCGAAGGATATTCTGGCGACGATCTATCGTCACCTGGGGATCGACAGGCACATTGCCTTCCTGGACCATGCGGGCCGGCCGGTTCCGGTCCTGAGTGAAGGCGCACCGATCCCGGAACTGATTTAACAGCGAACTGCAGCGTCGGTGTTGGTAGAACGGTTTTGCAGGGGCGAGGCTTGCGAAACTTGCCCCCGCGCGGCATGATTAGTCCAGCAACATCGGTTTCCCCAACTCCCCGCCATTCCACGTTCGTCATTTCTCAGCCGACCGGCTCCCTGAAGAATCTCGGATTCGGTCCCTTCGTGAATTCCTGTCGAATTGGCCGTCGTTCCTTTCGGAAGCCGCCGGCCCGCTGCCAATCAACCAACACAACCTGTCTCACCTGCATCCTCATTGGGATTTCCTGCGGATGGTGGGCGCTTTGCGAGAAGTTCCAGTCATCGGCCTGATCGGCGGAGTCGGTTCAGGCAAGAGTTTTGTCACCCGTGGCCTCGCCGCGCGGCGGCCCGTGGAAGTCATCGTCGCCGACCAGATTGGCCACGATGCGTTGAAACTGCCCGAGGTGAAGGACGAAATCCGCCGATTTTTCGGGGAGGGAGTCTTTGGCGCCGACGGAGAGATCGACCGCCCGAAAATGAGTGACCGAGTTTTTGGAACCGACGCCGCGGCTCAGTCGCGGAGGTCGGTCTTGGAGTCCATCGTGCATCCCCGAATCACCGCGGAAGTGGATCGACGAATCGAACAATCGCGTCGGCGTAAAGATCTCGCCGCGATTCTGGTAGACGCGCCCCTGCTTCTCGAAGCGGGCTGGCATACGCTGTGCGACCATGTGGTGTTTGTGGATTGCCCGCGAGAGACGCGATTGGAACGGGTGATGAACAATCGCGGATGGTCGGCGGCGGAGCTGGATCGCAGGGAGGCGAGTCAGTGGACGCTGGAGGCCAAACTCGCCGCGGCCAACCTGGTGGTCGACAATTCGGAACATGGCCACGCGGTGGATGAACTGGAACGATATTTGGACGAGATCCACCCATGAACGACGAAGAAGAAGACGTCGACATCCTCCCCCCCCGTTCGACCGACCAGAAGTACGACGAAATCAAGCGGGGCGACACGCATATCGCCGAGCTGCAGCGGATGACGATGCAGCAGTTGCTCGCCTCTGCGCGCAAAGAAGGTCTGGTTGACTACACCGGCCTGAAAAAGCAGGATCTGATCTTTCGCATCCTCAAAGAGCGCACGAAGCTCAATGGGTTGATGTTTGGCGAGGGGACTCTGGAGATTCTGCCCGACGGCTTCGGGTTCCTCCGCAGTCCCGATTACCACTACCTTCCGTGTCCGGACGATATCTATGTCTCCCCCAGCCAGATCCGGCGGTTCGGGCTGAAAACCGGCACGACGGTCGCTGGCCAGATCCGCCCCCCCAAGGAGAGCGAACGCTACTTCGCCCTGCTGCGTGTGGAGGCGATCAACGGGCAGGATCCGAACCTGCTGCCCGAAAAAGTTCCGTATGACGAACTGACCCCGCTGCATCCAACGCGACGTCTGCGGCTCGAAGCGGGGCCAGAGCTGTTCGCCACGCGGGTGGTCGACATGATCGCGCCGATTGGAATGGGTCAGCGGGGACTCATCGTCTCTCCGCCGCGCGCGGGCAAGACCATTCTGCTGCAGCAGCTCGCCAAGGCGGTGCTGAAAAATCACCCCGACGCGTACGTGATCATGTTATTGATCGACGAGCGCCCCGAAGAGGTGACCGAAATGGAACGGCACGTCAAGGGACACAATTGCGAGGTAATCAGCAGCACGTTTGACGAACCCTCCAGCCGGCACATTCAAGTGTCGGAAATGGTGATCGAAAAAGCGAAACGAATGGTCGAGTACGGCCACGACGTCGTGATTTTTCTGGATTCGATCACGCGCCTGGCCCGGGCCTGGAATACCGAAGTTCCCAACTCGGGTAAGATTCTCTCGGGAGGGGTCGACGCCAACGCGCTGCAGCATCCGAAGCGTTTTTTTGGGGCGGCCCGCAATGTGGAAGAGGGGGGGAGTCTGACGATTATCGCGACCGCGCTCGTCGACACCGGCAGTCGCATGGATGAAGTGATTTTTGAAGAGTTCAAGGGGACCGGCAATACCGAGCTGCATCTCGACCGGCGGATGGTGGAGAAGCGCATCTGGCCGGCGATTGACGTGAACAAGTCGGGAACCCGTCGCGAAGAGCTGCTGATGGGAGAGGAAGAACTTCGCAGGGTCTGGATTCTGCGGCGGATTCTGAACGACATGACCCCGGTCGACGCGATGGAACTGATGGTGACCCGGATGCGCCGGAGCAAAACGAATTCCGAGTTCCTGCAGAGCATGAACCTCGGTTGAGGGAGACACGATGAAGGTTGTCGAAGGGGATTTGCTGGCGGGGCCGGGTCGGTACGCGATCGTGGTGGCCCGGTTCAATGATTTGGTGACGCGCCGTTTGCTGGAGGGCGCACTGGACACGTTGCGCCGCCACGGGGGAGACCTGGAACAGGTCACGGTCGCCTGGGTGCCCGGTTCATTTGAATTGCCCTTGGCGGCCGATCGCCTGGCGCGGTCGGGAAAGTACGTCGCGGTGATCTGTCTGGGAGCGGTGATTCAGGGGCAGACGACGCACCACGAATACATCAATCATCAGGTCGCCGCCGGCCTGCAGCGGGCGGCCCTGGAATCGCGGATCCCCGTGACGTTTGGAGTTCTCACGTGCGGAACGATGGAGCAGGCGCTCGACCGGGCTGGGGGGAAAGCGGGAAACAAGGCGCAAGAGGCGGCATTGGCGGCCATTGAAATGGCCAGCCTGCTGTCGCGGCTGGACGATTGAGTCGGCTGGCCAACGCAACACAAGTCCTCCGTCGCGGCGGAGGGAAGGAGATACAGATGGCGTCGCGGCGTACGCGGGCACGAGAGACGGCCCTGCAGATGCTTTACCAATTTGACATGAACCCCGACATGCCGGCGGAGACAGTGCGCGAGGCGGTTGTGGAACGACTCGAGGACGAGGCTTTGTCCCGATTCGCATGGAGTCTGTACGTCGGCGTGCTCGATCTGAAAGAGACGCTTGACGCGAGCATCGAGAAAGTGGCGGCGAACTGGTCCTTGCGACGCATGGCCCCCACGGACCGCAACGTTCTGCGGATTGGCGCTTTTGAGCTGTCAAGAACCGAAACGCCTCCACGTGTCGTTGTTGATGAGGCGATCGAACTCGCCCGCAAATTCGGATCTGCGCAATCACCTCAATTCGTCAATGGAATTCTCGACCGCCTGATTCCCGCAGGCCGCCGAACCGGGGCGGGGCGCAGTCCGGCACCCCAGGTGGTTGATCCCCAACCGGCCGAATCGCCCGATCAGAGCTCCGACGAAGTTCCCACTCTCACCCCGAATCCGACAACGACACTCGAGGACGCCCACCCAGAGACGCTCGAGAACGTGCCTCAGCCAGCCGTGGAATCTCTTCCGGAGTCCAACCCGGCACCGCTGCATGAATCCCCCACGATTCCGGGTGATTCGTCCGCTACTTCTGGAACAGCGTAATCGCTTCGATCTCACAGTCCGGGAGCGATTCTTTGAGTGACCTCACTGACGCCGCCGGGAGTTTGCAATCGTTAAGGTCGAGCGATTTCAGTTGTGTCATCTTCTGCAGGTGGCTGACCGCATGGTCGTTCAACCGGGTACCCGACAGGACCAATTCGGAGAGCGAAGGGTGCCCCACCAGATGACGGAGCTGATCGGGGTCGAATTCCGCGCTATCCGAGAGAATCAATTTCTGAAGCTGTGAACACCCTGCCAGATGCTCCAGTCCAGCTCCCGTGACGGCCGTTTTTCGTAGTTTCAGCGACTTCAGGGACTTGAGCTCCGCGAGTGATTCAAGCCCTTTGTCGTCGACGTGAGTTTGCGAGAGATCGAGCTGTTCCAGGTGCCTCAACGACGTGAGCGATTTCATTCCGGCCGACGTGATCGCGTTGTGTGGAATGACGAGCGACTTCAGCCCTTTGAGGGAGGCGAGTTTCTTCAACCCGCTGTCGGTGATCCCGGAGGTCGGCTTATCGGTGACCCCCAGGTCGAGTTTTTCAAGATGCGGCATTCCCGAGAGTGACTCTAACCCGTCGTCCGAAAGCGCCCCCCGTTTTCCGAAGTTCACAACGCGGAGTTCGTTGAATCGAGGCAATTGACTCGCGACACCGTCGGTCGCCAGCGGTAAAATGATCTCGTACAACACGGGGGCCTTTTTGACCCCGCTCAGCCCCACCTCCGTCACCGAGCCACCAAACAGGTTGAGAACCCGCAAGTTGGGCAGTTTCGAAAGACTCGGGCCGAGTTTTCGCAAAAGGTCATCGGTGGCGCGGGGCTTGACGAAGCCCACCTCGACAACCCGCAGCACATCCGGGAGCTTGGGGTCCGCTCGGGGGAGCAGCTCGTCCTTGACGACCGCCGCGTTGTCACGCAACAGCGCGACCGCCCCCTCGTCGTCCAGTTCATCGACCGTCGCCACGCCAAACCGCTTCAGCATGGGATCCCCCCCCGGGTCAATCGGCCCGACATCCACTGGACGACGTCCTGCGGGTTCGCCGGGATCCACTCTCAGCGACTTGTCTTTGTTCGGAATCAAGTCCTCGGGATTGAGATTCGCGTCGAGTTGTCCGACTCCGGGGGCGTTTTCCACCCCGGAATCGTCGGGGCCGAATTGGCGCGAACCGCCTGTCACTGGGGGTGTGTCGGTTACCTGGGAATTTCTCAGCACGACCGCGCCGACGCCGATCACCACCACCGATGCGATCAGCCCCGCGGTGGTGATGCGGGGGGTTCTCCCGCGCAGCAGTTTCAGCCCCAGGCCCACCATCCCGGCCACAAATGCGATCCATCCCAGGGTAAACCCGATGACGGGATGTCCCCTGAACCACGTTGTGATCACAGAACAAATGCTGACGCCGATCGACGTCCATCCCAAGGCTTTGGGGACGTGGCGGACAAATTCGCGGTGACTTCCACTCTTCCGACGGCCCATCGGAATAACCCTCACTTTTCGAAATCGAGCCAAAGACCACCGACTTCTCGACCGGCGTATTCCGCAGTCTACTCAAACAAACGACCGCACGCATCTGTCGCCCGTGATTTCTCAGGAATGCAATAAAGTGGTATGGAGGAGGCGGCGGTCCTTCGACGCTTTCGACCGGCACCCGCCGTGCGCTTCGGCGAGCCGCGAAGCGTCTTGCCACACTCGTCCCGCTCTGCCAGAATGATCCTTCGCCCTCCGCGTACGGCATCCTCACCATCGGCCGTTCCCCATGAATTCTCAATCTCTCCGGCTGATTGTCGTCGCAGACCGAAAGATCCCCCGAGTTTCTGCCGCCTGGCCGGAATTCATGGATCTTCTCAACCGCCAGGAGGAATTGAATCTCGTATCCATCGACCGGGATTGCGCCCTGGATTTCCGGAAGGTTCAGGCAGATCTGGTCGTGGTACTCGGCGGTGACGGGGCCATTTTGCGCGCCTGTCGTCAGATGGCGGGAACACAAATTCCGGTTGTGGGCGTCAACCACGGCCGCCTCGGATTCCTCGCCGACCTCTCGCCCGAGCAGTTTCGGGAGAATTTTCCCCGGCTGCTTCAGCGGGACTACCAGGTCGTCAATTATCTCATGTACCGCTGTCGGCATTTTTCGGCCGACTCGTCGACCAGCGACGAATTCCTGGGACTCAATGAAGTCGTCATCTCGTCGGGTGGCTCGTTGCGGATGATCGATGTCGATCTCGCGATCAACGGCGAACCGGTGACGACCTACAGCTCCGACGGACTGATTGTCAGCACACCGGTCGGGTCGACGGCCCACAATCTGTCCGCGGGGGGGCCGATCCTTCGGCAGGATCTGCAGGCGTTTGTGATCACGCCGATCTGCCCGCACACACTGACCAACCGACCGCTGGTCGACAGCGCGGATTGTGTGTACCAGATGAAAGTCCCCCGCGCTCCCGAGGGAACCACTCTGGTGATCGACGGCCAGGTTCGCGTTCCACTCGCGCCGGGGGACGTGGTCGAAGTGACTCGCGCGGCGGTCTGCTTTCAAATGGCCAAAGTTCCCGGCAGCAGCTACTACGCCACACTGCACCGAAAACTCGGTTGGGGCGGCCGGCCGAATTACCGAACCGAATAGCTTCACTCAACAGAAACCAGGACCACCGACCCGTCATGCGACAGGCCTATCTTAAGTCAGCGCTTCCCGGAAAAACCCCGAGGCAGGGAAAGGTGCGCGATCTCTACGAATTCGGGGACCGACTGTTGGTCGTCGCCAGCGACCGGATCAGCGCGTTCGACTGGGTTCTTCCCACGGGGATCCCCGACAAGGGGCGGGTACTCACGCAGCTCTCCGCGGTCTGGTTTGAGTTGCTGGACGTCGAAAACCACCTGCTCGATCTGGATCCGCGATCGGTCGATTTGCCCGCCGGGACCGATGTCGAAGCGCTATTGGGGCGGACAATGGTCGTTCGTCGCGCCAACGTCTATCCCGTCGAATGCGTTGTACGGGGATATCTGTCCGGTTCAGGCTGGAAAGAGTACCGCCAGACCGGCAAGGTTTGCGGAGTGGCATTGCCCGCCGGCCTCCAGGAAAGCGATCGGCTTTCGGAGCCGATCTTCACCCCCGCGACGAAAGAAGAATCGGGGCACGATATCAACATTCCGTTTGAACGGATGGCGGAAATCGTGGGGCGGTCAACCGCCGAGGAACTCCGGCGGATGAGTCTCTCGATCTATCAGCAGGCGTCGGAATACGCGGCGGCCCGGGGGATTCTGCTCGCTGACACCAAATTCGAGTTTGGTGAATTTGCTGGACGCCCAATTTTGATCGACGAGGTTCTCACTCCCGACAGTTCACGGTTTTGGCCGGCGGACCAGTATGAACCGGGGCATGGCCAGCCCTCATTCGACAAGCAGTTTGTGCGTGACTGGCTGGAGACGACCGGCTGGGACAAAAACAGTCCTCCCCCCGCGCTTCCCAACGACGTGGTCACACGCACGCGGGAGAAATACATCGAAGCGTACGAACTGTTATCGGGGAACGGGTTCGCCTGGAAGTGAACCGCCGGGTGAAAATCCCGGCGGCGGGAGCCGATCAGGATTACCCCTTTGACAGCGTCCAAAGCGGACCGTCTTGCCCCGTTTCTTCAGGCCGAGTTTCCAATTTAGGCAGAGAGTCGCTTGACTCGCCCGTGTCTCTGTATATACTGTGTATATGACTAATCACAGTTGGATTGTGATTTCTCAAGCCGATCCACGGCCGCTTTACCTCCAGGTCATCGAACAGGTCGAGCGGCGGGTGGCTGTGGGAGACTTGCCACCGGGGACGGAGCTGCCCTCGATTCGCCAATTGGCGTCCGAGTTGCAGGTCAGTGTCATCACGATCAAACGCGCCTATCTGGAACTCGAACGCGACGGTGTGATTTCGACCCGGCAGGGAAAAGGATCGGTCGTCGCCGATCGTCCCAACCTGCAAGAGAGCATCCAGGTTCGCGAACTGAAGACTCAACTGGCCCGCGCCGCCGACCTGGCGCTCTTGTTGGGCCTGTCCCGCACCGAACTGCACAAACGGTTGATTGAGGCCGTCGAGCAGGCGCAACGAGGTAATCCATGATCCACGAAACCGGAGTCGCCGTGAGCACGAAGACCGAGTCGGCGATCACGTTGTCACACGTCTCCAAGCGGTATCGCCACTTCACACTGTCCGACATCTCGCTCGACTTTCCCCGCGGAACAGTCGTGGGCCTCATCGGCCCCAATGGCGCGGGCAAATCGACGATCATGCGGATCATGATGGGGCTGGTCGCTCCCGACAGCGGTTCCGTCTCCGTCCTCGGACAACCAATTTCGTCCAATCAGGCGGCGGCGAAACGCGAAATTGGCTATTTCTCGGAAGACATGCGGCTGTACAAGCGGGAATCGATTGGGTGGCACCTGCAGTTCGTCCGTTCGGTGTTTCCCGGATGGGATGACGACTATGCCAGCCAGTTGCTCAGTCGATTCGGCCTCAATCCGGAACAACACGTGAAGGGGTTATCTCAAGGACAGCGTGTGAAGGCGGTCTTGCTCCTGTTGCTGGCGAGACGCCCGCAGTTGCTGATTCTTGACGAGCCGACAAACGGACTGGATCCCGTGGCCCGCCACGAGATTCTCACCGAGCTGATGCGGGTCGTTGAGGACGAAAACCGCACGGTTCTGTTTTCCTCACACAATACGCAGGACGTGGAGAAGCTCAGCGATTCGATCACGTTCATCGATCGCGGACGTGTGATCGCGTCACGCGGGCGTGACGAGTTTCTGGAGCAATGGCGACGAATTCGTCTGCAAGCACCGGCCGAGTGGAATGTGCCCGCGATGCCGGGGATTCGTTTGGAGTCTCAATTCCGCAGTCAACGGGTGATTTCAATGGACCAGTTCGATCAGGCGGCCCTGGACGCCCTGCAGGCGTCCGGCGCGACCCTGGAGGGAGTCGAGCGAATGACGCTCGAAGAAATTTTCGTCAGTTGCGTCATGCGCGGACGCGAGGAGACATCGCCGTGAACACTCAGGCCATCGGGATTCTGTTTCTCAAAGACCTGTACCTTAGCCGTCGTCCACTGTTTGCGTATTTCGCCGCGGGAATTCTGAGTTCGGCCGTCAGCGTCATTCCGCAACCGACGGTCGCATTCGTCGGGTTCATCCTGATTCTGACTGTGGCGATCGGGTCGGGGATGCATCTGCTGGGCGAGCTGTTACTTTCCGAGGGAAGCGACCAAACGCGAACGTTTATCCTCAGTCTGCCGGTGAGCCTGCTGGATTACTCGCTCGCCAAGATCGCGGTCGTGCTGACAACGTTTCTGATTCCCTGGTTCACCATGCTCGCCTGTTCGATCGTTTTGACCGCGGTGCTTCCGTGGAGCAAGGCGGGCGCGATTCCCGTGCTGGTGGTTGTGTTCTTCGAACTGCTCGCCTCCTATGCGCTGCAGTTGGTCACGGCGGTGATCTCAGACTCGGTCGGCTGGACCATCGCTGTGATGGTGGCCGGCAATGTGTTTCTCAACCTGTTTCTGATGGCTCTCTTTCAGAATCCAGAAGTCAGCGAATCCATGAAAGCGGCCGTGCCGACTCTCAGTCCGCTGCTCTTTAAGATCATCTGCGTTGAAGTCGCCATCATCGTCGTGGCGCTGGGACTGGCCGTCGCCATGCAAGTCCGCAAACGCGATCTGGTTTAACGACTGCGTTTCACACCGAGCGTCGGACCCGACGGAATCCCCCGACTTCCACAGGTTACCTGATGTCCACAATCGAAATCGCCACGCCCGGACCGGTCACCGAATCTCCACAACCGACCGTTCGCCAGGAGTACGTCTCCGTACGCGGCCAGTCCGACCGGGTTCATTACCTCGACAATCTGCGCGGCGTGGCCATGCTGCTCGGAGTGTTCCTGCACGCCGCACTGGCGTACGCTCATCCGACTCAGATTGTCTGGCTGGCGACCGATCCCCAATCGAGCGTCCTCGTGGACGCGGCATTCAATTTCATTCACCTGTTCCGAATGGGGCTGTTTTTTCTCATCTCCGGGTACTTTGCCAAGCTGTTGATCACCCGCAGGGGAACGATGGGTTTCGTCCGGAACCGCGCCGTGCGGATCGTCCTCCCGTTCATCCTGTTTTACCCGTTCCTGCTGGGACTGTTGATCGCGGTCGTCGTGTTCGCGATGTCATATCTGTCTCACCCGCTTGGCTTAATCGGCGTCATCGTCAAGGCCTCGAAAGAAACCCCCCAGGCTGCCTCGTCCCAGCCTTGGTCCACCATGCATCTCTGGTTCCTGTACTACCTGACCCTGTTTGCCGCGCTGACCGTGGTCCTTTCGCGCTTCGGCTCGATGCGACTGGATTGGTTGTCTCGTCGCCCCTGGCTGGTGGCGCTCGCTCCCCTGGCACTCGTGCCGGGCGTCTTGCTGGGTGGGCTCGGAATTCCCGCTCCCGAGTCGTTTGTTCCCCAGATCTGGCCGTTGTGGTTTTACGGACTGTTCTACTGGGCGGGGTGGCAGTTCTTCGGACGGGAAGAGTCCCTCGCGGCGTTCAAGCCGTGGACCGGGGCGATCACCGCGGTCGGCTGCGCGCTGTTTGTGCCGTATTACCTGCTGCTTCCCAAAGTCGACGCCTCGATCTTTGAGACGGGGGTGGTCCCCAGTCTGAGCCCAGGCCTGACGCTCTTCGCAGGGGTTTTGACAGCATACCTCGCGACACTCTTGACCTTGCTGTCGCTGCTGATTGGGCAACAGTACCTGTCACGCCGAAGCCCCGCACTCCGACTGTTGTCCGACGCCTCGTACTGGATCTATCTGGTCCATCTTCCGGTGGTCTACTTTCTGCAGACACTGCTGATCGAGGCACCGCTTGGTCTGGCGGCGAAGTTGCTGCTGGTCAACGCCGGCACGTTGCTCTTCTGCATGGCGACCTACATCGTGTTCGTGCGGTACACTCCCATTGGCTGGATGCTGAATGGCAAACGGGCATTTCCCTGAATTCGCGCCGTCTCGTTTCAGGGCGATCGTATCGACCACAATTCCGCTTGCCGTGACTCCACGCAGAGGGTACCGTCGCGGACGTCCATTCCCGATCGAGAATCCACGATGCCCACGACGCGCTCGCAACTCAAGCTCCTTCGACCTTCAAACCGCATGGATCGTCATGGCTGGATCGAACTGCGGATCGCCGGCTCGCCGGCGGAACGGGGTTTTCAGCATGGGTACTGGCTGGCCCCCGAATTGCGCGGCGCGCTCAAGTCGATCCGACATCTGATTCTCATGGACACCGGTGTGCCGTTTGACTGGTTCGCCGCCAACGCGGCGGCGATGTATCTGCCGGTGTTACAGTCCAATTGGGAGGGGAAGCTCGCGGACCAGTTCGGCGTCGAGATTCTTGAGGAGCTGCAGGGAATCGTCGACGGCGCGAACGCCAACCGGACGACGCGCGGGGCGAAGATCACACTGACCGACCTGCTGGGCTGGAACGGGTACCCCGAGTTGATCTGCCAATGGTGGCCGGCGGTCCAGGCCGGGAAAGTGACTCCCGCCGTCCCGCTGCCGAGCGGAGCGCTGGCGTCGGCGGTAGCCATCCCCCCCCGGCATCATTTTCACCACAGTTGCAGCGCGTTTGTCGCCTGTGGTGAACAGACCCGGGATGGCGACGTCGTCATCGCCCAGACGACCTGGCAACGATTCGCCAACGGCGACGCGTACAACATCATTCTGGATCTGAAACCCGAACGGGGAGAACGTCTGCTGATGCAGTCGGTCCCGGGTTATGTGTACAGCAGCACCGATTTTTGTGTGACCGGAGCCCAACTGGGGGTCGCCGAGACGTCGCTCAACTGCAACGGATTCGACCCGACCGCGCTCCCCGAGTTCCTGAGAATGCGTCGCGCATGTCAATTCGCCGACAGCATTTCGGCATGGTGCGATCTGTTCAAATTCGGCAACAATGGCGGGTACGTGAATACCTGGCTGCTGGCCGACGCCCGCAAGCGGTCGATCGCCGCCTACGAACTCACACTCCAGCACGATGTCCTGCACCCCGTATTGGAGACAGGGTATTACGCGAGTTGCAACATCGCGCTCTCTCCCGCGGTCCGGAATCTCGATTGTTCCGGTCCTTCGGGGTTTGACAACATTCAAATGAGCGGTGGACGCCGGACGCGCTTCGAACAACTGATGCGGCAGCATCGCGGACAGCTCGATCCGGTGTTGGCGAGAGCGGTTCTCGCCGACCATGGAGACCTTTACACACGTGAGGAATCTCCCAGTTCCCGAACGATTTGCGGCCACTTCGATGTCGATCAGGCGCAATTCCCCGGCGTCGGGCAAGGCCCGAATTACCCTTGGGGATCACTGGACGGGAAGGTCGCTGGCGGACAGATGATTCGCGACTTACAACTCGACGCGCGGTGGGGGCGTGCCTGCGGAACCCCTTTCGACGCCAACGCGTTTTTCCGAGAGAATCCGCAATATGAGTGGATGAAGGGGCACACAAAAAGTCGCCCGACACAGCCGTGGACGACGTTTCCCACGGAGTGAGACCGGGGGCGATCCGGCTGGAGGTTGTCGGTTTTGTAGCGACGACGCTCCGCGGCGTCGATCCGGTTGTGGTTCCTGCGAACCGGAACCACAACCGGCTGTTTCAAACACGCGACCGGATCACTGAAACCGACAGCCCCCTTGTCCGGATGGTGTTCTATGGCGACGGTATCGTTGTCTTCAGTGGCAAATGAACAACCTGGTTCGTGCGTGCCGAGATCAGGCACGCTTCGCACAATTCCACCGCGGCCCGACCTTCGGGGCCACCGACACGCGGCGGGCGCTGTTCTCGGATGCTGTCGACAAATTCGCGGATCACGCCGATGTGTGGAAAGAGCCGAATCGGGGATTTCGGTTCCTTCAGGTAGTCGAACCGTTCGGGGAGCATCACCCGTTCCCATTTGTCCCCTTTGCCAACATCGAGATACTCGAAGTTCTCAAGATCGATCATTCCGTCGCGTCCCACGACCTGAAAGCGGACTTCGCTTGAGGGCCAGCCGGGTGACGGAAACTCCGACGAGATCCAGAGATGTCCCATCACGCCGTTATCAAAGGTGATCTGGGCCATTACGCTTTGGGCCGGCGCGGGGAGATCGCTGTAGGAATGCACCTGGGCGAAGACCTGCGTGGCGTTCGCGCCGGTGAGCCAGCGCAGAAAGTCGGTGTTGTGCGAGGCGATGCCCATGAACAGCCCTCCTCCCTTGGGGTCAAGCATCCAGGGGCGGGAGTCAAACAGTTCCTTCGCGAGAGAGATCGGGAAACTCGAAATGGTCCGCACCATCCAGACGGGACCGATTTCACCCGAATCGATGATCTCCTTCGCTTTCAATGTGATCTTTCGGAACCGCTCGGTCTGCACCACCGCGAGATTGACTTTCGCCGCCGCGCAGGCGGCGATCATCGCGTCGCACTCGGCGACTGTGGGAGCCATTGGCTTTTCGGCGAGAACATGTTTGCCGGCGGCCGCCGCCGCGATTGTCAGTTCCAGGCGGTTCTGATCCGGGGTGGCGAGTACGACCCCCGCGACGTCGGAGCGGGCGAGCAGAGATTCATAAGTCGGTTCATGAGGGACACTGTAGTCGCCGGCGAGCTGCGCGGCCCGTTTGCCGCCGGTGATCGCGACGAGACGGGCTCCCGGAATGTGCTTCGCAAGCACTTCGGAATAGGTGAGTCCCATGAACCCGCTGCCAACCATTCCGATGCCGATGTCTGACATGTTTGTCTCTCCCGCAGGTGAAGTTCAGGTAGGAAGTGAGTTGGACGCGGCGCAATCACAGTGATTCGAGGTCAGCGACGTGGCTTGTTGATCATTTGAGAAAGCCTGTCGGTGGCGCCTCCGCCGAAACGTGGCCGTAACCAAAACCATGTTCCGGCCAATCCCAGTGTGGCGAATCCAGTGCCCAGTAAAGCGTCGGTCAGGTCAGGGACATGCGGTGGAAAAAGTGCCTGCCCCAACTCCAGACCGGCGGCCGTCAGCGCCGCGACCGCCACACCGATCACAATCCCCGTAGCGCGCCAGCGAGAATTCGGATCGACGGCACGTCGCCAGAGGAACGCCCACAAGACACCCAGAGGAACAAACCACAACAACTTGCTTTTCGTGGCGAAATCGAAACCGTCGTCGCTGGTCAACCAGTGAAACAACGGGCGACGCCAGGCGGCCGACAAGTGGCCAATCACCGATACGCGTTTCCGGGTCACGCGAAGAGGCCACCAGAAAACCGCCGCCAATCCGAGGGAGTAAACCAGATAGGCCGCGGCGGAAACCACCAGTTTCACAATGCGGAAGTCATCCGTTCGCAAAGTCCAATCAACGGCACCCAACGAACGCAACCGCCACACGACTCCAAGGCCCGCCCCCGTGAGACCCGCCAGAATGTCAACCGTCGATGCGACGCGACTCATCACCGGAACCTGAGCGAGTTCGCCAAACAGAATGATTGCGATAGAGGCGATTCCCGCTCGCCAGACCGAGCGCGTTCTGGCGTGTGCATCGACTCCCAGGGTCACCATCGCCGCTCCGATCGGGAATGCCGCGAGCGCGGTGAACAGGATCCCCCCCCAGGTCCAAAGTCCGAACAACGGTTGTTTGGAAAACGGAATAATCTCGAGGCGACCCATCCGCAATTTCGATACGACCTCAGTGGGATCAATGGAGATATCGAGTGGCAAAACCAAGCCGAAGAACCAGAGAAGCAGATAGGCGATAAACAGTTTGTCCTGATTGGACTGTGGCCCTCCGAGCCAGCGGAATCGTCTCAGCCAGCCTTCGACATGCGTTCCCGCGAGCCACCAGGCGACACCGCCGAGGATGGTCCCGACACATTGCGCCTGAACATCGAAGGGATTGACGACACGCGGTGGAAACCAGTGTTGCGCGAATTCAATCGTGGCCCCCAGAACCACACAGCCCACCACCACCATGACCAATGCGACGGGGAGACTCCAGGACCGGCCGGTCGGTCGCCCATTCAATCCCTGAGCGACAACAGCCGTCCAAAAGAACCCGAGTGGAAAGAACAACAGGCAATTCGACACCCAGTCGATGCGCGACAACACACCGAACGTAAAAAACGAAAGTTGCGAAAAATTCTGGACGGCCGCATCCCAGGCCATTCCCTTGTATTTCCAGGGATAAAACGACCCCAGAATGGCAATTGTTGTGAACAACAACGCACCGGACAGGAGAATCCTGTGCGAGCCCGCGGTGCGGACTGGGGGGGCCTTCGAATGAAGATCAATGGGCGGCATGCGAATGAAGCGCGCGAGGGGATGAAAGGATCACGGGAGTTCCGCCAGAAACAGGTCGTACTGGCCATCCCTCTCGGATATGAACGCCAGACGGTTCCCGTCGGGGTGCCACGCGGGGAAGTCGTCGCGGTCGGGGTGGTTGGTCAGATTCCGCAGTTCCCCGCCATCGTCGCGCATCAGATAGATCTCGTAATTGCCGTCGCGATTGCTGACGAATGCGAGTCGATTTCCGTCCGGGTGCCAGACCGGCCGCAGGTCCATTCCGGGTGAGCGCGTGATCCGCATCGGCTCGGTGCCGTCTGCGGACATGATGTAGATTTCAAAATCGCCATCGCGGCTGCTGGAAAACGCCAGTCGACGACCATCGGGCGAAAACGCCGGGTGGTTGTTGATGCCGACCGTCGCGGTCAGATCGCGGCGATCTTTCGCCACCGTGTCCACCGAGACCAATTGTTGTCCCCCTGTCGCCGGCATGCTGAAAATCACGCGGGATCCGTCGGGCGAAAACGCGGGATGCCGCAGGCCGGCGAAACCTCCCCCAGGATCGAAAACCGACTGCTTGCCGGCGGGAACCGATTCGATCACCAGTTTCAACTGCAGATTGGCCCGCGATTGAACGTAGGCGCACCATTTTCCGTCTTGCGAAAACGCCGGCTCGTACTCAGACGTGTTCTGGTCCGGATGCCAGCGTTCCAACCCGCCCCCCGCCAGCGTCAGTTTCCAGATTGCCAACAGAGTCGTGGAGTCTTGCCGGCAGAAATACAGCACGGTGCCGTCTGGCGACCAGGCTAGGTCGCGTTTGAATTTTCCATCGGTCGTCAGGCGGTGCAGTTTCACGCGAACAATTCCTCGATCACCCGCGCATTGGGAGTGACATTCAACTCAATCCGACGCGTCAGGGGAACGCCCGCGAGTTCCAGCGCGGTCGCCCCGACGTCGAGTGGTGTGATGGGGGGGGTCGTCGGCGCGCCACCCGTCTTGTCGCTGCGGCCGACCACGATGCCGGGACGGACTCCCGCGCCCGCCCAGATCGAAAAGTAACACCCGGGCCAATGATCGCGAGCCATCTGTCCATTGATCTTCGGCGTTCGGCCAAATTCCCCCATCATGATCACCAATGTCGAATCGAGCAGCCCCCGTTCTCTCAGATCATCCAACAGAGCCGACGCGGCCCGGTCGAAGATCGGCGCGTGACGATCCTGCAGCAGCTCGAAATTCCAGATGTGGGTGTCCCAGCCGAAATCGCAGTTCGGCGTGATCGCCTCGACGTAGGTACTCCAATTCACTTGGACGAACGGCACCCCAGCCTCCACGAGCCGTCTCGACAGCAGGCAGCTTTGTCCGAACGTCGTTTTGCCGTAGTCAGCCCGGACGTCGGGACGTTCGGTCGAAAGATCCAACGCCGCTCGGGCCCCTGGTGAAGTCAACAACTCGAACGCCCGCTGATACGATTTGTCCCAGGTGTCGAGCCGCTGGTCATTGGCCGACGCGAGCAGCAGGTCCAGTTCCCGACGGAGTTTTGTCCGATCGGCGAGCGCCCCGGGCGATTGCCCCTCGATGAGTTCCAGCGAGGGAACCTCGACCTGCCCCTCATCATCACAACGGACGCGAAACGGGTCGAACGCCGCTCCCCACCGACCTCCCCCCTGCCCTTTGACCAATCCCACAACATCGCGCACCGCGCCATTCCCGACCGCGATGAACGGCGGCAAAGAACCGAACCCGCGGGCTTTACCCAGGACCGCCCCGAAATGCGGTTCCGGAGTCGCAGTCAGAGTGTTGCTGGCGCTGAGACTGAGCGTGCCCGCCTCGAGATGCCCCTGTTGAAAATTGACCATGGAACGAACCAGCGCGAACTGGTCGTTGCGGGCCGCCAAACGGGGCAATGTCTCGGCAAATTGAATCCCGGGAAGCTTTGTCTGAATGGGAGCAAACGCCCCGCGAATGTCGAGCGGAGCGTCGGGCTTGACGTCAAACGTGTCGAGATGGCTCGGCCCCCCCCACAGCCACAGCAAAATCACCGACTTCGCCGGAACCCGGCCCGACTCCTGCTCACCCGCGTTCAATCGCTCGACCAGACTCAATCCCAGAGGGGCGATCGCCCCCGCTTGAACAAACGCCCGGCGGGAAAGTCCCTGACAGGAACGGGTCGCATGGTTGCCGATTTGCAGCATGGCGAGGTCGGAACGGGCGGGACATGGGGGAGTTTCAACGAGTCGACGTTGATATGGATCATATCGGCCGAATCGCCCGTGTACACCTGATGCGGGCTTTGGCAACGGCATACTGCATTCAAGCCGTGGTGCCGGTACACTGCCTCAACGCCCGCTCGAATGTGCCGCGCGGACCGGATTTCACCTCAACGACGCCCACGGAATGATTTCCGACCGTTTTCCGAACGCCCCCTACGAGCCCCCACCCATGCCACCACGCGCCGTCGTGATGACCTGCGATCGATGGCATCTCGACTTCGTCGGCTGCTACGGGAACGATTGGATCGAGACCCCGAATCTGCAGAAGCTGGCGGCGCAGGGGGTGGTGTTCGATCGCCATTTCGCGGCGAATGTCGACCCGGAGTTCGCCAGTCTGGCCTGGTGGACAGGGCGTACGCAACTGCCCCGACCGGTGGATTCGGTCCCCTCAGAGTGGGACGTGGGCCGGTTGTCTGCCGCGGGTGTCCGGACTGTGCTGTTTGTCGAAGCGTCGGAAGAGAACGCGTCGCAGGCAACGCCGCCGTTCGACGAGATCATCGTGATCACCGGGCGGGATGACCTCGAAGCGCAGGAAACAGAAACTCCGTTCCCGCGCCTGGTCATGAGGGTCGAGGAATGGCTCGTCGAAAATGCCTCGGACGAACGACCGACCCTTCTCTGGTTGCGGTCGCGTGGTGTGCCGATACCGTGGTTGCCCCCCCTGGGTTTCGCCGACCTGTATCTGGATGACTTTGGTCTGGCGGTCTCTTCGGAACCGGTCGCGGGGGATCCCAATGAGCCGGAGATGACTTTTCCCGAGGGACCGGAATATGATGACGCCGAACTGGTGGAGTTCGCGGAGGAGCAGGATCTGTCGCCAGAACAGAATCGAGTCCCGGAAGACACCCGGTACGCGCTGGCGATGTATGCCGCCTACGCGTCGTTGCTCGATCGCTGGATCGGCCGATTGTTGACGAAACTGGATGCGAATGTCGGCTGGAAGGACGCGCTGCTGGTCTTTGCGGCGGCGACGGGGCAGCCGTTCTTCCTGGCGAAGGAAGATGGGGCGTCGGACCTCAGCGATCTGGAGCAGGCGCTCCCTTTGCGGGGCGAGATGATTCAAACCCCGCTAATCGTGCGACTCCCCGCGAATGTCGCTGCGGATTCGCAACACGCCGGCACGCGTCGACCAGCGCTCGTGCAAACCGTTGACCTGTTACCGAGTGTGCTGGAGTGGTTTGGAGTTACGGGCTCGCTCACTTTGGAAGGGGCGTCGGTACTTCCCCTCGTACGGCAACAGGTGGAAACGATTCACGATTCCGTGTTGATTGGCGACGGGGCCGCGACGCTGGCGCTCTGTACGGAGGACTATCTCTACGTGCGATCCGGGGCCAAAGAACCGGGTGCTGAGCCGGCGGTCCGACTTTTCGAAAAGCCGTATGATCGGTGGGACGTGAGTGACGTCGCGAATCAGGCGCACGGACTCGTCGACGATCTCGAACGGGAATTGCAAGAGCGTTTGGTCCAACAGAATCTCACCACTTCAATCCCGTCTGCTGCAATTTCCCAATAAACGCGGTTTTGGTCTTGTGGCGGCGAACGAGTTCTCGAAGCCGGTCTTGAAACGGCTCCATCTGCCCATCCCGTTCCGCAAGGTCACGCAGATCTTTGAGCGTCTTCGTCGCGAGGTCATACAGCGCCGGTTTCTTCGCTTCGAGTGTCTGTTGGACTTCGCGCCATGCGGAATCGATGTTTCGAGCGAGCTCGTCGAGTTGCGTGTTCCGCAGTTTGGCCGCATTCTCAGCCGACTGCTGGAGGGCACATTGTCGGGATTCTTCAGCAGCAGACTGCAACTCCTCGCAGGTGCGGCGTGGCGTCGACTCGTGGACTGCTGCGCTGGAATTTTTTCGCAGAGATTGGCGGAACTGCAGCAGCACTTCGCTACGCGTCGCCGGTCCGGAATCCCCGAGCAGATCGAACAGCCAGAGATCACGTTCCACTGCCGAGCGAGATTTCAGCCAAAGTGCGAGTTGTTCCTGCGTCGGAGCGGTGTCCGCGTTCTCTTCGCTCCGTTCGGCGGCGACTTTCAATAAGTCAGCGTCGATTCGCAAGAACTCGACTAAACCGGACTGAGCGACAGTCAATCTGCTCAGTCCTGAGGGAACGGGCGGCTCGACCTCGTCGGGTGCGACGTCGCAGTCGATGCCACCTTCGACCCCCGCCAACCAGCCGAGGTAGAGGGGGCGAAGATCGCCATTGAGCAGTTCGTCACGAATCGGAGCCAGATCCGGCATCCACCGCTCACCCTGCTCCCATTCCCCTCCCCCATCGTCGGAATGCTGGAACGAGAGAATCGCGAATTCGTCCTTGACCCACCACGAAAACCCGCCCCCGGCGTACGCCTCTAACGTCGGAATATCGATTCCACGCACCGGCAACCGAACCATCAGGTGCTGCGTCCCCCAGTTCGCAACGTACACGAAAAGATCGAAGTACCGTTCCATCAGGCGGTCAGGATTGCCGCGAAAGTCGCCGTACGAGTAGGAGTTGATGAAACTTGTGGACGTGATTTCCGCACGACTGGAAAGTTGCCGCAGCTCGGAAATCTCGGCCGCGGTGAGTGTCCGGTCGGTCGTCCGAAATTCGTAGTACTGGTACTCGCTCATGGTTCGTCGCTGTTGGCTGTTTCCCTTGACATCCGGGCCACCAGGCAAAACTGGCGAAGCTAAGTAGCGCTGGCAGAAGCCGACTGCGAAGTGCAGGTATTGCCAGGGTGGTTGTCCCCATTTTTAGCAGACAGTGGGCAATACCGGGAGCTTTCTGACGCTCCGAAGAGCCGCCACTTGCCGGATTGACGCCGTTCCGCGTACAGTCAGTCCCAGAAACGCACGCGGTTGTTGCAGGGCCGAAAGACATCCGGCGACGATTCGCATTTCCCACACGACTGAACGGTTTTCCCACCGGAGTTCAACATGCAATGTCCCGCCTGCGCCGAGCGGATTCCCGCCGACACTGAAATCTGTCCGTACTGCGAAACCGAAGTGCAGGACTACAAGCCCTCACGTACTTCCAAAAAGAAAAAGGGGGGAACCGGGAAGTCGAAAAAGTCGGGTTCCGGGATGAGCCTGGGGGTGATTCTCGCCGTTTGCGCGGTGGCCCTGTTCATGTGCGGGGGCGTCCTGCTGGCGCTGTTGCTCCCCGCGGTTCAACAGGCTCGGGAAGCGGCCCGCCGGACGCAGTGCAAAAACAACATGAAGCAGATCGCGCTCGCGCTGCACAACTACAACGACACCTGGGGAAGTTTTCCCCCCGCGGCGATTTACAGTGCCGACGGTCGGCCGATGCACAGTTGGCGGGTGCTGATTCTGCCGTACATTGACCAAGTTCCCTTGTACAACAGTTACAAGATGGATGAACCGTGGGATGGGCCGAACAACATCCGATTGCAGGCGATGATGCCGCCGATTTTCGCCTGTCCTTCCAGCCCGGTCGGCCAGGGGGGAGGCTCCACACACTATCTGGGAATTACCGGCAAGGGGACAATGCTCCCGCAGGGTAAAGGGGTGAAATTCGCCGATGTGAAAGATGGGGCCTCCAATACGCTGATCGTCGTCGAATCAATTGGTGCCAGTGTCCCCTGGACGCAGCCGATCGATATTGACGCCACCAATGGACTCTCGTTTGGACCGGGAGGATTGGGCAGCCACCATACCGGCGGGGCGCACGTGCTGATGGCGGACGGCATGGTGCGGTTTGTTTCCCAGAGTGTCAGTCCGCAAACATTGAAGAACCTCTCGACGATCGACGGCGGCGAGGTGGTGTTTGACTACTGAACCTGTGCCGACGGACTTGAAAAGAACAACAGGTCCGAGTGCCGGCCAGAATAGACAGACTTGCGTTCGAAATCGCACGGGCGACTTCTCGGCGCGCCGGGAGAGCCTCGCCCTCGGGGGATGAAAATACGGTCTTGGCTCCCGGTGCGCAGTCACCTTCGATTGGTGTGCGGTGTCCAAACCCCGTCCAGACAAAGTGGCTGCCGCAACTCACGGAGCTGAAACCGCCAGATCTGCGTCGTCAATGACTGGAAGTCTACAACTCCACCGGTCCCTTTTGGAGCGCATAGACCCACGCGTTTCTTCTCTTTCCGACCGGCAGGGCCGCGCCCGACTTCCTCAGGCAATACGCGATCCGCTGTGACAGCCACCGTGGAATGGCCCCCAGCTTCGAAAGTTCTTCGGTCGTGAATTCGCTCGGCAGATTGGCTGGAAGAAGCGCGGCCAAATCGAAAGTGGTACGCAGAGTCTTCGTTTCCAGAACAGCCGTCAGCTTGCGGTCGGTCACCCGGTAGTTGCGACCGAATCGCCGGGGGGGCGTGCGGGGTGTCCGCAATTCGACTTGTTCCGTCAACACCACATCCAGAATCAGCCGGGGATGTGGAAAGACATCGATAAAATGCACCAGGTCGTCGAACACGTGCAACCAGCCCTCATGCAACGGGCTCATCCGCCCCTTCCCCACGGGGATCCCGCGGGCTTTATGGTGGACAATTCGCTTCCGCAGCGCCAGTGGTTTGACGATGCGGACGTGATTCCCTTCAAGCAGACTGCGCGTCTTCTGCCGAAGCGCTCCGAGCGATGCCTGCTGAATCTCGATCAATTCACCGGCTCGAATCGCGTCGATGCGAAACCCTTCGAATTGCACTTCCTGTCGGGCGTCCCCGACAGCGTACAGCGCCTTCAATTGTCGATGCAGCGTGGTCTCCATACGCGGCGGATCGTAGTTCGCAAAAAAAGCCCGGTCAACGGGAATCGCAGGGACTCTCGGCACCGTTGCAGAACATGGAGCAGACGAACGTTTAGGGGATCCAACCGGGAAGGGCGGCGGCCTGTGTCACCCACGCCGCGAATTGCGCCTCGTCGAGTGGAGTGTCTTGGTAGAAATGGAAATAGCGGACTTCCTCTTGCTTGGACTCACCCGGCGGAACTGGATGCAGCAACGCCCCGCGAAAGAACGCGAATTTGATGTACTTCGTGCAGCAGTGGAAACCGGCGAACCACCCCTGGCCCTCAATGCCGTAGAAGGGCGAATTCCATTTCACCGCTTTGCGGATGTTCGGACAGGTTTTGACAATGACATCGTCGATCCAGCGTCCGACATCGCTCTTCCAGCCTGGCATCGCGGCGATAAACGCCTGGACGGGGGCGTCGCCATCGGCTTTGGCGATTTGCGGATTTCCCCCGGTCAGCAGTTTCACCTTTCCGGAATCGGTCGAGGTGTCCTTAGCCGCCGGGGGGGATTTCGCCTTTGCGACCGATTTCGAGGTGGGCCGCGACTTCACCTTGTCGTTCGTTGCTTTGGGGCTGCTCTTCTTCATGCTGAGTCGGAGTCCTGGTATGGTTTGTCCGTGATTCGAATCAATGATTCGAAAGAGTATCGGGTTTGGACGATTGTTCTGAAAACAGCCGACGGGGAGGCTCGCATTCCAGCACCTCACAGCGGACGACCAATCCCACGAAGCCAACCTTCGGATTGGAGGGAACCTGAAAGGTGAATTGGTGACCCACGATCGGCTCGAAATCGTTGGGGTACATCCACAAAGCGAGGGTGGAGGCGTCCGTCAGCGCCCGCCAGACTTTTTCCTGCGGCCGAGGGATCGAGAGTTCTCGACGAATACTCTGGCTCACTGGTCTTCCCCGCGCAGGAGATGTTCTTGAAGCCGCTGGAGTCGGTCGTCCCAGAACCGTTCATAATGCGAGATCCATTCGCGCACCGGGGCGAGCCGCTCGGGAACGAGACGATAATGGCGTTCCCGACCCTGCCGACGCTCGGTGACCAGTCCGGCGTTGAGCAGGATTCGCAAATGCTGCGAGACCGCCGGCCGGCTCATCTGAAAATCTCCCGCCAGCGCGTTGACGGAACGGTCGGTTTCCACCAGCAGGTCGAGAATCCGTCGCCGTGCGGGATGGCTGATCGCCGCGAAGATGTCGGACTCTCGGTTGGGTGTCACCATCATGTGACTCACTATAGGTAAGCGATTGCTTACGAGTAAAGCGAATCCAACGTCAGGACCTCGGTTTCCCTCGAATCGCCGCTACGTTCACCCGGGAACCTGCAACCCCACCCCCTCGTTCAACGCTCGTTTTCAGTACAATGCGGCTGCTCCAATTTCAGTTCCTGACTCCCACGTGAAAGGCTGAACCCCATGAAACGAGTGTCCGGATTTCTGCGGGCGATGACGGTCATTTTGGCAAGCGTCGCCGTTCAAGCTGAGGTAGCGTCGGCTCAGGATTCCGCAACTCGCCGATTCGACGTGTCGCGCGTCAAAAAAGTTCTCTTTCTGGGGAACAGCATCACACTGCATGGCCCGGCGCCGTCGATTGGCTGGTCGGGGAATTGGGGCATGGCCGCGACGGCCGAAGAAAAGGACTATGTCCATGTGCTGTTGGAACACATCAGCCAAAAGGCCGGAACCGCTCCGAAAGTGAAGATCAAAAACGTCGCCGACTTTGAACGGCGACTGACGGACTACGACCTCAAAAGCGAATTAAAAGAGGAGTTGGAGTTCGAAGCCGACCTGGTCATCGTCGCGTTGGGAGAGAACGCGACCGCGCCCAAAACCCCCGACGAGGGGATTCGGTTTCGCAAAGCGTTTTCGGAACTCTTCGCCGAGCTGAAGCGGCACGGCCGCCCCACCCTGTTTGTCCGAAGTCAATTCTGGTCGGACGCGGAAAAAGACCGGCTGATGAAGGAAGCGTGTGAGGAAGCCAAGGGGACATTTGTGGACGTTGGAAAACTTGGTCGCGAGGAGTCGAATTACGCCCGGGCCGAGCGAAAGATTGAACACGCCGGTGTCGCCGGTCATCCGGGCGACAAAGGGATGCGGGAACTGGCCGATGCGCTGTGGGAGGCGATCCGCGACCGTGCCGTGGCGACCGACTGGCCGCGCTGGAGAGGCAGCAAAGCCAATGGCGTTTCCGACGTCGGGCATCCGCCGACACATTGGAGCGTTTCCGAGAACGTCCGCTGGAGCGTCAAGCTTCCCGGTTGGGGAACCAGTTCACCCGTCGTCTACGGTGACCGGGTGTTCGTCACGTCACAATCCGAAACCGAGGGAAAGAAATCTTTGCAGGTGTTCTGTTTCGATCGCGATACGGGCAAGGAAGTCTGGAAGAACGATTTCGGATTGGAGGTGGATCAGAGAACTCATGAAAAGTCGAATCTGGCGGTGAATACGCCAGCCGTGACGGACGACGCGGTCTACGTCGCTTACGGCAATGCCGATATCGCCCGCTATTCTCACGCAGGGGAGTTGCAGTGGGTCCGCCGGTATTTGCGGGACTTTACCGATCCGAAAATGGCGTGGGGTTATTGCATCAGTCCGCTGGTGGTTGACGATGCGGTCATTTTCCCCTGGGACCACCACAGCGGCCCCTGTTTTCTGATCGGACTCGACAAACAGAACGGGGAAATCGCCTGGAAGAAGGACCGACCGATCGGTACCGCGCATGCGACTCCGCTGTTCGTCGAAGCACACGGGCAGAAGATGTTGCTGGTGCCGGGCAAGAACCGCTTGACCGCGTTCGACGCGAAGACCCATGAGCCGCTTTGGGTTTACGGTGACGGCGCGGGGCCGTACAACGGCGAGATCATTTCCAGCCCGGTTTACGCCGACGGAGTGGTGTATCTGCAGCTCTGGCGGCAGAGTCCGATCCACGCGATTCGGTTGAATGCGAACGGATCGCCCCCAACGCCGTTGTGGATCAGCAAGGATCCCGGCCCGGTCGAGCCTTCCCTGTTGAACTATCGCGGGAGACTCTACGCGTGGTTGGATCACGGAGTACTCACCTGCCTGAATGACAAGACCGGCGAAATCCTATTTCGGCAACGACTGGGATCGAATTGCAATTCGTCACCTGTCGCAAGCGACGGCCGAATTTACCTGAGCGATAACGACGGCAAGACATATGTCATCCGGGCGGGAGACACATTCGATCTGCTGGCGACCAACGAACTGGGCGAACGGATCACCGCGACCCCGGCGGTTCTGGGGGATGAGTTGCTGTACCGTACTGATTCACACTTGTACCTGATTGGCAACCGGCCGTGAGCATCTCACACGATTCACCTTCCCCGGAGTTTGAGCGATTTCCAACTATTTTCTGAAATTCGCTCCGGAATAATCAGAATAGGTGGCATAACCCACCGAATCGGTCCGATGAATACAGGCAGACCTTTTCGAGATGTTCCGACAGCAACCCTGCTGGGTGACATTGCTCGATGACTACGTGTGACCCCCTGCCGGGTGTCCCTGTAACGAATCCACGGAAGGAGATTTGTTCATGCGACGATATCAAAAATGGTTGACCGTGGGGCTGCTTGCCCTCACGACCCCCGGCATGGTGTTCGCCGGACCGGGGCCTACGAAGAAAGCACCGACTGCCCGGGCGCAATCGGCCGCGGCGAAATCGCCGAAGCAGTCGGCGAATCAGGAGCTGGCGAATCGCGTTCGCCAAACCCTGGAATCGTCGGATGTTTCGATGTATGAAGTCGAAATCATGGTTCACAATGGGACCGCCCTGCTGAAGGGACAGGTTGCCAGCCCCGCCGACCGGCGTGAAGCGGAATTGCTCGTCCGGAAGGTGAAGGGTGTTCAGCACGTCCAGAACCAACTGGAAGTCGCTCAGAAAAACGCCGGCCCGGTTCAGCAGGCCGCAAGTCACCAGAGTGCCGGCCAGCGACGAAGTGCCAGCAAGCAAGTTCGCCCGGTCGCCTACCAGGACGCGGTCGAAGGAGCCGAGCCGTTCCAGTCGGAATCGGTCCCCCCCTCGCCCGGCGGTGCCCCAGGGGCTCCCCCCTCCGTTTACGGTGCTGGCCCCGGCCCGGCTTATGGTACTGGCCCGGCTTACGGTCCTGGTCCCGGACCTGGGGCTTACGGTCCCGGTCCCGGTCCTGGCCCGGGCTATGCCGGCCCGGCTCCGATGCCGGCCTACGGTGGCCCGGCGTATGGTCAGGGAGGTGGTGGGTCGGCGATCTACAACCAGCCCAACCTGCCCAACTACTCGTATCCTTCCTACTCGCAGTACCCGAATTACGCGTCGGTGAGCTATCCCTCGCAGTACTCGGCGTCGGCGTGGCCGTACATCGGACCGTTCTACCCCTACCCCCAGGTTCCGCTGGGGTGGCGTAAGGCCCAACTCGAATGGGACGACGGGTATTGGCATCTGAATTTCAGTCCACGCACCGAACGGTGGTGGTGGTTCCTCGACTGGCGGAATTGGTAATGGTTTGAGGGGCTGAATCGCGCACCGCCCGATGTTCAGGGATGAACATCGGGCGGTGCCGTTCTTTGGGTATCGTCCCCTCAAGTCGGAAAAATCGGAAAATCTTCGCAAGTCGTCACAACCGATCGTCGATAAAGAGTGTTGAACCGGTTCTTCGAAAAGAACGGTTCCAGTGAGTTTCCATTTCTGGCCCGGGTCGATGTCGACCGCTTCCCCCACAGGGCCTTCAAATTCCATGACCACATCGGAGAGACACATGGATGGGCTCCGCAAGTTCCTGAAGCGCATGACGTTGCTGACAGGGCTTCTGCTGCTGACGGCCCCGAACAGCGGTTGCCTGTTCGTCGGCGGATTCGCGAATCAGGCCTGGGTGCTTTCGAAGTTCTTCGTGACAACCCCCCTGATTCCCGTATCACCGTTCTTCAGCCAGGAGGTTGAAGATACGATGTACTTTGAGGAACGCTACGGCCGGGTGCCGGTGTTGGAGCCTGTCGAAGGGGAGAACGCCCCCCTCTTCTGCATGGATCCCCCGACCCCCGACGAAGTGATGCGGTCGATGCCCGACGACACCAAGGGTGGCTGGCCCTTCCTGGCCGAAACCCAGCGAAACAACGTTCGCATGGTGGTCGAGCCGATCGTCGACTCGCTCGGCGAATGCCGGTTCGTCCCCATGGTCGGCCCCGCCCGGTTGCACAAGTGTCACTACAAGTGCACGGTCTACTTCGAAAAGATCAAGCGGTCTGACTGGCCGATTCCTTTCGAACACATTGATGAAACGGTCGAAGTCGTCTACATCGATCACGACCACTTCATCATGTGCCAGGGACCGGACGCTGGCGGACAGTAAACCAGCGAGAGTATCCCACACCGTGCCACGGTGACGGATCACCACTCAAATATCAGGCCAGTTCTTCCCCAGGGAGGAACTGGCCTGATGGCGTTCTTTGGATTCCGGTGGTGTATACTCAACCCAGCGCCAGTTCCCTTGGGTTCGACTCGATCAGCGCGTTTTCGTCCTCCGGATTCAATCCCCATGTCATCCCGCCGCGATCTGTTGCGAATCGGAAGTCTGACTGCCCTGGGACTGGGACTTCCCGACTATTTTCGCCAGAGAGTTCGCGCGGGTGAGTCACCGGCAGGCAAACCCAAGTCGTGTATCCTGTTGTGGCTCGATGGCGGTCCCAGTCACCTGGAGACTTTTGATCCCAAGCCGAGCGCGCCGGCCGAAGTCCGTGGACCGTTTCAATCGATCGCCACGAACGTAACGGGGATCGAGATCTGCGAGCATCTGCCCCGAACCGCGAAACTGTGCGACAAACTGGCGATCCTCCGCTCGGTCACTTCTCCCCTGGGCGAACATGGGTTGGCGAACCATTACCTGCTGACTGGCTACAAACCGTCGGCGGCTTTGCAGTACCCGAGTTTCGGCTCCGTCGTGACGCATCTGCGGCCCGAAACACGCGTTCTTCCGCCGTACATCGCGATTCCCGAGGCACGATCTGCGGGAGCGGGATTTTTGGGCGGTACCTGTGAGCCGTTCGTTACGGGGGGCGATCCGGCTCGTCCCGAGTTTCGCGTTCGCGATCTCGACTTCTATGCCGGGATAGACGAGGCGCGGTTGCGCCGTCGTCGAGAATACCGCGACGAATTCGACCGGAAGTCGTCCCCGGGAAATTCGGGGGGCAAAGTGGCGGACCCGGCGTTCGAGCGCGCGTATCGGCTCGTTACTTCGCCCGAAGCGAAGCAGGCATTCGACCTTTCGGCAGAGCCGGCAGAGGTGCGGGCCCGATTTGGTCCCCGCACTTTCGGCCAGAGCTGCCTGTTCGCCCGCCGACTGATCGAACGGGGAGTTCCATTTGTCACGGTGGTCAACACGGGATGGGACACCCACGATAACCTGATGCTCGCACTGCGGGACGGTTACAGTGGCGCGAAGAATGGTGTCGGACTGATCCCGACGTTCGACCAGGGATTCGCGGCGTTGATTTCCGATCTGTCTGAGCGGGGTCTACTGGACGAAACACTGGTGATCGCGATGGGAGAGTTTGGACGAACGCCCAAACTCAATCCCCGTGGAGGTCGCGATCATTGGCCGCGCGTCTTCAGTGCGGTCCTGGCTGGCGGAGGGGTTCCGGGGGGGCACGTGATCGGTGCCAGCGACCGTGTGGGAGAAAGTCCCCACGACAACCCGGTGACACCCAACGATCTCGCTCGTACGATTTACACCCTGCTGGGGGTCGACCCCGACCACGAATTGCGGACCTCGGATGGCCGCCCCGTGCCAGTGAATCAAGGCGGGCGGCTGATTCGGGAGCTGGCTTGAATGCGGTCGTCGCAATCCCGACAATGCCCGGCTCGCTACGAACACTGTGTTTCTCCTTCCCCCACGTCGGTACGAACCTGAATGCACACCACCCGCCGCGACTTCTTGCGACATGTCGGTTTGGGAACCACGCTCTTCGGACTGGGAAGCTCCTCGTCGACGCTGGGGTTCGCGGCGGAACCGTCCGGCAAATCGCTCCCCCGCAGTCTCCCCGAGGCGCAAGGCGTTTCGTCACCCAAGCTGCTGGAGTTTCTGCAAGCGGTCGAGACGTCGAAACTCAACCTCCACAGTTTCATGCTCGTGCGGCATGGGCACGTCGTGGCGGAGGGGTGGTGGGCTCCCTATTCCCACAACCTGCGGCACACGCTCTATTCGTTGAGCAAGAGTTTCTGCTCGACGGGAGTCGGGATCGCGGCGGCCGAGGGGAAGTTGTCGCTGGAAGACAAAGTGACGTCGTTCTTTCCCGAGGATCTGCCCGCGAACGTCAGTCCAAATCTGGCGGCGATGCAGGTCAAGCATCTGTTAATGATGGGGGCGGGGCATCGGGGCGATTCCCTGTTCGGCGAGGGCTTTTCAGTCGGCGAAAAGAACTGGATCCGTTCGGTACTCGCCCGGCCGGTGGAATTCGCCCCGGGAACGCACTTCGCGTACAACAACGGCGCGACGTTTCTCTGTTCAGCGATCGTTCAGAAAGCGACGGGCCAGACACTGTTCGACTATCTGACGCCACGGTTGTTTGAGCCGTTGGGAATCGAGGGGGCCGACTGGGAGCGCAATCCGCAAGGGATTAATAATGGAGCCTGGGGGCTGCGGGTCAAGACCGAGGACATCGCGAAGCTCGGGCAGCTCTACTTGCAGAAAGGAGAATGGAGCGGCAAGCGGTTGTTGAGCGCGGCGTGGGTCGAGGCGGCGAACGGATTGCAGATTGAAAACGCCGCGCCGAACGACGTGGAACGCCGCAAGAGCAGCGACTGGGCTCAGGGTTATGGTTACCAATTCTGGCGCTGTCGCCACGACGCGGTGCGCGGCGATGGTGCCTATGGGCAGTTTTGTTTGATGCTGCCGAAGCAGCAGGCGGTGATCGCGATCACTTCCGAGACGAACGATTTGCAGGGAGTCCTGGACGCCGCCTGGAAGCATCTGCTGCCGGCACTGGAAACAGACAAACTTCCCCCCAATGCGCAAGGAAGTTCGCGTTTGCGGGAGAAACTGGCGTCGTTGACACTGCCAGTGCCGGAAGGAAAGACCACGTCACCCACGGCGACCCGGGTTCACAAACGGGTCTACTCGATCGCCGACAATTCGCTGGGGGTGAAACGGGTGACGCTGTTTTTGAACGACGACATCTGTGGATTCACACTGCACGACGGGACGGGGGACCACCGGATCGAGTGCGGTATGGGGCGTTGGAAAACGGGGACCACCAAACTCTCACCCAGTCCATTGCATCTGGCAGTGACGACGGTTCCAGAGCAAAGTCAAATCGCGTGTGCCGCCGCCTGGAGCGACGACAACACGCTGGTGATGAACTGGCGGTTTGTCGAGTCGGCTCATTACCAGGTTGTCACCTGCCGTTTCGAGGGGGACGACGTGAAGATCGAGTTCAAAAAGAGCGCCGCGATTCTAAACCCCGGAGTCAAAGACGACCGGCCCGTCCTCGTGGGAAAATAGCCACTGGCGAGCGGGGCGGCGTCAGCCCAATGCCGTCCTTTTGATTGATCACGCCTGCGCCAACATCCGCTCCAACTGCATCCGCCAGAACGCCGGAACATTGGCGAACGCCGCCATATAGGTCGATTCCAGCGGAACCAACACGTACTCTTCCGGGTTGAGAAAGATCGGCACGGGGGTGAGTTCGCGACCAACCGCAGTCGGCTCAATGAAGGCTTCAGGTACCGGCCCCGCTCGGTACGATGCGCACGTCAACGGAGAATCGCGACAGAATTCGAAGGTTGACGGGGAGTCGTCGTCCCAGATGACGGGATGAATTCCTTGCGGATCGCGAGTGCCGGGTGGGAACAAATCGACAACCAGCAGGTGGATTCCCTGACTGAGAAACTCCTGAGCCTTTCGGGAAAACGCTTGAAGCGCGGTGCGACTGCTATTGTTTCCCTGCGACACAATCTCGATCACCGCGACAATTCGGTGGTTACTGACGTGGCGAATCGTGACGACACGTGACTTGAGCGCATACCAAAGCGGTGGATTGGTGACTCGCACTGCCACCTGGGGTGGGCTGGTCGCGAGCGCCAGTCCGACTCCCGCACTGTTGTTGTCGCTTACGGCTCCTGGGGAACCTGCGACGGGTCGATGAAGCGTCAGGATGTCGGGGCCAAATTCGCCCGCGATCTGTTCTCCGAGTGCGTAGTAGTCGGCTGGCAAGATTCCGCGATTCAACGCCCCCTTGATTTGCGGGATCCATTCCATATGAAAGTCATGGAAAATGCCGGCGTCGACCTGGCTCCAATCGTGAATCGGCATGGTGAGGCTCTCTGTCGGGGCGATTCATGTTCGACATAGAGAATAACACAAACGAAGAGCATCAGCCGCGTTGCCGCTCAAACCCATTTGCTCTCCGCCCCGAATCTGGTAGAATACTCTTACCTGAGAATGAGTCTCAATACCATCCGGTTCTTTTGAGATCACCCCATCGTGACTGACGTTCTCCCCCTGAATCTGCTGTCGGCTGGTCAATCGGGACAAATCTGCGACGTCTCGGGTGAGACGGGGCTGGTGCGTCGACTCGGTGAGATGGGCCTGCGCCCAGGGGTCGAAGTCCGCATGGTTCAGCCCGGTCGCCCCTGCATTGTCGCGGTCGATCATCAGCGCTACAGTCTGCGAGCCGAGGATGAAGCGATGGTTCTCGTCGAGGTCGGGTGCTGATGGCTGCGTCGCATCCGGAAACCCTGGATCAGTTGACGTTTGGTCAAACCGCCCGGGTGGTTGCCGTCGATGGGGTGGATGCCATCTCCGCCCGGCTGATGGAAATGGGGTTGTTTGAAGGCGAGGTTGTCGAATCACTCGGGGCCGCGCCGTTGGGAGATCCCATCGAATTTCTTGTCTGTGGATACCGCCTCTCTTTGCGGAAGAATGAAGCCCGCAGGGTTCGGATCGCCAGTCATGAGTGAACCTCTGACGATCGCCCTGATCGGCAACCCCAACACCGGCAAAAGCACGCTCTTCAATGCCTTGTCTGGCTCGAGGGCGCTCACGGGGAATTACCCGGGCGTCACCGTTGAAAAGAAGATTGGGCGAACGCAGTTTGAAGGGCGACAGGTCGATGTCGTCGATCTCCCCGGTACGTACAGTCTCGCCCCGCGATCGATCGACGAGATGGTGGCCGTCAACGTGCTGCTGGGTCGGCAGGCCGACGTCAAACGCCCCGATGTCGTGGTGTGCATCGTAGACGCCTCGAATATCGAGCGGAATCTGTACCTCGTGAGTCAGGTTCTCGATCTGCGGTTGCCCGTCGTGGTCGTCCTCAACATGTGCGACGTGGCGGCCGAGCGGGGGATTCAGATCTACGAAAGCATGCTGTCGTGCCGACTGGGGCTGCCGGTCGTTCGAACCGAGGCGCACCGCCAGCGCGGAATCGAAGACGTCCGCAAAGCGGTCCTGTCGGCCGCCGCCGGGTCGGCGGGCGCGACAGCCAAACCGCCCGAGCCCGGCTCCAGCGGTCTAAAAATCTTTCCCGAGGCGTTTCGACAGGAATGTCAGGCGCTGTCGGCGAAGCTCACCGAATTCGGTCGCCCCGAGACCCCCGAATACCTGCTTGAGCGAATGCTGCTTGATGTCGGGGGCTGGCTGGAGACACATGCCGAGACTCCCCGCCAGGCGGAATTGACCGACTGGCTGCACCAGGCCCGGGCCAGGCTGGCCGAACAGGGGTGTCCCGTTCCCGCCGTCGAGGCCCGATCTCGTTACGCCTGGGTCCGCAAGGTGCTGGATGGCGTCCTCGTGAAGCCGACCACTCGTCCAGTCACTTTCAGCGACAAGCTCGATCGCGTCCTGACGCATCACATCGCGGGTCTGGCGGTGTTCGTCGTTCTGATGTTGATTGTCTTCCAGGCGATCTACCGCGGTGCCGAACCGGTCAAAGATCTGTTCACGGCGGCGCAACAGTGGGTCGCGGGGCTGGTGGGAGGGTTGTTACCCCCGGGACCGTTGAACAGCCTGCTGGTGGACGGTGTCGTGGGGGGTGTGGGATCGGTACTGGTGTTTCTGCCGCAGATTGTGGTTCTGTTCCTGTTCATCGCGCTGCTGGAAGATTGTGGGTATATGGCCCGAGCGGCGTTTCTAATGGACCGGTTGATGACCCGGGTCGGGTTGTCCGGAAAGTCGTTCGTTCCGCTGATGTCTTCATTCGCCTGTGCCGTGCCAGGCATTATGGCGACGCGGGTGATCGAAAACCGCAGGGATCGTTTCACGACGATTCTGGTCGCACCGTTGATGAGTTGCTCAGCGCGGCAGCCGGTCTATTGGCTGATG
Organism: Planctomicrobium piriforme; assembly: GCA_945860955.1. Lineage (GTDB taxonomy): Bacteria > Planctomycetota > Planctomycetia > Planctomycetales > Planctomycetaceae > UBA10511. Next base: position 40,378 of record CAMATH010000045.1, read on the forward strand.
ATCGCCGCGTTTTTCCCCGCGACATACTACGCGGGGGGCTGGGTCGGCCTGCGGGAACTGACGATGTTCGGAATGACGTCGTTGGGCGCACTCGTGGCGATTCCGGTCGCGTGGCTCCTCAAGCAGACGTTTTTCCGGGGGGAGACACCTCCGTTTGTGATGGAGTTGCCAGGATACAAGTGGCCCTCGCCGCGGCTGGTGTTGAATCGCGTGTACGATCGCGCCCGCGCGTTTGTGGTGCGGGCGGGCACGTTGATTTTCGCCACCAACATTCTGGTGTGGGGAGCGGGATACTTTCCGGGCGACCATTCTCAAGCCGACGCGCTGCAAGTGGTCGTCGATCAAGCTCAGGAGGAATTGGCCGCCGAGAAGGAGGCCCGTTTGAATCTCGAGACCCGCCAGCACGAACTCGCCACGCAGCTCAAATCGGCAACAACAGAACAGCAGACGCTGGGACTGAAAACAGAGTCGACGGATGTGGCGGGTCGGCTGACGGAGTTGGATCAAAAACTGGAAGCACTTTCCGGGGAGACCGCGCTGAAGGTCGCCGACTTGAACAGACAGCGCAGCGAGCTGCTTGAGAACAGCCTGCTGGGCCGGCTCGGTCATGCGATTGAGCCTGTCGTGTCACCGCTCGGTTGGGACTGGCGGATCGGAGTCGGAGTTCTGGCGTCATTCCCCGCCCGGGAGGTGATCATCGGGACCCTGGGAACGATTTACAGCATGGGGGGAGATGAAGACGGTCTGCCGACGGCGCTTCAGGAAGCGAGGCGACCGGATGGTAGACCGGTTTATTCCATTCCGGTCGCCCTGTCGATCATGGTGTTTTTCGCCCTGTGCGCGCAGTGTTCGTCGACGTTGATGGTGATTCATCGGGAGACGAACGACTGGCGGTGGGCTTTGTTCACATTCGCCTACATGACGATTCTCGCGTACCTGGGGGCGTTTCTGACGTACCAGGGAACGCGTAGCTGGTTGTGATCGAACCGGGAGGTCCCGCGATGTCCGAGAACGCGCTGTGGCAGACTCTCGCCGCGCTGGTGATTGTCGGCTCGGCGGTCGTCTGGTGGGGCCGGCGATTGTGGAACTCGCTTCGACCATCCATGATGGCGGCGTCGTCTTGTGGAAGTTGCGGCGGCTGTGAACTGGCGACGAAATCGCCGCCCGGCGGGATCCCGGCAACCCCTGGTTTCGTTCCATTATCGGTCTTGGAAACGACCGAGTTTCAATCACGCTCGAATGACGGGACAGCCTGATGGGAAGAGGTTTGAGGGAAGGTCAACAGCGCAGCCGTTCCAGCGGAAAATCAAAATGAACGCGGCTTTGTGCAAGGAAACGTTTTCGTGGCGGATTCAATCGCAGCGCGGAAACCAGCCCGTCCACCGCGCGGGAATCGGTTTTCCGATCAGGCGCGGGGACGGGCTGGCCTCTGTTTGGGGCGGCTTTTTGTAGCGACGACGCTCCGCAGCGTCGCTCCGGTTGTGGTTCCCGCGAAGCGGAACCGCAACCGGCTATGGCAAACACGCGACCAGATCGCCATAAACCGACAGCCCCTTATGGGGGAAGGGGGCGCTGTGATCTCCCGCACATCGGTGTGGGGTTTTCCTATCAGCCGGGCTTGGAAACTCCCGACACAGGCTGACGCTGACCCTGGCGACGCGCGACCTGGTTTTCGTACTGCTTGCGGCGTTGTTCCAGCAGGTACGGACGAACGCTCTTCGCGGAAGCGAGTTCGGCCTTCGATTCCTTGTCCGATGCCATCTGCTGGCGGACCTGGCGGACGAACGTCGCGTCGGCGGCGTACTTCGCGCGTCGCTCAGCGGCACGCTGGGCGTTCGCCGCCTGAATCTGCCGCACTTGCGCCGCGGCGGATTGCGCCGTCGCGAACGGGTTGTACCCGCTCATCGACTCCGCGACGATCGCAGTCGAGCCGGTGGTCGTTCCAGTCGTGGTTCCACCACCGGCTGTTCCAGAACCGCCACCACCCCCTCCTCTGCCTCCACGGCCACTACCTCCTCCTCCTCCAGAGCCACCACACGCGTGTGCCATCTGGCCCACGCTCAGCACTCCCAGGATCGCCACCATCGCCAACCACGCCGAGGGGCGCAGCCGACTTCGACTCCACGCAAAAGACACCATGACCATCGTCTCCTTATTGGGGAAGAACTCGCGAATCGCGACCGATTCACGTTGGACAGCCCGTTCGCGGGCGTGGCAGAACGCGTCGTCTGTCATCGCACGCGATGGAACCAGACCGCCAGAGACAGAAACGCCCGCGCAGTCAGCCACTCCACGAGCAACTTCGCTGGAACGGCAGGATTCCCGGCGTGCTATATGTTCGCTGAAGCGCTCCGCAACTCGTAAGCATCAATTCCAGCCGGGCTTGTTGAGAGTCGGATCATTCCTTCACACACGACTCGCACGTTACAGTACGAGGACACGTGCCGTCCCTCACCACTTTCCCCCCCGGTCGGTCATGCCTCCTCGACACGCTTCGATTCGCCCCACCCCCGGCAATCCGCTGGTCGCGATTCTCGCACTCCTCAGTGCGGTCGCCTTGTTGGGACTGACCAGTGGCAGCTCAGTCGCGCAGCCACCTGCGGAAGGCGAAGACTTCTTCTTCATCCCGCGCGGCCTCAAAGAGCCGGGGAAGGCGGCTTGGTGTACCGATCCCGCCGCCGACCGTCTGGCGATCACCGTCACCGACAAGGCGACCGGCCTGCCGACGTTTTGTCGCATCAACGTCGTCGGCCCGGACAATCAGTTCTATCAACCGCCGCGCAATTATCTTTCGGAATATGCCCTCACGGGTGACTGGCCCGAGAAGGGGGCTTGGGGAAATCGCAAAGACAAAGCCCCCTACCGATACCTCGGCAAATTCTTCTACGCGTGGGGAAAAACCTCCGTCGCGGTCCCACAGGGAAAAGTTCGCGTGGAAGTCTGGAAGGGGTTTGAATATCGGCCGGTTTCTGTGGAACTGGACGTGGCGGCACAGACGGACACGAAAGTCAATTTGCAGATCGAGCGGACCGCCGCGATGGAGCCGCTCGGCTGGCATTCGGGCGATCCTCACCTTCACATCCCCCGGCAGTCGGCTCGCGACGACGAGGTGGTTCTCGACCTGCTGGAGGCCGAAGATATCCGGTATGGCAGCATCCTCGGTTACAACGAGCCGGCCGGCCCGTACTCGGGCTTCATGGAGAAACTCGCCTCGCCGCAACAACGGGGGCTGGGCAAGAAGTCGGCCCGAGATCGCGATGGCTATCACGCGTTTTCCGGACAGGAATATCGCAACACCACCTACGGTCACATTCTGTTGTTCAATCGGGATGATCTCGTCTTCAACGGACAGGATCTGAACGCCGACAACTGGCCGGTGTATGGCGTGGTCGCGCGCGAAACGATGGACCTGGGTGGATACGCGGCGTACGCCCACGGAGGCTATAGGCAAGAGGTCTATGCCGACGTGGCGCTGGGGGCGCTCAATGCGATTGAACTCCTACAGTTCGGCATCTACCGTGAGATCGGACTGACCGACTGGTATCACATGCTGAACGCGGGCTATCGCATTCCCTGCATGGGTGCCAGCGACTGGCCGGCGTGCCGCTGGATGGGGGATTGCCGAACCTACGTCTACCACGAGGGAGCGACCGACTTCCCCCAATGGTTGCAAGCGATGGCGGAGGGACGCAGCTTCATGACGACTGGTCCGCTCTTGCTGCTGACCGTCGATGGGCACCGTCCCGGCGACACCATCGCTCTCGAGGGAGCCGGTCCGCACACGGCGAAGGTCGAAATCCAACTCAACTGCGAAGTCACCTCCGTGGACGAGATCGACCTCATCGTAGGGGGCGAGGTGGTGCGGAAAATCCAGATTCCGTCGACCGATCCATTGGAACCAGGTTGGCGGAAATTCGAAGAGACACTCGAACTTCCGCGCGCGACCTGGATCTCTGCCCGGGCCTTTTCAAAAACCCCGGGAGGTCAGCCCGACGCTGAGGCGCATACCAATCCCGTATACGTCGATTTCGATGGCCGTCGGGCGTATCAGCAAGACTCACTCGACGCGTGGGTCGAACGGATTGACGGACAAATCGCGAAGCATCGGCTACGCAACTTTCCCGAAAAGGCGCGGGTTCTCGATTACTTTCAGAATGCTCGGGATCTGCTGCTGGAGATTCGGGCCGAGAAAGGGCTGAAGTCCAAAGACGACCCGTCGAAGCGCAGCGCCCCCGTTTTCGAGTCGGCGCGGGTCGGTGGGCTGGACGGTGACGCCGCCGAGGCATTTCCCTCCGACGGGGCGCTCCGCGAGTTCTTGAAGCCGGTCCCTCCCAAGTCACAGACTGAAGCGCTCGCGACGTTTGAGACACTGCCGGGATTTGAGATGCAACTCGTCGCTGCGGAACCGTTGGTCTACGACCCGGTCGCCGCCGCTTTTGACGAGGATGGCAACCTGTACGTCTGCGAAATGCGGGATTACCCGTTCAAACCGGGAGAAGGTGCGGAGCCGATCGGATCGATTCGGCTGTTGCGTGACACCGACGGCGACGGCGTGTTCGAGACGTCCACGGTCTTCGCCGACAAGTTGTTGTGGGCCGCCGGCGTGGCCCCCTGGAAGGGGGGCGTCTATGTCGCCGCCCCACCCGACATCTGGTACCTCCGCGATGACAATGGGGATGGCCTCGCCGACACTCGGCGAAGAGTCTTCACAGGATTTGGCACCGGAAACCAGCAGGGAATGTTGAACAATCTGGTTCTGGCACACGACCACAAGATCTATGGAGCGACCGCCCCCAACGGAGGTCAGATCCGCCGGGTTGACAAGCCCGATGCCCCCCCGGTTGATATCACGGGAAGGGACTTCCGGTTTGACCCGATCGACGAGTCGTTTGAAACGGTGACCGGGACGGTTCAATTCGGGAATACGTTCGATGATTTTGGCAATCGCTTCACGTGCAGCGAGTCGCAACCGTTATCGCAGATTGTTCTGCCACAGAATTACCTGGCGCGAAACCCCTATTTGCCTGTCCCCTATGCGATCAAAAATCTCGCACAGGGACCGGTGCCGATTTTTCGGACGAGTCCGGTCGAACGCTGGCGACAGATTCGCAGCGCGCGACGCGTGGCGACGGCGGAACGGTCGGCCGACGCTCCCGGGGCCAGCCACCATGTGGTCGACGCGGCGGCCGGCGTGACCGTGTATCGGGGGGGAGCGTACCCGGCCGAGTACTACGGCACGATCTTTGTCGGCGATGGACAGAACAACCTGGTCCATCACCGCAAACTGATTCCCAACGGCCCGACCTTTGATTCGGCTCGCGTCGAAGAAAAGACCGAATTCGTCCGGTCCACCGACATCTGGTTTCGACCGGTGAATTTTATGAACGCTCCGGATGGAACGCTGTACTGCCTCGACATGCATCGCGAAGTGCTGGAGTCGATTCATGTTCCCCTCGATGTGGCGGCTCATCTCGATTTCACCAGTGGTCGGAACACTGGGCGGATCTACCGCATCGCACCCGCGGGATTTCAGGCACCCAAACCGGTGAAGTTGAGTCAGGCGGGAAACCGGGAACTCGCCGCTGCCCTCGACAGCCCGCACGGCTGGTTTCGCGACACGGCGTCGCGGCTGATTTATGAACGGCAGGACAAGACGATCGCCCCGGCGCTGGAAGCGCTGGTGAAGACCAGCAAGCGGCCTGCAACCCGAGTCGCGGCTCTCTGGGCGCTCCACGGTCTCGACGCGTTGCGGGCCGAGGTTCTGGCCGCCGGTCTCCGGGATTTGGAACCTGGCGTTCGCGAGAACGCGCTGCGGCTGTCGGAACCGTACTTCAATGGCAACGCTCCGCTGCTGGCGATCGCTCTGTCGATGGGTAACGACGTCGACCGCAAGGTGCTGTTTCAACTCGCGTTCACGCTGGGAGAGATTCGAGACTCGAAAGCGGCCGATCTGCTGGCGAAACTTGCCAAGACCTACTCCGAAGATCCCTGGATTCGAACGGCCGTCTTGAGTTCTTCGGGGCGGTCGGCGGGTCGATTGCTGCAGATTCTGGCTGGCGATGCGCAATGGTCGGCGGGAGCGACCGGAGGGGCGCTCTTGGAGCAACTGGCGCTGGTGGTGGGAGTGCGACACGACGCCGACGAGATCGATGGCGTGTTCGAAGTGATCGCCTTGTCACTCGGTCGAAATCCCGGGTTGCAGCGACGGCTCGCCCGTTCGCTCGCATCGGGTTTGCGTCGCTCGGGAAGGCGGTTGGATCCGACCGCCTTGCGCGGTCAGCAGGGGCGGATCGTCGCGAATCAGTTTCTCAACGAAGCGCTGATTCATGCGGGGGACGCGAATCTCGACGAGGCGACCCGCGTGGCGGCGATCGGGTTTCTCGCGAGCGCCCCGTTTGAAATGTGTCGCGGAGTGCTGGTGGAACTCGTTTCACCTCAGTGGCCGGTGGCGGTTCAGTCAGCGGCTGTTCGCGCTCTGAGTGAATTCCCCGATGCCGAAATCACCAGCGTACTCTTGGAGCGGTTCAACAAGGCGACTCCCGATGTGCAGGGAGAAATGGTCGCCGCTTTCTTGTCTCGCGATGACCGCACGGTCCCGTTCCTGATGATGGCGGTCGATGGGTTTGTGTCGGCCGCTGGCGTCGAGCCGACCCGGCGTCAACTGCTGCTCAACAATCGGTCGGCGGAAATTCGCAAACTGGCGGAAACCGTTTTTGGAGGCGCGGCGGGGTCCGAGCGGGGTGTTGTCGTCGCCGATTACAAGCAGAAACTGAAAGAGTTGTCCGGAGATCTTGATCGGGGAGGCAAGGTGTTTGATCGACTCTGTGCGAACTGTCATCAACTGGCAGGACGCGGCTTCGCGATCGGGCCCAATCTGGCTTCGTCTCCTTCGCGCGACCCCGAGGCGCTCGTGCAGCACATTCTCGATCCGAACCAGAACGTGTTACCCAACTACCTGCAATACGTGGTTCTCGATCGATCCGGGAAGAGTCACAGCGGGATGATCGCTGCCCAGACGGCGACCAGCATCACGCTGAAACGGGAGAAAGACGCGACGGAGACGATTTTGCGCAGTGACATTGATGAGATGAACAGCACGGGGAAGTCACTGATGCCGGAGGGGCTGGAGAAGGATCTTTCTCCGACGGACCTGGCCGACCTGATCGCCTACCTGCGGACGCAAGCGGACCCGACCTCCAAGGCGACCGCCGACCCCCGGCGGGTGAGAGACAAGGGAACATTGCCCGGGTCGCTGGTGGAACCCGCGAAGGGTGGAACTGGAAAGCCGCGCTGAAACTGTGAGGTCTTCGCAGAGTCGCGCCCTTAAGGAAGCGGTCGCATATCACCGCTTCCTGACGGGCGCGGCTCGGAGGCTGCGAAACAACTCGTCCACCGGATCTCAAAATTCGGGAACCGGTTCCCCTCCGCTGATTGTGGAGAGGGCATTCAAGGATTGAGGGTTGATGTCGTCCTGGAGAAATCGAACGCTGCCGTCGGCAAACAAAACGATCGCTCCGTTCGCGTGGCGACTGTTGAGACCGGCCGGCCCCATCGTGAGACCGTTGGAGGCGTCGATATCGACCGGTTGCGTCCACGGAACATTGGCGGATTCTGATTCACCGACCATGATGGAGAATACGTCTGTGACGTCGCGGATTGAGACCGCTTTGTCTTTCGGAAAGATGGTCCCTTTTCCGCTGATTGCCAGATATTGCGTCGTTCCACCACCCGGCGCGCCGGTCGACGAGGGGCAAGCGAAAACTTTCGGCATCATCCCCTGCAATTGAATGTTGTTCGGACTATCCCACGGTTCATCCAGGTTGTACATGCTGTACAGCCCTGATTCGCCGAGATAGGGCAGAATCAAGACGCGCCAACTGTGCAGTGGCTTGCCGTCGGCGCTGTAAGTGACGGCAGGGGGAAGGGAATTGTACGCGTCGTCGTAGGTGTGGATTGCCAGCCCGATCTGCCGGAGGTTGTTCATGCACTGCACCCGACGCGCCGCTTCGCGGGCCTGCTGAACCGCCGGGATCGTCAGCGCCGCCAGGATGCCGCCACATACCAGTACGGTGGCCGCCACGATACCCAGGATCATGACAATGCTGACCCCCGCGGCCTTCGCTCCGGCGCTGCCGCCCCCCTTCTTCTTCCCCGAACGTGCGGGTTTGTAGTCCTGCACATCGGTCTTGCAGTACGGACAGAATTCTGTGTCGGCGGGATTCCGCTCGGCGCACGCGGGACATTGCATGGTGTGAGTCCATCAAGAGACGCTACGGGCGTGGTCAGAAATCGAAAACAGGCTCATTTCCGTCGATCGTCGTAAGGGCGTTCAACGTATTCACATTGAGGTTCTGCGAAATGAATTTCACCGTGCCATCCGACATCAGGGCGTATGCTCCCTGGGTGTGGCGGCTGCCGAGTCCGGTCGCGCCAAATGTGAGTCCGTTGGACGCGTCGATATCGACCGGTTGAGTCCACGGAATACTAGCAGTTTCCGATTCGCCAACCAGGATCGTTGTTGCCAAACCATCCCTGATTTCAGGAATCGTGACACTCTTCGCCTGATGGAAAGCTCCCGTAGATGGTGTGGTGGTTGCGCAGTGCCAAGCCGATCTGCCGCGGATTGCGGCTCTGTGTCCAGGACATCCACCTTACAGTGCAGACAGAATTTGGTGTCGGCGGGGATTCGTTCAGCGCACGCGGGGCATTGCATGTTCGAGATCGTCCGGAACGGGCCGGCACCTGGAGTTCTGGGCTGGAATGTCGATTGGCACAAGGGCATTCAAAGTCCGAGTGCAGCGACTCGCTCAGACAGACCGCACTGCCCCCCTCCCATTGACGCGAGGCCCCACTCGGTACGAGGCATCCTTCCCTAATCTCGCCTTGGAAATTACGTGCGGCATCGCGGAACAGCGTCTCGGGTGGGCGAATCGGAAGTGATGAAGATTCGGTCTTGAAGCTGCTACTTCACAATCTCGTGAACCACATCCCCCTTCACGTCCGTAAGTCGCATGTCCCGGCCGCCGTAGCGGAATGTCAAACGTTCATGATCGAGGCCCAGGAGATGCAAAATGGTGGCGTGCCAGTCGTGAACGTGGACTCTCCCCTCGACCGCTTCGAATCCATAATCATCGGTCTGGCCGTGGACGATTCCGGGTTTCACTCCGCCCCCCGCCATCCAGAGTGTGTACCCTTTGTTGTTGTGATCCCGGCCATCCCCTTGCGCGAAGGGACTTCGGCCGAATTCGCCCGCCCACAGCACCAGGGTCTCATCGAGCAGGCCCCGCGACTGAAGATCCGCAAGCAGGCCGGCGATCGGCTGATCCACCGACTGGCAACTCGCGGCGAGCGATTCTCTCAAGTTCCGGTGATGGTCCCAGCCCCCCATTGTCACCTCCACAAAACGGACCCCCGCCTCAACCAGTCGGCGGGCCAAGAGACACTGTCGGCCGAAGGTGTTCGGTCCGCCGGAAGAACCACCCCCGAACGAATTGCCCCGTCCGCTCCGTCCCGCGTTCCCTCCGGTTTGTTCGTCGATTCCATACAGCTTGCAGGTCGCGGCTGTCTCCTGACTCAGGTCCATCACCTGCGGCATCTCTCCCTGGATCCGGAACGCCAGTTCGTATGAGGAGATCAGTCCCTCAATTTCCGGGTTTCCCCCCAGTGATTCCGCCGTCCCGCGGTTCAACTCCTGGATGTAATCGAACTGCACCCGCTGCGATGTGGCAGCACGCCGCAGGTTCCGCAGATTGCTCACCTGCTCTCCAGATCCACTCGCGGTGCCACCGATGCGCGTCCCCTGGTTGATCGCGGGCAGGAACGAGGCGGCGTAGTTCGCGGCTCCCCCATTGGTCCGGGGCGGGCTGATTGTGATGAAGCCCGTGAGGTTTTCGTTCGTCGATCCCAAACCGTAAAGCACCCAGGCCCCCAGGCTCGGGCGGGGGAACTGAAAGATCCCACAGTGCATCTGCAAGAACGCCTGCGATAACCGGCAGGTAGATGGAACGATGGGTGTTGCGCGGATCGTTGAGCGCTTCGGCGACCGGATCCCCTCCAAACCGCGGACGGGTGAGCGGCCCTTCCCCCGTCCGGGCGACGACCGAACCCACGGGAGGTGTCGAGTTCAGTTGGCCACTGACCGCCAGCACCGCATCACGCAAACTCTCTGCGTCGAGCCGGCGGGGTGCCATTCGCCACTACAGGCTGTTGTCCGGATCTACGTCGGCGGCGGTCGGATCCGTTTTCGAACTCAACTAATAGACCCGACTTAGCATCAGGTATTTGATCAGCTTCTTGATGCTCCAGCCCTCTTGAATTGATCGAACGGCTTGTCGGAATTGAACGCGGCGATCACATAGTCGCGATACCGCCAGGCGTGGGGATAGCTGAAGTTGAACGTCTTCCCGGTACTTTCGGCATACCGGGCTACGTCAAGCCAATGCCGAGCCCATTTTTCGCCGAAACGGGGTGACGCCAGGAATTGGTCGATTGCGCCTTCAAGCGCCTTGGAAGAGGGATTGGAGACAAACGCTTCGACTTCGGCCGGTGTTGGTGGGAGCCCCGTCAGATCAAGCGCGATTCGACGATAAAGAGTTTGTCGATCCGCCGACGAAACGGGAGGCAGGTTCTTCGCCTCCATTGCAGCGAGAATGAAGCGATCAACATCCGACACCGGCCAGCTCGCGTCCTTGACTTCTGGGGCGGGGACGCGGCGTGGCCGCTGAAACGACCAGTGGCAGGGGCAACACTCGCCCACAAGAACCGGGCGGATCCGCTTCTCGAAATTCGTCCGTTGCTCCGGAGTGACTTCAGTATCAGGTTCGCGAGCCCGAGCGGACTCTCTCTGAGACAGATCCGCGTCCTGGGGGGCCGACTGCCCCTAGGGTGGCTCTTGCGCCACAACGATTGAAACCAATACGAGAGTGAGTACGCCGCAGTGACGACAGGAGAGCTGAACCACAACGCACCTCCGAAGCATCAAACCCAGTTTCTCCGGCGCTGCCGGTACTCCCCCCCCCCGACAAAAATGAAGTTACCGACGCCGCGGAAAATGGGCAAGCGGACCTGTCGGAGGTTCCGCGCGGCCGCGCGGCGAATCGAAAATGTTCCGATTGACCATTTCTCCGCGCCGCCATATAACCCCGCCCCCATTCCTCCCTTTCACTTCGCGCCACCCGTCCAAAAGGTGGCGCACCGTTCCGGCGTCGGTGTGATTGTTCACCCCGATCGGCGGATCCCTTCCCCTACCATTTCCCCAGTCTCTGGCCGCACGGATGCCTCTGTGCCGGGTCTAACCCCCCCTATCTCCACAACCTTGCTGCGCGCCCTCTGGCTGTCCATTCTGTTGGCAGTCGTGGGATTCGCGCCCCGCTTGGTTCGCGCTCAATCGGAATCGGCGGAAGCCATTCGCGACCCGCTGACGGTCTCGGCCGATTTCTCGCGCAGTTGGCAGGAAGGTGAGGCTACGGTCCACCTGCTGCATGGTCACTGCGTGATCGAGCAGGGTGATACGGTCTATGAGGCGGGCCGGGCCGTGATGTGGCGGCGGACGGAAAAACGGCAGGGTGTCGTCCGCGATCTGGTCACGGTGTACCTGGAAGACGACGTCCGTATCGATCAACCCGGAAACACCCGCAACGCCAACAAACTGCTGGTCAATCTGACAGCCGAGGCGGGGCTGCTGCTGCATTCAAAACGCCCCGTGAACGACGATCCCGCACCGCAGGATCCGCTGTATCAGCGGGCGCTCAATGAACGCGGAGCGATTCGCAAGCCTCCCGTCCGGGCCGTTCGGCTGCGCGAGCCTCCTGAGGGGTACCTCCCCCCGGAACCGACTCCCTCAGAAGTCATTCCTCCCGATCCCGATGAAGCGATTCCCGAGTTTCGCAACATTCGGCTGACCGCTCCCGAAGGTCCGACCCGGCGTTTCAGTATCTTCTCGCGCACCGGCGGCAACTGGAATTTCGAGAGCTTCCCTTCCAAAGACTCTAGCCCGCCCGAACAGATTCTCGTGTTCTCGGGAGGCGTCAACATGGTGGTCGAAGGGTTGGACCAGAAGGTCGCCGACCAGGATATTGGGACGCTGGACCTTTCGGCGGACAAAATCGTCGTCTGGACCGACGCGCTCGGTTCCACGAATTTCAGCGGCAGTGCCGAACAGTCTTCCAAACTCCCGTTGCAGGTCTATCTCGAAGGCAACATCGTCATCCGGCAAGGGAACAACGTGCTGCGGGCCAGCCAGGCGTTTTACGACGTCCGCGAAAATCGGGCGCTGCTGGTGAACGCCGAACTGAAAACGAAAATCGACGGATTCGCCGCCAAGGTAAGGGTCCGTGCTAGCCAGCTTCGGCAACTGACGTTGAAGACCTATCAGGCGAACAACGCCTCGATCACCACCAGCGAATTCGCCAAGCCCGGCTATGAACTGCGGGCGAGCGAGATCTTTATCGAACCGCGCAATGTCGGCTGGAATGGCGAAAACCCGGCGAAGTTCAACCCTGCGACCGGCGAATACGAACCGGACGAGACGCTGTGGGCGACCGCGGTCGACACGACGTTCCTGGTCGAAGATGTCCCGCTGTTCTACCTGCCGCAATTGAGTGCGCCCGCCGAAGACCCCAACATCCCGTTGCGTAACGTCAACGTCCAGTACGACAGCATCTTCGGATTCCAGATCGACACCGTCTGGGACGCGTTCAAGCTGTTTGGACTCGACAAGCCTGAAGGGCAACGCTGGGATTTGCAGTTGGATTACCTGAGCTTCCGCGGCCCCCGGGTGGGAATCGACGGTACGTACCGTGGTCGCGACCGCTTCGGCTACGCCGGGGAATACCGTGGAACCGCCTGGAGCACGCTGATCTATGACACCGGCAACGACAACCTCGGTCGGGACCGTTTGTCGCTGGAGCCAAAACAAGAGTTGCGTGGCGGGATTTCGGTCCGCGATCGATGGGAATTGCCGTACGACATGACCCTCGATTCCGAATTCGCTTTCCTCAGCGATCGGAACTACCTCGAACAGTATCGCGAACAGGACTACGACGTCGGCAAAGATTATGAGTCAGTGCTGTATCTCAAACAGCAGCAGCAGAACTGGGCGTGGTCGGCCATGGTTCGGCCACAGCTTTACAACTACTACAACAACACCCAATGGCTGCCGCGGGGCGATCTGACCCTGCTGGGCGAGCCGCTGTTCGACACGCCGATCACGTTTTCAAGCCACTCGTACGCCGGTTACGCCGTGGAACGGATCGCCGACGCCCCGACCGATCCCAACGATTACTTCAGCGTACTCCCGTATGAAGCGAACGCGAGTTCGGGGGTCTTTTCCACGAAGAACGAACTCGACGCGCCGTTCCAACTCGGGCCGGTGAACTTCGTCCCCTACGTGCAGGGGGAAGCCGACTACTGGACTCAAACCGATAATGGCGAATCCCTCGGCCGACTGTACGGAGTCCTGGGACTTCGGAGCAGCGTGGAGTTCTGGAGGGCCTGGCCCGAGGTGTCGAGCGACCTGTTCGCCCTGAACGGATTGGCTCATAAGATGACCTTTGACCTCGACTGGTCGAATGCGCAAAGCACCGCCGACCTCAGTGAGGTGCCCCAGTTCAACGAAATTGACGACAACTCACAGGAACAATTCCGCCGACGGTTGCTGCGGAACACGTTCAATGGCACGGTCCCCAACCAGTTCCAACCCCGGTTCTTCGGGGTACGATCGGGAGTCGCGTCGGGAGTGAGCGCGCCGTTCAACGAACTGGTCGACGACATGCAGGCGGTTCGCCTGGGATTCCGTAACCGGCTGCAAACCAAATCGGGGCCACTCAACGCTCCTCGCATCCGCGACTGGATGACACTGGACCTTGAAACCACGTTCTTCCCCAACAGCAATCGGGACAATTTCGGACAGTCATTTGGTCTGTACGGAATGCGGTACAACTGGTACATCAGCGACCGAACGAACATCACCGCCGGGGCGTTGACCGACAGCTTCGACAACCCCGAACGGCTGTTCAACGTGGGAATCATGAGTCAGCGCAGCACGCGCGGCACCGTCTACCTGGGATTTCGCAAGATCGAAGGGGGACCGTTGCTCGACAGCCAGATCGCAACTGCCAGTTACAGTTACGTCATGAGCCAGAAGTGGATCTCGACCCTCAGCGCCGCGTACGATCTTGCCGAGGGGGAGAGCCGCGGCCAGTCGATGACTTTGACCCGCGTGGGTGCCGACTTCCTGATGCACTTTGGCTTGTCGGCGGACCCCATGAAGAACAACTACAGCGTTGGCTTCTCCGTCGAGCCGCGATTCGCCCCGTTCGTGGGGAATTACGGTGCCGGCGGTTCGGGAACCCAGTTGGGATCGTTACTGCAACCCTACGGACGTTGACCCTGCGGGACCGCTGCCATGTCGACTCTGCCCTCTGTTGACGCGTCGCGAAACCGACTCCCCTCTCTCGAAGTCCCCAGTGGCAAGCGACCCGCCTGGCGGCAACGCCTGATCCAGGCCGAGCGCGGACTCGCCTGGGGACTGCGGGCCGACAGCGTGTTCTTCGTCCATTTTTTCGGCATCAGCATTGTTCTGGCGGCCGGCATGGCCTTTGGCCTGGAACTGTGGCAGTGGGTGGCGATCACCCTGGCGCTGACCGTCGTTCTGTCGGCCGAGATGTTTCAGCAGGGGCTGAAGCTGCTGGTTGACACCGGGGATCAGACTCCGCCGGCCAATGTGGCCCGGGCCTTGTCGATTGGAACAGCCGCCGTGCTTGTGGCGTGCATTGGTTCGGTCCTAGTATTAGGGCTGATCTTCGTCAGCCGCGGGATCGAGTTGTTCGCGGACTGAATCGCCCATTCGCCAGCAACGGGGTTGCCGTTCGTGTCCAGCCAGCGGAGTTCGTTTCCGAGACGCCCTGTCGATTTTATTCTGGACCCGGTCGCGCGGTTCCTGCATATCCAGGCCGCCAGTGGCGTGGTGCTGTTGATCTGCACCGTGGCGGCGTTGTGGCTGGCGAATTCCCAGTGGTCGCACCACTACTTCGAGTGGTGGCACATCCACGCCCAAGTCGGCATCGGTTCGCTGGTTCTCGATCAGCCTCTGGAGATCTGGATCAACGACGGGTTGATGACCCTATTCTTCTTTGTCGTCGGGCTGGAAATCAAGCGGGAGATGGTCTCGGGCGAGCTGCGCGAAATCCGCCGGGCCGCCCTGCCGATCGTCGCCGCCCTGGGGGGAATGATCGTCCCCGCGACCATTTACACGCTGTTGCAACATGGACAGCCGGGAGAACGGGGCTGGGGGGTACCCATGGCGACCGACATCGCGTTCGTGGTGGGGGTCTTGGCGCTGCTGGGGAATCGCGTTCCCCACGGGCTGAAGGTGTTGCTGCTGTCGCTGGCGATTGTGGATGACATTGGCGCGATTCTGGTGATCGCCGCGTTCTACAATTCGAATCTGGTCGTGTCGTGGCTGGTGATCGGTCTGGCGGGGTTCGCGCTGACCTACGCGCTCAATCGGATGGGGGTGCGGTCGGTTGTCGTCTACGTGATTGTCGGAGCGATGATTTGGCTGGCGTTTCTGAAGTCGGGCGTGCATCCCACAGTGGCGGGAGTGATGCTGGGACTGCTGACACCCGCCAGCGCAATGCTCCCCGACCAGTTTGTTCGCGATTTGCTTTCGGACGCACAATATCGGCTCGTGCAGGAAGCGCCGCAGATCGGGGCGACCGACCGCAGGGAATTGGCGCTGGAGCTGGTCCGCGGGGCGAAGGAGAGCGTGTCACCGCTGGAACGATTGGAACACGCGATGCATGGCTGGGTGAGCTACGTGATCATGCCGGTGTTCGCGTTCTCGAACGCCGGTGTGCCCATCGCGATCGAAGAGCTCCGTGATCCGATCGCCCTGTCGGTCGCCGCCGGTCTGGTGCTGGGGAAGCCGCTGGGAATTGTGTTGTTCAGTTGGCTGGCGATTCGGCTGGGGGTTGCCCGGCCGTTGGAAGGAGTGACCTGGCCAATCCTGCTGGGGGGAGGCTGTTTGGCGGGAATCGGTTTCACCATGTCGCTGTTCATCAGCGGGCTGGCATTTGCAGAGGGGCAACTGGCGGCCGCCAAGCTCGGGACGTTGCTCGGCTCGGTGGTGAGTGCCTGTTTGGGGACGGGAATCCTGCTCGCGACTCTTAAAAAACCAATTGAGTCGAACGCGACGCGCGCGTAGCATGGACGGACGAGATTGAGCCATCGTTCGACCGGCCTTTTTGCCGACGGGCTGTGCCCGATCCGTCACACACTGCGACACCCGCCATGAGTGAATCCGAACAACCCGCGCCCGTCCTGGAGAGTGACTCCCGGTTCCCTTCCGGACCGTGGGTCGGCTACTTCATTCAATGGGGTTCGAAATCTCGCACTGAACTCGATCTGCGGTTCAGCGATGGACGAATCAGTGGGCATGGTGTCGACTGGGTCGGCGAGTTCATCGTCCGGGGTCGGTACCAGACGGACGATGGAAAATGCTGGTGGAGTAAACGCTACATTCGCGGCCACGACGTCTCGTATGAGGGATTCAATGAGGGACGGGGCATCTGGGGGGTCTGGCAACTGTTGCACGTGCAGTGGAGGGGCGGATTTCACATCTGGCCGAAGGGACTTGAGGAAGGAGCGTCCGAAACCGCGGAAGAAGAACTGCCAGCGGAACGCGAAGTCGTATTCGAGACGGCTCCGGTCGCGTCGGCGTCGGGGAGGGGGGGACTACGCAGTTCGGCTTGAATCGGATCCTTCTCCCCGCTTTCGGGGAGAAGGTGGCCGAAGGCCGGATGAGGAGGAATTCGGGTGAATTGCAAACAGGGCGTTCCACAGGGCAGAGTCGTTACATTCGATGGGTGTCCACCTCACCCCCGACTCCTCTCCCCGCAGCGGAGTTGTGTTTGCCGTGCAATGTCGCGCGCGGGGAGAGGGGGCGAGCGGCGGCTGCGCCACGGGTTGTTTCCGATGCGGCGTTTCAATCTGTCTCCACTCAACTCTGCCGAAGACGTCCAGACCGCGGCGTCGTAGGAACGCCGTCCGCCACTTGTCGCGACGATGCCCCTAACAACAGCCGCTTGAGGACGTCTTAGCCGCGCTACGTCCGACGGCGAGATTCCGACGGCACCCAGGTGTTGCCCCCCTCTTTCAGTTCCCGAATCGTTTCGACACTCGGGGGGCCGGCGGCGGGGGACGAACTGGCTGCCGCGGCGCGTGCGCGGGTGAAAGTGAGCTGAGTCTTCCGCTTGGGTTGGCGTTTCAACCAACCCCACCGGTCGGCCTGCTGGTTTTTTGGCTTGCGTTCCCGCAAGAGCCACCAGAGAACGGCCGCCGCGAATACGATGGGACCTCCCGTCCGCAGCATCGACAGCAGGTCGGCGTTCATCGCGACCGCGATCAGGGCGCACGATGCGACCCCGGCGACGAGCGTGACGCTGGTCGCCAGCCAGACCACCGCCGGGCTTTGCTTGCCGGTGTCTTGCGGAGAGGGCATCGGTTTTCCTTTCAGGAAAATGCCAATGACGACGCGGGAAGGGAAGTCATGTCGAGTGATCGTCCCTCATTTCACCGTCCCTCGTTCATAAATTCAACAACAAAATGGAATCGTCACGCTGCTTCCTGGTTGGCATTCCACGAACCGACACCGCCTCCCCAGACTACGAATTCGGCATAGCTTTCCATTTCTACCGTCCTGCGGACCGACGGACCATGTGAAGAAATTCCGGTTTCGCGGACCGCATGACCCACGGTGGTTGTTCTTTAACGAGATTCCCGCTTCTACCGATAACGAAAGGTGTCACCGGATTTCCACTCGCGCTCCGTGGAGAATCAGGGGGCTTCGCCAGCCAGCGACTGCCGGCGAAGCTTCGCGCGGAATGCCGAGAGACCGAATCGACGGAATGGAAGGATTCCATTCCAGAATCTCCCGAACGGAGTCGGCACGTGATCCGCAGTTTCCGAAGAATCGTGACGTCGGTCTTGCTGGGCAGCTTGGTTTTGTCGCCGTTGTTCGCCGACGACGATCTCCCCCCGGTGCCCGATTTGGGTTCACCCACGGCGACGGGCAACCCTCAACCGGCACCACACGACGATGAACTAACCGCGCCCGTTCTGGAAGATCCGGTACCGCACCAAGCCGAACCGGCTGCTTTGCCGGCCATTCCCCCCGTCACGGTTGAGCCGGCCGACACTCCCGCGAAAAAGAAAAAAGTCCCGCCGGCGTTTCCTGGCCCGAAGACGCTTCCTCCCACCGGCCCCTACAAACCACTCTTCTTCCAGAACGATTTTTCCTACAAGAAAGATCCGGAACACGACTACGTGCTGGGAGAAGAATTGAAGGACATGGAGGCCGAACTGTTCGGCGTTCCCCTGTCGGTCTCGACCGGTGGTGAAATCCGCTATCGGTTCATGAACGAGGACAATCGTCTGCGACCGGGGGGGCCACTGCATGCGGACTACAACCTGTGGCGCTGGCG